>JBOFYZ010000021.1:0-1615 GCA_051654925.1 Lachnospiraceae bacterium | reverse complement strand
GCATCAATCAAATGATAAGTGCCTACAAGATACTTACCTGCAATGTATTGGGTCGTCCATGGGAAAAGTTTCTAATCAAACGTCCCAAACGAGAAAGAAAGCTGCCCGATGTTTTTTCCACCCAAGAGATAGAACAAATGCTTGGTGGCATAAAAAACATGAAGCACCGAACCATGTATTCTTTAATTTATTCCTGTGGTTTGCGTTTGCAGGAATTTATCAATCTGAAGATAACGGACATTGATTCAGACCGGATGCAAATTCATATTCGTTCTGGAAAAGGGAAGAAAGACAGGTATGTAATGCTATCCGAAAAAGTGCTTTTAATGTTGCGTACCTATTGGCAACAATACCGTCCCACGGTATATCTTTTTGAAGGACACCGCCAAGGACATCCAATTTCAAAAAGTACGGTACAACATACCTTTAAGAAGATTGTTCGACAATCGGGAATTCAAAAAGACCCGGGAGTTCATTCGCTAAGACACAGTTTCGCTACACATTTGTTGGAAAAAGGGGTCAGTATGCTTGCCATACAAAAGCTATTAGGGCATATACATCTGAAAACGACAGCCATTTATACACATCTGCAAAGATCTCCTGCTGATTTGAAAAGTCCGTTGGATGATTTAAGTATTTACTGACCATGGCTGATCGGTTTATTCAGCAGCTTTTCCAAAGTTATGGAGAGCTGTTTCGTCAGAAAAACAACTTGTCCGTTATTCAACTTAAAGCGATGGCTGCCATTGAAAACTGTTCAGCCGAACGGATGGGATTCCACCGCTTTGCCTGTGAAAGTTGCGGACATCATGAGATTGCCTATAACTCGTGTCAAAACAGGCATTGCCCGCACTGTCAATGGGTAAAACAAGAGGTTTGGATTGATGAGATAAAAAGTCGGTTACTTCCGGTTAAATATGCACATATTGTGTTTACCCTGCCTGATTTTTTGAACGACTTTGTCTTATTGAACCATAAACTGATATACAATATGTTGTTTGAAGCCTCGTGGCATGCCGTAAACAAATGTTGTCTATCTTACTTGGAAGCCCAGACGGGAGCTTTGTCGGTACTGCACACATGGGGGCAGAACCTTTCGCTTCATCCACATATTCACATGCTGGTGCCGACGGGAGGCTTGGATTCAGATGGGATGCAATGGATTGACTCTGCCAAAAAATTCTTTCTTCCAGTAAGGGCTCTTTCCAAAATATTCAGAGCAAGAATGTTATTCCTGCTTCGGGGAGCGATATTTGATAAAAAGCTTACAATATCCGAAAAGTGGAAAGATAAAGATGTTGCCGAAGAATTGAAACGACTGAGCGATCAAAAAGACTGGGTGGTTCATTTGGAAAAGTCAAGGTTGAGCCCGACTAAAGTGGTCCAATACTTAGGGCGATACATCCAACGGGTAGCAATAAGCAATCATCGGATTGTGTCCGTTGAAGGAGGTAAAGTCTGTTTTCATTATAAGGATGTATAATCCAATTGAAAATTCCCCCATTTACTAATTGAAAATGGGACCACCTTAATCTTCTTGCAAAAATAGTTTTTCCTTTATTATTTCGTTTTGTTCTCGTTCATTTTTTTTGTTTCTTTGAGCCTATATGATGTT
>JBOFYZ010000020.1:0-85577 GCA_051654925.1 Lachnospiraceae bacterium | reverse complement strand
CAATATAAAACCATGTACCATTGTATTCCATCCACTCGGATACCGGATAGGTATATCCCGGCTGAACATACCACCATCTCTGTGCGTAGTCTGACAGTTCATGAATCCAGCCTTCCAAATATTTACCGGAGATCCACCCCTTATCAGTTTTATACCAGGGAGCACCATCGGCAAAGCATTTCGCGGTTGGGTATACGATAGTTCCTTTTGCATACGTACCTTTTACTACACCGTTTATAGGTGATTGTCTATAGTTTAAATCTGCTGTGGTGGTCAACCCCGAATTGGATGTTCCGATTTCATAGGATTCAGATACGGATAGCTCTGAGCCATCGTCTTTGATACGTCTTAATACTGCAACAAGCCCTTTGGCTTTTCCGTTGCCTGCTGTAGAAGCCTGTCTGGTAGTATTATAAGTTTTCATATTCTTATAGCTTGGCGTGTTGCTGCCATGACCGCATATCTGTGTGGTGGCTTCATTTGAACCCAATGTATGAATGGCTTCAACATGTCCAATCTGTAAAGGTCTGCTGGGATCATTACCAACATACATTAATGCATCACCTTGCCTTAACTTGCTAAATTCGGAATCCGGTATATGACCGTTTGTAATTGTTACCTTTACATTTTCAAACAGACTTGTAGCTTTATACATTCCGGCTGTATTTAACAAGCTTGTTGTCGCTCCTATTGCATTTAAAACCGCACAAATGGAGGATGAACAATCCGAATAATACTTTCCGTTGTAAGGAGTAAGTACATAGTTCCTTAAATTCTGATCGTATATATTCCTGCCAATTATTTCATCATACTTGTTTGCAAATGACTGTCTTAGTTCTTTTGATGTTGACATATTATTTCTCCTCGTATAATTGAAAGAGGGCGGTTCTTCCGCCCTCATGGTTTGTTGCACTGGTGTAACTGTTATTCAGTTTCTTCTTCAACTTCTGCGTGTATTTGTTGTCTCCTATTCTGTAATTAATTCTGCACAATCCAGATCAATGAGGAGCTGCTTAACCTGCTCCTTAAGTCTTGCCGGCACATCTACATAATTCTTCGCGCCCTTAATAATAAGCGTTGTATAAATAATTGCCATACTGTCTTTTCCTCCTTTCCCCAGTAAGTAAATTAATATCCTAATCATCCGCATCCAGGATCGCCTTAACAGCCTCCTGTAGTGATTTGGGTACATCTTTAAGTTCCTTCAGACCTTTTCTGATCAACTCAGCGTAGATTTTAGCCATTGCCTTATTCTCCTCCCATCATCATTTCATACATTTCAACCACTGCCAGCTGTGTGGTGGTTACTTCATCCGTTAATGCATCTACCTGCTTCTCTAATTTATCAATACCGGTTTCGGGTAAGTAAGCAAATACTGGCTGTGGGTTTTCTGGGTCAGTAACATCAATTCTCTCTAATTGTGCCCCTTCCGGAATATCCACATAGATGCAAGGGATTCCTTGCGGGGTTGCCTCCTCGCCGTAATACATTGCGTATATACGACCCGTGTTATCGTAGATTACCAAAGTTTTCATTTTAGATCGCTCCTCCTTATTTAATCAATGTGATGTTAGATACATATACTATCCGCATCACATTAGTGTTATTAAAACGAAATCCCCAACATTGAGAACCTGTAGCCGTAGAAAGTTTGGTTATATTAAATGTAGCAGTAGTACTTGTAGTAGCAACTGGTAGAGCGGCACTCCCTGCTAATGCAGATCCACTAGAGATGGCCGCTAAAGTGAAGGCATAATACGGTGAAGCTAAATATAACTGACTGCTTACAAGTGAACTTGCGTAGTAGTATGTTATTTGCACTTTACTCCAAAGGCTAAGATCAATACACCTTCTAAAAACTACAGCATTCCTATCAACGAGTATTTGGCTGCCAGAGGGGGTTCCGGTTTTGATTACAACCTGCATCAGTCCATTAGATACAACAACTGTCTCTCCTTGGTATGTCGGAACACTAGTGGTACTTGCGGCATACGTATGATAAGCTCCTAAGTCTGCCACCATGCCATAGGAGCCTGAATTAAAAACCGTTGCATTGTTACTTACATTTAGGTAGTTGCTTGGTATCGGATTAACCGTAATATTGCCTGTGAGGTATTTCCCCGACGAACTCACAGTCTGAGTAGCTGTATTTGGTGTAATCGTCTGTGCCCCCAGGGTTGAAATACTCTGTGTCACCTTACCCGAACCGTTGTGATACCCTGCTGGGATCGTATATGTCCCATTAATTGCCAAGGATTGCGACACTGCACCATAGTTAGCCATTGTTCCCGTTATCTTACTACCATTTTTATAGGCTGTGTAACCAGAAAGTATTTGTGCCGCGGAAGCTGTCGCATCACTGGTAGCTGTACCAGATAAGCCGAATGATGATTGACCAGACATAAGCTTTGCAGAAGTTAGGCCTCCAGCAGTAGCCATTACACTCGCATCTATTGCAATCAGGGTATTGTTGGTAATATAGCCTTCACCGCCATTATATCTAACTGAAGATCTTACAGCACCATCGCTGTTAGTTGCAAGAAATGCAGCATCTCCAAGTATTACTTTAGTGCCATTTGAAGATGTATGTGTAATTGTTGCCCGATTGGACAAGTTTTTCATAGTACCCGCAACAGCTTCATCATCACTGCCTTTGGTAATAGCGGTGTATCCTTCTAATACTTGATTATTAGTAGCAGTACAGTCATCCGATGTGTCACCACCGTTGCCGCCGGATATAATAATTCCTTTTGCCATAATTGATTTCTCCTTTATAAATTTTAGGCGTTTGCGAAACGTAAAACCCGTATTATTCTTAGTTTCATATTTAATTTTTAACCCGCCATAATTTGTTTTATAAGGCGGATCAAAGTTTACATATTCTTATAACGCTTATATTTACCTTTTATCAGCATTGCTTTAAAAGGTGTAATTGTACTGGTCAGAAGCATGCCGATCATATCCAGATAATTTCTATTATCTATGATCCAGCCAGTATTTTTTCCGTTCCGGAAAAATGAATAAGACTCTACCACAAAGCTTGTAGTAAGGTCTTTCATTAGATTTTAAAATATAATAATCATATATGTCGTCGATCAGTATGGCGATTGGACACATCACAAATGACCAGATAAGTGTAAAAAACAGATTGACCTGATTATCCCAGAATGATAATGGGAGCGTGCGGTAATCCCATATAGAATAATCAGAGTTAAAGATGTGTCCGACCAGACCTTCACCGAGCGTAACGAGAAATCCGCCAATCAGGCATTGATACAGTAAATCCATATCATAGGAATAACGGTCATTTAGCAAGCCGACAATGATACCTCCCATAGCTGCCAGAATAAACATACTCCCATGGAGTTGGTCAAATCCACCTTTCCAGAGGATTTCACATAACGTATAGAAGGTTCCGTATATAAAGATTAAGATAGGATAGCGCAATAATCTGATCATACTGCTCCTTTCTGTCAAGTCCCCTTAACAACCAGATTAATATTGATGGTTGGAATGCTACTGTCACATTCAAATAAAAGATAACCATCATAGGTATGGAACCGGTCGACATGTTTATTTAGCTGCGTTAACTGTATTTTTCGCACTGCTTTGGTCTGGGCGTCATCAATAAAGGCCAGCGGACTGTGTCCACACCTGATATCTGCCAGGTTAATCCGCTGTGTATAAGGGGCAGTAGAACTCCAGCCTGAGACTGTTAAAGTAATCGGCCGGACTTCACTGATTAACGCATTTACTTTTGCAGCGGAATAAGCATTTGTGCTGGCATCGCTGCCCTCAGCCGCATCATTGATGCCGACGGCATTCTGAGCCACTTCTGTGATCATCGACTCGACGTCTTCCAGGAAGAAGCGCTCGAGAGCGATGATCGCATCTCGTATCTGGTTCCACCGATCTGGTGTGAACAAGGCCAGTTTCAGATCAGGGTACCGTTCCAGCAGGGCGTTGGCGGAATCGATATTGCCGTTGTTGTAAAGGTCGCTGTATTGTTTGGCGACGGACAGGAGACCAACGGACAGGTTACTCATTCTTGCCCAGTTGTCCTCGGCAGCAGGGAAGCTGCTTAAGGGTGTATCTTCATATTGTTCATAAGCCATATAGGTTCACCTCGCTAATTATTTTTTCGTCTGTTATAGACAAATGAAAAACTCTCTAAGAATTTATAGAGAGTCAGTGTCATCGTTCCGGTTCCGGCTGACCAGCTGAAATTCTTCACGATGTATTGGCTGGTTTCGTGATTATAATGAGGGGTGTAGGAGATCTTGGTATTGACCTCCAGCCATGGGATAACCAGGGTAGTCAGGGTCACGGTATCCATCATTGCAGTGGATGCGTAGGTCAGGTATTCGGCCTGATTGTAACAGGCGGCATCATCGCTCAAACCATTGTAATCCAGAGCCTGCATGATTTCATACCCCAGGTTTTTGACGGAATAGGGACAATCTTCTGAATTTTCCACATATTTTCCGTAGCACTGGTACTGGCTCAGCAAATATAATGCCGCAGAGATTCCATTTTCATCGACCGTCAGGCGCCGATAGCGGAATACATAAGCGGTATTGGCCTTCAGTGAACCGGCTGCAAGTGGATTGCCGTTTCCATCATAGATGTGAATAGCGGCATAACCGTTAACGGAGAATAATGGACTGGCCAGATTGTCGGCACAGATTTTGATGCCGAACTGGGTCAGATTATCGACATCGTCCCACGAATTATAGTAGTCGAAGGAAACGCGGTAGGTATTGCCTGAATAAGTAGAAGTGTCGGCATACCGGTCTTCATTCTCCAGTTCAAGAACCTTGCCCCATACTTCTGTCACATTGTTAATGTTGCTGAAAGAAGCACTGGCGGATTCATCAATGACCAGGTGCTGCATAACGGTATCGTCCAGCGTGACAGGAGTATCCGCACAGTTGGGGATTTCCCGCCAGATGAAGGTTCCGTCCGTATCAAAGAAAAACTCCCAGGTATCGTAAAGCTCACAGAGCGAAGTCCAGATTTCGCAATAGGTAACCCCCGTCTGGAATTCCAGATCATAAGGTACTTCTTTATTAATATTTTCGACCGTGTAGGATTCGATGCCGGCTTCTTTCAGCAGTGCTATAATGGAGGTGCGGATATCCTGTCCAGCGGGGAGGGTCAATCCCTGGGCAGTATTGGAGGATTCGGCATTGGCAGAACCATAGCCGCCGACCTGCCCGTTTAAGGTACCGTCGTATTCCGCCATCAAATCAGCACAAGTCAGGGAGAGTGTCCGCTCTGTGCCGGAAACCTTATAAGACATATCGGTGTACAAAAAGGTACCAATGCGGTACCAGACAATTTCTCCGGTACGAAGGGATTTGATCCCATAATAGACACGCAGCCGCTTATCCAACCAGATCTTTTTATCGTACCCGATGGTGAAGCTGGAATCGGTTATTATAAGATCACAGATGTAGGAACGGCGCTGGCTGGAATCGTTGGTGCAGTTAAACTGGTCACTCTGGATCACTCCTTCCAGCGAATCCAGAGTTTTAAACTGTTTATTCAGCAATTCCACTTTCAGGAATATCTGCTGGGTGGACTGGCGAAGCAGGTTTAAATCTTCCTGTGTTATATTGTGGGGCATTATATCACCTGCCTGTCCAAATCAATATCAATAAAATCATTGTCATACAGATCGCTCACCTGATAAGCGTCGCCGCTCTCCACAAAGCTGAACTTGGATTTTACATAGTAGAATCCGTCACTGCCACGATAGCAGTAAGATCGGGAGGACTCGGAAAGGTTGCTGCTGACATGGATCATCAGCAGGTTGCCATCCAGATCCTTGAGGATTTTTGGGCGGGAGTTGGTCAGGAAATCATATACCAGATGCCGGTAATCGAAGGAGCCACGGACATCGGCATTTTCGTTGGTGTATTCAATGAATGTGCCCTCAATTTCTCCGGAGCGGTATCCGGTATCACCGTTGACAATGGTAATCGGGTACTTTCGGCCGAGCGGCCTGACCTGCCCAGTTTCGTAATTGATGGTTTCCGAATAGCTGCTGTCCAGGACAATTGGATAGGATTTCCCCTTTTCGACCAGAAAGCAGCTGTCAAAGCTGGACTCGACTGTACTTATGATATATTTATTTTCACCGCCGGAGAGAACTGGAACATAAGCATATTCAATGGTTCCAGCGGGTTCGAGGTAGTCGATAAATTCAATAGCAAAATCCTCATTATTCTTGATCTGCTTTTCAAATATGGTCTGGAATCTGCTGTCCTTTGAAGTACGCTTTTTGATCCGGAGAAGATCGACGATATCTTCCGTAAAGCTGACATTGCCGCCGTACAAATCATTCTGGAACAGCGCATGGAGCCGGGTGTTGAACGTCCAGCCGTCCGGGATGGAACCATCAAAGGTGTCGGTATTAATCACATCTATGGTGACGTAAATCTCATCAAAAACGGCATTTTGTATTACCATACTTGATATGGCATAACTGTCAGCCGCGTGTGAGACGAACGTGTCACCGGATGAGGCAAATGTACATCCGCAAAACATAGGTCACTTCCTTTCTTAAGTTTATACTGACACTACTTTGGTGTCAAAAAAGTTGCCGATTCTGGAAATGCAGTAACAGATGCTGTCTGATTCACCCGGAATATCGAAATAATTGCTGTACAGCACGTAATCGATTCCCGACCAGGAACTGGCTTTCAGCTCGATAACGGCTTTCTTGCCATTACTGTTATGGAATTCACCTTCCCGGTAGGAGCAGACAATCGTGGTGTGGCGGGTGCTGTCGGATAAGGTAAGAAACGGTTGGTTCAGGTTCGGATGCGATAAGCGGATTACCTTGCTGAAATCTCCCTCAACTTCGAAACCCGTATCAAAGGTTACGGTGTTATCCCTCAGATCGGCTTTTTCTCCGTCAATGTAGATAACATCGTGATCCGGAGTTCCGTTTGTGGAGATAATGTTTGAACGTATTTCAATCGCCCCGATATCGGCCAGGTTGTTGACCTCCAGTGTACTGAACACCTGCGCCTGTGTATAGGCAACGGTGAACAGGATATAGTCGGTTTCTATGGTCATGCCATGAACGGTTTGGCCAACGGCATGGATATAGTACTGGTTGGCATTCTCCAGCGCGGAGATGAGATAAGGGCTGGGGAAGGCTGTATCGTGGTCTTTATCGTAAACTGTCCCGGATGACTGGAGTGCAGTCTTCTGGTAGGAATACAGCGTAATGGAGTAGGAATTTAAAGCCTCGCCTTCTTTTTGGGAATAAGTTAATAGTGTTTCAAATGATGATGCCCGGATGATCTGATTTTCCACAATGGACAACTCAAATGAAGGCATGGAAAAGCAGTAAAATGATTTTCCGGAATCCTGAATGGCAGATTCGGTGCCATTGATATCAAAGACGGTTATGTAACATACATAATAGGTTCCGTTCACCAGTCCAGAATTGGCCGGGATTGGGAAGCTTGGCTTCATGGTATCGATGGTCTGGTCGTATACAAGTTTACCACTCTCATTTTCCCTGATGAGGCAGCGCACCCTGTAAATCTGGTTGCCATTCCAGATGAAGCTTAAGGTAGTGCCTGTGGATGAGTCAAAGGGCACTATATTATGGATGATAGTTTGCATAGATACCTCCTGATTTAAAATGTTTCTGTTGGTGCAGCTCTCTTATTTTGTTTGTTTCCACATATAGCAGGTATATATGGCTGGTGCCCCCAAATATGTTTGACGGGTTGGTGCTGGATACTGACAGATAAATACTTCAGACTGGGTAAACTAATGTCAATAATTCTTTCGATTTGTTATTGTAGCACTAACAAATAATTCGGACCAGTTATTTTCAGGAGCACAGACATAGACGAGATCACCCACAAGCAGTTCAGTATTACAGCGAATGGTATGATGAACGTTCTGGTACAAAATTTTATATTTATCTTCTGATATTTTTTCTATTACTTTAGCTTTGAAGGTTCGATCTCTTTTAATATTTTTTAGTTTATTATCAATAAGTAAAGAAATATCGTCCGATATTTTTTGATATACTTTTATAAAGTCTATGGTAATCACCTCGCTTTGGGGCGGCAGTTTTGGAGCTGCCGCCCGGAATCGTTAATTGTATCTACCCAGCTGCTGACGTATGGCTGAAGTCAGTCCACCTTTCAGAATACCTTCTGCCAGCTGATCCGGATTGTCGCAGCGTTCAATACGGATATCCCCGAAGGTGAATGCCGATGCAGCCGGTCTGCCGGTATCTGCGGAGAGGGCGGTATAAGATGGAACGTCATAGGATGGGGTGTAGTTCCATGCCGAGGCCAGATTGTCGAGCAGGGCACTTTGCTGTTCACGGTTCAGGACAGCTTCGCCTTCGTGGGCGATGATTGGTACGGCGTGAGCCCGGTCGGCGATTTTCTGGGAGGAGAAGAGGCGGAGAAGTTGCTCGCGGCGGGAGTCGTGGGCGGAGCCTACGAGGCCGTTTTCTATGCCGGAGGCATATTCGGGGACTCCCGGACCGGATTCAGAGGGCGATGTTCCTACCGTAATAACAGGGCTTTTTCCGGAGCTGTAATCATAGCTTACATCCGGATCGTCATCGTCATCATCATCATCATCACGATTCCGATCATTCACGATATCCACGATTTGATCCAGCGCATCTTCCAGATTATCCCGGACATCTTCCAGAATATCCTTAATGTCGCTGACATCTTCAGTCAGTTGTTCCCAGCTGGTTGTGTATCCCGAAATCAGGTCAGCGTTTTTATTGTACTGTTCCAGCGATGCAATCAGTTCCTCACCAGTTTTGTGCAGAGCATCCTGAATGGATGAAAGGACACTTTCTGCATTGGCCTCAGATCCGGTGGTCTGAGCCAGGTATTCCAGTACATTGTCCAGATTATCCATCGAGGACATCTGCTGGTTCAGCTGGGACAGCAGCTCATTGATTCCCTGTGCGGCCTGCTCGTAGGTAATGGTTCCTTCTTTGTAAGCAGTAATATAATCTTCCAGCAGTGCATGGATGTTCTCGGTAGAGCTGATCTGTTCCTCATACTGGTCAATCTGATCGGACAAGGTCTGGTACATGCCGGAGAACATGGAGAATAATGCTTCATCGTTTCCGCTAAGGACAGCATCCTTCCATCCTGATCCGAGGATTTCAGAAGCGAGCGCCTCGTCTTTTGCGGTGTTTATTTTATCGGTGATCTCGGACCATTTCTCAGAGATCGTTTCGAGTGATTCAATCTGTTCATCGTAGCGGTCATTGATCGCTTCCAGCTCGTCCTGGAGTCCTTCGATTTCTTTCTCCAGTTCGTATTGGGTGAGATTAGACAGGGCATCCTGCAGCGATTCTTCGGCATTGCGGATATTGTCGGCATTGGTCTCGTAGACGATTTCACCGTCACGGATGATCCGTTCGGTCTTCTGGGTATTGGCATTCTGCAGGTCGTATAAAGCCTGTTCGTATGCAGACTGGACACGCAGTGCTTCGTTTTGCTTCTGCAGCAATTCCAGCCGTTCTTGCAAGACATCGATCTGGGTATCATAATTATCTTTATGGGCATCCCGTTCCTCATTCAGCAGGTCGATCTGTTCCTGCAGGGCACCGGTAACCGCGGAGATTACGGTATTATAATCGCTCTGTACGGAGGTCATGGCACTGACTGCTTTTTGCAGCTTGTCGGAAAATTCATTGACCGTATCCATTGGAATCTGGAGCAGTGCTTCATTCCATTTGTACAGGTTTTCAACCATTGAGGACATGGCGGAGTTGATGTTCTGGAGTTTGGTGTAAAGCGTATTCCAATTATCGCTGCCCACTTCATATTCACTCATGACTTCCCGAACTAAGTCAGCCTGTTCACGGTACTGGTCGATGATTTCCATACCGTTGTTGATCAGCATCTGGTAGTAGTTGCGGTCAACCTTGCGGCCGGAGGCTTCCATCTGGGCACCCCAGCGTTTGATGGCATCGATGACACTGTCGTACATAGAAAGAATGGTGTCGATGTTTTCTATGGGGAGGTTGAGCAGATCATTTTTTAACTGTTCATCAGCCAGCAGCAGCTGTTGACTGGCAAGTTCCAGATTAGCAAGGTCATTTTCAAGGGTGAGGTAATCTTGCGAATTCTCGTCAAAATCATCACGGCTCATGAGTTCGGCTAGTTCCGCTTTTTTGAGCGCAATCTTTTTCTCGATGATCGCTACTTCTCGTTTGTTGTTTTCGATCAGCTGCTGATAGGAAGCGGCGGTGACAATCTGACCGGACTCTTTCAGATAATCAATCTGAGCCTTGATCAGGGAAGAGGAATTCTGGATCCGTTCGGCCTGCTGATCGAGATAATCAATCTCATTATCGTAAAATTCCTTGATATGCTCCAGTTGTTCCAGTTCCAGATCCCGTTTATCGGATTTATGATTCTGTACCTTATTGAAGGCATCGATGGCCTTCTCGGCTTTCTCTTTCTCATCCTCAGAGAGGGTATCTACCGACAGGGAACCTTCTTCGATTTTCTTTCTAATTTCAGGAGTTAATTCACTGACAACGGATTCATAGTCAGCCTGGTATTGCTCGATGGCTGCTTCATAATTGACAAGCTGGCGTTTATCGCTTTCTATTATCTGAGCCAGGTAGCTGCGGCGGGATTCGTTGTAACCGCCATTCTCAATGATCTGGAATAGTTCGGAAAGGGAGATGCCTGCGGCTTTGGCCATTTCCTGCAACTGCCGCATGTCTGCTTCGAGAATACCATCGGCGCTTTCGATGATGGATTTGGCTTTCTCCAGTTCAGCAGCAGTGAGGCCAAGATAGGAGATAGCGGAAGATGAGGCATTCTTTTTGAGGGAAGAGGAGCGGTCGCTTTCCAGTTTGATGGAGTGTTCAAACCAGTCGATACTGAGATCATCTGCGGAACCGGACGCGTATGCTTTGCCGCGGGAATTGATCTTGCCATAGTTTAGCAGGGCATCGGTCTGGCGGTGGTTGAAGATGATGTCATTGGATTTGAGCGGAACAAATTCGGCGCCGTTGTCGCCTACGGTGAAATAGCGGGAACCGCGCACGACCAGCTCGCGGCCAAGTTCGCCAACTAAGGATCTGCCAGAGTGGCCGACGTTCCAGGAGCCTTGGGCGTGGGCGGAGCCTTGCCACTGGCTGCCTTTTCCTAAAACAGGGAGAGTATATCCGGTAGAGCCTTTGTCAGTAGAATCAGAGAAGTCTGATAAGCCAGAAAGACCGATATTGACGGTATATTTTTTAGTAGTAAAGTCAGAAAGCTGGGTTTTATATGTATCCAGTGCTCCGTTATCATCAACATCCAAAAAAATAGTACGTGGCTGTGAAATCAGTTCATCAAAGTCAGTGACTTGTTGCGTGGACTCTTCAAGAGCTTGTGTAGTTTGTGTATTGTCGGTTTTTAAAATAGAATTTAGATCCAGGTTGTATTCATTAGCCAGAGCCTGCTGCTCCATTATTAATTCATCGATCCGAGCGATACTAGCCATACCGGTATTGGGATCCAGATTGTCAATTTCAGCTTGTATAGCCAGAATCTGCGCAGTTGCAGTGGCAGTATCTACGCCAGGATTAAGCAGGATTTCTAACTCGGCTATTTCTGCTTGAATTTCCTGGATCATTGTATCTAACTCCGGCGAGAAACCAAAAGCAAGCGAATCCCGTTCTTGCTGATATGCTTCAAGTTTTTGGTATAGCTTTTCTAATGCCTGTTCTGGCTCATCGACACCATCAAATGAAGACTCGATTTCAATTGTAGCTCCATAATCTTTCAGGCTATCCAGTGCCATTTTTACAATATCAACCTTAACTCCAATTGCATCAGCAGCAGCTTCAATGTCATGTAACTGAACTAAAGTACCATCTTCGGATTCTGAAATAGTTGCATATCCGCTTTCGCTAAGTGCATTCAGCAGATTTTTCTGTGCATTCTCGCTTACAATAAAATCGTTATATTTTTGATATGAGCTGTCATAAGCTTTTAAAATTTCACTATTGGATGCGTTACTCATGTCCTCGGCAGAAAAGAGGTCGACAAAGGCACGATATTGATCTTTACCATATTGACCCTTCTCATGCATTTCATCAATCTGATTTTTCATAGAAGCCATATATTCAAAATTCACACCAGAATCAGTAGAATTCATTGCTGCTTTAAAGACATTATATTTTGAGGTCACACTGTCTAATTCACTACCGAGAAATTCCAGATTTAACATTTGTCCAGCAGTCACATCTAAAGTGGCCTGCTGGCTATTTACAAGTTGCTCCAGATTAGTTCGTTGCTCTTGTGTTAAGTGGTTGTTCGTTTCAAGTAATGATTGATAACCACTGAGTCTTGCAGATTCCTGGGTATAATATTTTGACAGGGTGTGATAATCATCAGCAAGTTTCTGAGCATTGGTATTGGCTTGTTCAGAATTTAATTCACGAAGTTTATCTATGTTCAGGGTGAGGCCAGAAGCCGTGTGTTCCAAGGCAGATTCAACACCTGGAAGTGATTCTTTTAAAGCATTCCAACTTTCTGATGTGATATAGCCGGATGCGGCTTGTTCCTCCATGGCTGCAGCAGAGATGTTTACTGCATGAGCAAAGGTGTTGATCGAGTTTGCGGCCTCATCAGAGAAAGCAAGATTCAACTTCTTCTGGTCAGTATAGCGTTTCATGGCTTCTTCTGCACTTTTTGATTCATTAAGACATTGATTCCAGAAATCTATGGAGGCTTTTGAGTTTATATTGTTTTCTTTCACGAAAGCTTCCAGTTTCTGATATTCATCAGAATATTGTTGGTCAGAATTGCCATAACCTTTTGCAGCTTCCAATAGGCTCACACCACTAAAGCGTTCGGCAGCCTTTTCCATAGATTGATAGTATTCCGAAAATTGTTGTGAATACTTAGCTAAATTTGATAAGTCAAAGGCTTCTGTCGTATTCCTCAAATCGTCATAGTATTGACGGAACTCAGGCATTGCGGCAAGGGAATTTATAATGGCATTTTTAATATCTTCCTGAGAGCCGATAAAACTACCACTATCATCCTTAGCTGCATCTATTAATGATTCTCTAAGCGCTTCAAATTCCGCTTTAGTTTTAGGCAGTTCACTACCTTGTAATTCTGTCAGGATGATCGATTTAGCTTGGTTGGCATTCAGATTTTTGATGGAAGACTGATAATTATTACAAGCTGTTTCGAGTCCGTTGATTTCTTGAGTAAGTTGTTTAAGAAAATTACTATTGGCATAACCATCATAAGCACTTTGACCTTCAAGTTTGTATTCGTCGCTTAATTTCTGACGAAGTTTTTTTAATGCCTCATATTTACTGATAATGCCATCTACAGTATTTGTATCATACGTGGTAGTTAATGAAATACTTTGAAAATCTGCGGACGTACCATAATCATCTGTTATTTCCTGCCGTTTTAATTCTATTCCATCAACATTTAAACTCTCTATTTTTTTTACAATCTGCCCGGTAGAAATACCTACGTAAATACCGGAATCAAATGCTCCTGTCTTTCCTACTTGCAGCAGGTCATTTTTGGCAGTATTGACACCAGCTCTTAGATCATGTTCATTTTCTTTTAGTGATTCAAGAGACACCGAATTAATTGCTGTATTAAGATCTCCATATTCCTCGATCAGTGATCCAATTTGTGATTCTTCAATACCAAGAGCAGACAGCAGTTGATTCTGAGTGGAAACTAAATCGGCTTTAGAGGCCTGGTTATTAGCTACCGCGGCACTCAAACTGTTATAGCTGTTTAATAGTTGGGACAGGTTTTGTGATTCTTCATTAGCTGCGTTAGCGAGGTCTCTGGTAACTTGAGCCTGCTCTTCCTGTTTTTTTTTATAGTTCTCATAAATGCTAAAACCTAGAGAAAAGACTGTCAGGGCTGCGGACAGGCCGATCATGGTTTTGGTGCCGCTGGATAGGGAGGCAAAGAAGTCCTTTTGGGATTTGGTGGCTGGATCCAGGATGGCTTTGTATTCGCCTGTTACTATTGCTGTGTCAGCCATGTGTATGGCATATTCTGACTGGTCGTTATTGAATCCCAATGAAGCGAGTCGGGCTAACTTGTCTGCTTTTTCTAGATTTTTCATTCCCATTATTACAGCTGCTTCTTTTGCAGATAGGTTGTTAAATGAATTGCGTAACCGATCTATTGCAACTGTAGTACCATCAAACTGGCTTGAGGCATTCGAGAATGTTTGAAAATCATTAATTTTTGATAATTGCATATTTTGTTATTAGTTGTTAATCTAAATAAGTTAAAAATATATTACGTGGAAGAAGAAGTAGCTACATATTTTTACTGCAATTCGATTCATATCGCGACCGCCAATGGCGGATTTGAATAATTATGCTTTGTAGAAATGCAACTAATTCTACAAAGCATTTTGCTGTTTTTTTTAACAAACGACTAAACGCAGCAAACAAGCCGCCTGGTTTTTTCTAGCGGGGATTATCAGAGAGCCAGAAAACTCCAATAATCACTATACCTTAAAAGCATACCCAATCAGGCAGGGGATACTCTGAGGATCGGTAGTCGTTGAACATCCATTCCAATTAAACCGGTTACTCCTTCTTAGGGGGATATTGGTTTCGTAAACCGTTGGAATGTGTGCTGCTGATTGCTCACTATTATGACACTTAGGACGTATTGATGTACGCTTGTATTGCACCATATGCCGAACCAACTGTTTTTTCTGCTTTCGCTGCATATCACGTTTATCATTACTGATTGCGTTGTAGCCAGATGGTTTCTAGAGTGTTCCAGCAATTACTCCTCATGACGTTTATTTAAAAACTCCGTCTGCACATAATTGTACTATGAACCATTTTATCAGTTCCTTTTATGTGCGTGCCCAATTAAAAACTAATGTTTTAATGTTTCTTATTTCAGATTCGAGCTAAGTTTTGTGTACGTAAATTTCGAAAAATATCTAATCCTGAATAAATGGTAGACGTGCTGGCGAATGATGACAATGAGTTGGTCAAGCTGTTGGTGAAATTTTTCATATCAGATGAAGCTGCTGAAGTATAAGTATTTGAAGCTTTAGCGGATTGCTTCATCTCGGTGTTCAGATGTGCCAATGCATTTGTATGGTTGATAATATCTGTCGTTATAGGATTAAGATTGGAACGGTTGAAAGTTGCTGATTGATTTGCATTTGCAAGGACATTATTCAATTCCTGAATTGATTTAGCACCAGCACTAATTTTATTTAATGTTTGGGAAACATCTGCTGCTACCTGTCCCAATCTGGATAGATTATTGGTTAACTCGTCAATTTGAGTTGCACCAGTTATATTTACTTCCGCATTGATTTTAAAATTTTCTTTCGCCAGCTGTTTCTGAATTTTTGTAAGAGAACTCTTATCAATTATCAATTCCAGCAAAGCCTTATAATCTGTTTTACTCATATAGAACCTCCTGTTCTAGAGAGATTTTTTGAGGAGATGTCATGCTTCTTTATTCCCAACCTGTTGAAACGTAAGTTCTGCCAACTCCGCCAAAAACTTCTCCTGCAACTCCTCCCCCGGCACATCCGCCAGACACTGCACCAGCCTTAACACCGTATCGACAATCTCTTCCTTATCCTTCAAAAACTTCGAAATATAAGAGAAGCACACCAGCTTCATCTCGATCATTTTCCATTTCATTTTAAAATATTTTCTAATCATAGCGATTCCTCCTTAAATGAAATCAGTTAATTGTTTTTATAAAAATTTTTCAGTGTGTCAAACAGCTTGTAGCTCTTTCGGTATTTCCACACGGTAACCCCGTCTTCCTTTTTCACAAAGGTATAAGGAATGCCGCATTCTTTCAGATAGATCATCTCGGTCGGGTATTGGGTGCTGTATTCTTTATCGAATTTCTTTGCTTCTATAGGTTCCACCTCGTTTCGCTGGATAAAGCGCGTTTCTGGGCGTAAAAAAACAGGGATACAGCAGCTTGTATCGGATTACAAGTCTGCTATATCCCCATCCTCATTATCCATCACTCATTATAGTCTTTGGCACAGTTTCATTATTCAGAGATTTCAGCAATCTCCATAATATTTCCTTCTCTGTCTTCGAGGACATCAAAGGTAATTGTCAGTTCGGCCGGATCGCCGTCAGAAGAGAATGACCATTCCATGTTTCTCTGAGGAGAAGCCTTGAATGCAGTCAGTTTCATCGGAACCAGGTTGCCGTGCTCGTCTTTGTCGAGGGTTTCCTGGGTAATGCGGAAGTCTTTCGGCAGCTTCTTGTTGTTGAAGCTAACTTTCTTCACGCCGGAAGTTTTGTTTACCAGATATGCAATGGTATAAGTAGTGCCAACTTCGATATCTAAGGAGCTGGCTGCGTTAAAGGTCTGACCGCTTTCGGTTCCGGCAATTGCTTCACCGCCGAATTCGCCTTCTGCATATACATATACGGTACCTGCGATTGGTGTATCTGTTAATGATAAAGTACCGGCAGCAGTTGCCTCAACTTCTTCTTTTACCGGAACAACAGCAGATGTCTCGATCTCGCCGTCGCTGAGCAGGGCATAGATGCGGAATGGGTGTACCTGGAAGGTCAGAGCCATGGTTGCATCCAGCGGATTATCAAATTTAATGGCTTTTGAGCCCATTTTCATTGCATAAACCGGGTCGCTGGAAAAGCCTGCGGTAGTGGTATTACAAAAATCTGCGTACATCCATGGCTGGTTTGAGCCATACTCACGAATATCCAATTTACAACACTGTCTGTTTGCCATGTTAAGATCCATAATAATTTCCTCCTTGAAATAAGAACCACGCTTCTCGTGGTTAGTTTGATGGTAATCTATATAATCTTCTTCATATAATCCAGTGGTTTATAATCCGAAGTTTTTTTAAATGAAAAGGTGTTGGCAGCCATATTGTCGTAATAGTCATACTGCCGGGCGTTGGTATATTCCTGGAACATTATCAGGAACTGATAGTAGGTCAGGTCCCATACATTCAAAAGATTGATTCCGGTCTTGTTGTGGGTACAGAATTTCCGGATCATATTGTCCAGACTGTAATTATCATCGGTTTCAGTCTTTTTTACCTTTTCATTTTTTTGGAACATTTCATAAAGCTTTTTAGCGTAATCGTTCTTGAAGACCGGCTCTTGTTCGTCAGCCTTTTTGACGCCAAGAAGGCGCTGGATCTCCAGGCGGAATGCTTCGAAGTTATCATTATGAATGGTTCCGGTCTGCGTCTTGTCTCCGTTTTGTTCCGTATAAATCAGGAAGGAACAGTTGTCGGCATCAAAGGAAACAGAATCGGATACAAAAAATCGGATGAGCTCAGACAGCAGCTGGGGGGTACTGCACACCAGCAGATTGAACAGGGTATACTCGGCCCGCTCATGCTCCGGCAGGCTCTGATATTCGGGGAGAAATCCGCTTGTCTCCAGATACGTTTCCAGCGGGACCGATATGATATTCATATATAAGGTAAATACCTGATAATGAACATGCCGGATATCCCGCAGTGTCGGACATTTGATATGTCCCATGCCCTCAATGTGAAAGGGTTCGCTGCATAAATAATCATAGGCTGTATAAGCATTCATCCGCAGCACCTACCCTTTCACTTTAAAGTCTGAAGTGGTATAAATCAGTTCCAAACCATAGAAGTTGCTGGCGGGCATGATGTGGGCAGCAGAAGTCAGATTCAATGTTCCGATACCGGAAATACCGGAACCGGCAATCTGCCGATCTGCCATATCTGCCAGAATATCGGAACGGGTACCGCAGTAGCCGTCTTTGGTATACTCCATGATATCCTTATGACAGTAAGCCCATATGGTAATCTTGATATCCTTGATGGTCCGGCTGGGCAGTTTGGGAATATCTACTTCGACATCCAGATAGGTAAGTGGGTCCATCCTGGAATTATCAACATACAGATATGGATAGACTTGCTGGTTGATCAGTGTGTCAGCAGATCCATTCTGTCCGTCAAGCAGACATTCACGGATATCGGCAGAATCCAGAAACAGAGCAAGCAGCTGTTTTTTGTAAAGTCCGATATCGTTTAAAATAGTAGCCATAGGTTCACCTCCTGATAAATTTGATTCATAATAGAAGACAGATGAATCCCGGCAGCAAGAGGAAGCTCTTGCAACCAGGATCCGCAGGGGAATAGAATAATTTTATTTACTCTTATTCATAAGTTAGAGAAAAATAAGAAAATCAGAAAATCCAGTAAAATCAAGGGTCTACAGGCTTTTTTCAGGCGCTGTGCAGAGAAGATGCAGTGTCCACAGCCTTTCTTTTTCGTTCTCTGCGTTCCTTTTCCTTCCTTGCTTTGTACTGTTTGCGATAGACGGAGTAGCAGGATTCACAGCGGCTTGTCTGGTTATCTTTACTGCTGACTGTGATCTCTTTGCTGCAGTCGCAGCAACAGATGGCTTTGGTAATGAGTGGTGTGTAGTAAGGATTGCTTTCACTGCAGGTCTTACAGTATTTCTGGTTGGAGTTATTCGTCCGGGTATGGAACAGCTTGCCGCATCCGCAGCAGGAAAAAATTTGTTGCTTCCTATTATATAAGTCAAAATAACGGCCGCAGATTTCAAATTCGGTAATTGTAAGTACTGGTGCCAGGCCTTCGGTATGTATCTGGTAGAGATCGTTCATAAAATCAAGGCGGATCATTCCGCTGTGCAGTGGAGTAATGAGTCCGCTGCAGTATAAATGATGGATGATATCCTCATGCATTCGGACTGATGCAGGCAGAGCGGCCATTTTCTTCAGCTCCAGGTACTTGCGCTGACTGCCGCGGAAAAAGATGCTCTGATAGACATAGTCTTCATCGGTATGTCTGAATTCGGAGATGGCTTTATTGATTTTCAGCTGGCACAACAGGGTAAACATCAGTTTCCGGCAGTGATAATCCAGCTCCGGGATGGCCGGATCGGCAGGAAGTAAGGGGGCTTCCATAATATAATCCAGTTCCGGCTGGAAGACGGGGACAGCATCGAGCTGGATCAGAGCAGAGCCCTTTTTAACCGCGGCACGGATGGCCGTATTGATAATCTTATAATGAAGCACCTGATTATATTGATCGATATGTGCCTCACACCAGCGGTAAAATTCTTCCTTTAGCTTCTTTGGTTTGTAATTTAGCACTCTGCGCATATAGGTTGCAACCAGGCGCAGTTCCGTCTTGATATGACAGGAAGATATAAGCCCATCCTGATATAGCTTTTCGGCATAGTCGCGTTCGTGGTATTTGTAGTCGGTCAAAGGGATACCTCCTGTAATTTATAATGATAACCGAGATAGGTGAGGTCATAATCGTCAGCATCTGCCGGAAGGGGGAAGCGGATCTTCTGATCGGTTGGAGCGTTGTTTCTCAGATTGCGATAGATATATTTCCCATAAGATTTCCACAGCAGATCTTTGTTGGCAGACGGCTGTTCCAGATAATAATAGTCGACCAGACAGTTCAGAATTACGTTTGGATTGGGATGAATGGCAGCCATCCGGTCACACAGGTTGTCACTGACGGTTTCAAAGCTGCCGATTTTCTCTTCTTCAAAACCGGAATCGCCGGAGTCTTCGAAGCTGTGCAGGATAACACTCTGGCGGCATTCCTTCAGATACTGCTTCAGGGTCTGTCTGACGATTTCGTAATAGTCCGAGTAATTGGACAGTGGACATTTATACAATTCCCAGACATTGCTGTTTGTCTGAATTTTTGTGTTTTTTGATATCTGAAAATCGATTCCTTCGATATAGCGGCAGAGCAGATTCATCGAACTGCTGCTGATAGTAACCGGGCAGTAGCGGTAAAATTGCTGGATCAGTGCCTGCTGTTCTTCAGTTTTATCCGTCAGCGCCTCCAGTTCCGTGAAATTCATCCGGAACTTCTGGCGGCAGATCATATGATATTCGTCGAGATGTTTCTTGTATTTTTTATCGGTGTCCTTATAAACGTACCGGAAAAAATAAGGGTAGGTATCGAGCAGTGTTTCATTATATAGCCGGGTTCGTTTTTCATGACGGTCACGGATGTTGCCGTGTTTGTCAGTTTTCAGCTTATTTCTGGTGATCCAGGTTTTAGGGATTCCTTTTACCTCCTGGCCGATCTTGGCTTTGTCAATCTGAGCGGACTGTGCCTTACAGCATTGCTGCAGCCGGGAGCGAACCAGCCGGTATTGGGCGCTGTCGGAACCGCAGGTCTGTTCCAGCAGTGGCAGCAGGGCATAGCCATTGCTGGATTTGTTGGTAATGGAACCGATGATGGAGCCGAAGGAGAAGGTATCGGCAAGGTATAAATCCTCTTCATCAAACAGGATCTTTTGAGGTCTGGGTGCCTCGTATACGACCGGAAGTTCATCCCGGATGACACCGTTTATCATAGTCTGGTTGGAGGTGGTAGCCAGGATGTCGTAATCAAAATCACTGCCGGCAAACCGGAAGGTCTCATGGCCATGATATCCTAATATAATACCCAGGCGGCAGTAGCGGTACCATTTTTCGGTCTCCTGATCTTTCTGTAAGTCCAGGATGACATGTTCTGAAAAATAGGTAAGCGGCGAACGCATTGCATCGACCTGGGTGATATTCCGTTCGTTCCAGTAGTTGGAATAGGCTTTGCCGGGTTTCAGCAGGCCGGTGACCGGAAGGCCGCAGACATGCTGCATAAACCCGAACGGATCTGAGACAATGACCTGAAAATTGCCGTCTGCATAGATATCACCTTTGCAGGCGTTGCGGATCTTGTGTTTCAGCAGCTCACGGATTTTGGTACGGATGTATTTGTCGTGTTTGACCGAATCATTGGCCAGAAGTGCCTTAATCCAGTAGGCATCGCTGCCGGACAGGAAACGCCGGATCTTTTCCTCGTCATTGTTTACGCCCAGCAGAAAGAGCAGCATATAATAGCGATCCTGGTACGATACGCCGGACAACCAGCTGATGAATGGCTCGGCCAGATGTACAATATCTTCCTGATTGAGATTAAGCGTCTGGATAAACTGATAGTTAAGCTTCAGCATATGCTTGGCTTCCTTTGGGGTGGTCAGGGAAACGCCCCAGTACAGCCGGTTTTTTCGGCAGTTTTGGATATATTGATCGAGACTGTCAAAGCTGTCCCATAACTTGAACTGTGACTCGCTGAGGATCACATCGTAATCAAACAGATTGGCCTGGATGGGATTGCCGCTGTCATCGCTGTAAATAGTATCGACCATGCAACGACCCCGCGCATCCAGCTTACCGTATTCATTGGCAAATTCATGGATTGGGAAGACACACAGCATGCCCTTAATGAAGTTCTGCCGGATACAAAACTGAGAGGGCAGATAGTCCAGCCCAAGTTCATCTGCCCACTGCCGTGCCTGACGGGGAGAAATCAGGCCCATGCCGTCGGTACGGTTCATGGGCACATCTTTCATTTCTTTCTGGATCACTGTGTCATCGGTTTTCCACGAATTTTCAATCACATAGTTTGCCATAAAAGACGTAGTGTTCTCGTAATCCCTGACTACGATAAAATTTGGTTCACTGACGATGGCAGTAGCAGATCCGGCAAGTCCGAAGTAGGCATTGAATTTGCTGGGCGAGAACTTTTTGGACAGGTTACGGCCATTGTTCAGCCGCCGGCTGACTTCCGGAATAATCTCCTCCCGGCAAAAGACTACGGTCGATACCCGTGCCTGACCGGCGGAGCAGGAGAGGCGGCGGTATGTATTTCCGTTGATGGTAAAACCATATTGAAACAGATGTCGGTAATGGCTGGCCGTATCCATGACAACAGTCACATAGTCTTCCTGAAATAGGGTCCGGTTGATTTTGTCCTGAAGCCGTTTAGCTTCATCGCCATTGGAGCCAATCAGCAGGTATTGACGACGCAGCCGGTCCCAGACCGCGCCCTGCTTGTTCATACAACGGCGCAGCCGGGCGGCAATCATGGCGGCATATGGACTTTGACGGGGCACTTTTGCCTGTCTATGTTCATAGAAATTCCGCAGCCGGATCCGTTGTTCCAGTGTTTCCTTATTAATAGTCCGCTGTGTTACATCCCGGATTGTCCGGAGAATCTGGCTGTCGGCAAGGCCGATGATCTCATTCTGTTTTTTTGATTCGGCAAAGGTATCATTGACTTCCCAGCCGAATTCTTTCAGTCGGGCAGAGTGATATTTACGTATATAAAGCGGATGGTTGGTCATAGGAAATCCCTCCTTAACTGACGAAGCTGATCATTGATCCGGCAAATCTCATCAAAAGCCTCTGCGCGCACGATTCTTCTGGTGATCCCGCCATCGGGCTGGCCGGTTTGAAAATCAGACAGATACAGTTCACCGGCAAAATGGCGGTGCTGTTCATAACGTGCTTTTTCTGGATCATGGACATGTAAGTGGTGGTTTGGATTATTATTGGTGTTCATAGAAATGTTTAGAGTCCTCCTTCTGGTCTGGTGTTGTCGAAAGTCCTGTTAGGCTCAGCTGCCACTGAACAAAGTTTTATTTGCACTTATAAAAAATAGTTTAACACAATAGATTTGTCCTGTCAATTGTTTTATTTGCTCAATAAAGGAGTAGAAGAACTATGATAATAAAATATTAATGTGTGCAAATAAAAGATATTGACAAAAGATCGAAAATCGTTTAAGATGAGTAAATAAAACACTAAGAGTGGGGGTATACGATGGCTACTACAAGGGAGATTATCAATGACTATTATCAGTCAAGTGACATTTCTTATAAGCAGCAGCAAAAGAACATTATAGAAAAGATATATTTAAAGAATGAGAATTTTTTTGAATTGTCGTCAGATAGAATGCATGATTTACTGGTTAATGATTTAAGGCTGGATAAGTATAACACCATGAATGTAACGCTGTCAGCGATGACACATCTATATGAGTTTGCCGTGCTTCGCTATCCGGATCTGGTGCCATATAATATCTTCAAGGACGAACATTTGTCCAGAACCGTGCTGTCGGCTGATATGACAAAGAACATGCTGCTGGTCACGGATGAAGTTCTGGAACAGGTTCTGGAACCGATTACGGCGAACCGGGAGTGGATTCATGCAGCGAATATTCTGTTTTATGAAGGGGTTGCATCCAACTGGAGTGACCTGCTGGATCTGAAGTGGTCAGATATCAGTACCTTTTTCTGGACAGTAAACAAAACTCCGGTGTCGCGGCAGACCATCGAATTACTCAGATATATTTATGAAAATCCGGTCTGGTTCTATAAAAAGATGCAGCATGATGTACCGGTAACCAAATTGTCGGAGGATCACCTATTTGGATATCTGGCAGTAAAGGATGACAGTATTACTGAACAGCAGAAGCGGAAGAACTGCTCCATGTTCATGCGGCGCAATTTTATTCTCTACTATCAGGGGCATAAGCTGGAAGCTCAGAATTTATATTATAGTGGGATCACTAATAAAATAATCCAGAAATACGGGCAGGAATTCTTCATTGAAACAATTCTGGAGATCCGTTCCCTGTATCAGCTGGAGAAGGTGATTGAAGCATTCGGATTAAATGAAGATGCCGGAACACTAAAGAAAAATCTGATGCCATATGCATATAAGATCAAATACCGGCAGTGATTTCTGCTGGAAACAACTGATCAGTAAAAAAAGCCTTTATTAAAAGGCTTTTTTTATTTCATTGGAAATTCCAATCTATAAAATAAAACTCCTCCTGGGGATGTGCACTTCGCGTTAAGCAAGATGGTTGCTGAAGTAACTGCGCTTCATCGCGAGAGCCTGGCGAGAGGGGAGCAAATAAAATTATATTCACAAACAAATGTTCTTGACTATAGTGACAAATAATGGTAGAATTTACTTAGACGAAAGGAATGAAGGAATGAACGAAATCATAGAAAAGATTATCAGCCATGAGGCCGAAATTGATTGTACCATTCAGATAGGTGGGCTGGCGGCTAAGCACCGGTTTGTCAGATACAAAAGCTGGATGGAGAACGATTATATTCATATTAAAGAACAGAATCAATCCCTGGATATCCCGGTCAGGAAGCTGGAAGAAGCTGTTTATGAAGTAAGGAATGGTATGCTGATCGGCAGAATGCATCTGTTAGATGAACGAAGCGTATCCGTGACATTCTGCATAAAACAAAACAGCGCATCGTCAATGTCTGGCAGGACTCAGATGCGCCGTCGGCTTTCGGCAAACACTTAGTTACCAGATGGTAAGAATGTTTGACACAGAGAGATTGCTGCTCCCTGTACCTATATTATATCGCATTTCTTCCTGCTATGTCAATGGAAGAACCCCCTTTTATAAAGGAATAGGTTAAGGAAGGTAGCAAGAATGATTTATCAATACATTGAGACATTACTGCAGATGAAGTTCGATGATTCCACCCGTGCCATGATTGACCTGGATGCCCGGCTGGTGAGGTTCGACGCAGGAACTACGGTACTCTGCATGAGGGTGATAGATCGGCCAGCTTATACATTATTATTCTTGGCATCGTCCGCGGATATTATATCGATGCCCAGGGCAATGATATCACGAAATGTTTTAGTATGGAAGACGGGATTCTTTCATCAGAAGGACTGCGGACAGAAGCCCCCTCCACGTTTACCATTGAGTGTCTAGAAGACTGTGAATGTGTGGAAGTACCCTATCAGATCATTTATCAACTGACCGAGATGAACCGGACAGTGCTGCTGCAGTTCAATCAGTTTTTCTGCAGGAGGTAGCGCGTCTGGAGCGACGCAGCCGCGATTTCGTTATGAAAAGTGCTCAGGAGCGATACCAGCTGTTCTGTCAAGAGTAACCCGGCCTGCATGCCCGGATACCACTGCGGTACATCGCTTCTTATATCGGAGTCCGGGCCTCCTCTCTAAGTCGTATCCGCAGAAAGGTCAAAGAGATATTGTAAATTGACATAGGTGAATTACAGATTCATTTCTTCCCGGTATAATTGATTTATTTCATAATCAATTAACCAGGAGGTTCTAAAATGAAGGAAAGTGTATACATTATTAAGTGCGAGTCATATGATCAGATTCAGGACAGGTTGAAGGAACTGATTGACCGGATGGGCGGGATGAGCCGGTTTGCGAAAGCGGGAGAGCGGAACACCCTGAAGGCGAATCTGCTCGGAGCTGCGGCACCGGAGCAGGCCGTCAGCACTCATCCAGCCGTTGTATCGGTAGTCGGTACACTGGCCAGACAGGAAGGTGCCATCCCACTGATTGCCGACAGTCCCGGATCAGGCTACCGGTATAATGAGGCAACCCTGAGGAATCTCTATACGGTCTGCGGAATGTACGAGGCGGCAGAACAGGCCGGTATCGCGGTCAATATGGATACTGGCTATGAAGAAGTATCATATCCGCAGGGCAGGCTGATCAAACGTATCGAAGTCATTAATCCGGTTATCCAGGCAGACGGAGTGTTTAACCTCTGCAAGATGAAGACTCATTTATTCATGCACATGACCGGGGCAGTGAAGAACCATTTCGGTATTATTCCCGGCCTGACCAAAGTAGGGTACCATGCTAAGCTAAACGACAAGGATTATTTTGCAGATGTGCTTCTGGATTTGGCATTATATGTTTCCCCACGGCTTTCGATCATGGATGCTGTTCTTGCTATGGAGGGGGAGGGGCCGGGAGTATCAGGAACGCCGCGTCATGTTGGCTTGCTGCTGGCATCTAGCAGCCCGCTGGCACTGGACATTGTCGCCGGTGAGATTATGGGTCTGCCTCGTGACCAGAATCCGGTTCTGATGGCCGCAGAACGACGTGGCCTGGTTCCATCCGGAATTGAGGGGGTTGATGTGATCGGTGATGAGCTTGATGCCGTAAGGATCCCGGACTATGTGTTTCCCACTACAGTTGAAGGAATCGGTTTGTCAAAGAAGAACAGCCAGCAGCTCAGCAATGTATACCGAACCCTGCTGACGCAATATCCGGTTATTGTTAAGAGCCGCTGTGTGGGATGTGGTGTCTGCCGTGATTCCTGTCCTCAGAAGGCAATTACCATAACTTCATCCGGGAAGCGGAAGGCTGTGATAGACAGAAAAAACTGCATCCGGTGCTATTGCTGCCATGAATTGTGCCCGCATAAGGCGGTAGAGACTAAAAAGCATATGCTGTCAAGCTTTTTTATGTGATAGGAAAGTGCTCTATCAAAAAAACGCTCCGCTGAGGATGCGCACTACGCGCAAAGGTAGATGGTTGCTGAAGCAACCGCGCTCCGGCGCGAGAATGTGCCAAGGCACATTCCTTCTTGGTTTGAGGGGATTGAATTGTTTTAGTATCAGTGACAGCTGTTATATTAATGATTGGGGTGATTTTTTATGATATTAAATTATGAAGATCTAATGGCCATTGCCGAACTGGTGAATGGCAGTTCCGGCTTTGTTTCAGGTAAAACAGGCGGTGGAGAGTCTGATATTCTCGACTGTTTTACCGAGGCCAAACCGGAAGTGCAATTAATCTATAAAGAGAGACACGCAGCCAGGTAAGCAAAAAGCCTTGGAAACGGAAGTTTCCAAGGCTTTTAAGTCCCATATTAAAATGCGTCTGAGAGGAATCGAACCTCCGCACGCGGCTCCGGAGGCCACTGCTCTATCCACTGAGCTACAGACGCATCTCTCATATTCTACTATATTTTTTCCTAACTTGCAAGGGGTTTTTTATTGCTTTTTATGTCGGGGTTTGTTAGAATAAGACGGAAGATTGTCTTGCGGAGGAAAATGTATGAATAGAGAACGAAGATTTCGAAAGGATGGCATATTGGATGAAGGGCAGAAAAAGCTGCTTCAAATGCTTGCTATTCCGTTGATTGTAATTATATTAATCATAGTTATTGTGATTGCAGATCGTGCCGGAGGCAAAGAACCGGAGACTACAACGGCGCCATCGAATGAAACAATGGAACCGACGCAGGCACCGACTATGGAAACTGTTCCTGAGACGGTGGAGACATCCCCGGCAGAGACAGAGCCGACCGACCCATATGAGACTGATACCTTGAAACGGAATACCGATCCGGGCATCGAGACATTGCTGCAGAATTATTTTACAGCAAGGAAGGATGCTGATGCCGAACTGATGAACAGTCTGTACGGAATCGAAGGATTAAATGAATGGCAGCTGGAAGCAGAACGTGTACGTCTGTGGACGAATGCAAAATATATGACAGATTTCAAGAATCTTAGTATTTATGTGATGGACGGACTTGAATCCGGCAGCTGGCTGGTATATGCTACAACAGATATGAAGTTTCGGATGGTAGAAACACTTGCCCCGATGATTATGTACAGTTATGTAACGACAGATGCCGAAGGGAATTACCTGCTGGTGAATAACAAAGATCTCACGTTTGAACAGACAAAGTTCATTGAAAAGGCCAACCTGAGCGAAGGGGTGCGAAGACTGGCTGCTGATGTGAATCGCGGTCTGCAGGAAGCACTGGCTTCTGATGAAGAATTAAAATCAGTATACGGAATTTTACATTCCAATTCGCCGGTATGGGGGGATGAATATCAGGAAAGTATGGCAGAGGTAAATATCCTGACAGACGAAGAACTGGAAGCCCGGGAAGCGAATGAGACGGCAGAGAGTACGGAGGAAAGTACAACGGAAGCGCAGACCACTGCTCCGGCAGAGACTGCCGCAGCAGATCCGGAACCTGCCGCGGCAGAGACAACTGCAGCAGAGTCATAATACCGCAGATTATCAGCAGTAAATGAACAGCACTTTCCAGCCCGGTATACGGGCGGGGAAGTGTTTTGTCTAAAATGGATAGAAGAAAGCAGGATAGAACATGGATGTAAAAGATTTTTATTTTGACTTGCCGCAGGAATTGATTGCTCAGGACCCGCTGGAGGATCGTTCGTCATCCCGGCTTCTGGTGGTGGACAAGCAGACCGGTGCGACCGAACACCGGATTTTCAGGGAGGTGACGGAGTATCTGCGGCCAGGCGACTGTCTGGTTATCAATGATACCAAGGTGATACCGGCCCGGCTGTTCGGTTCCAGGGAGGGCACCGGAGCCAATATCGAAGTATTACTGCTGAAACGACGTGAAAATGATATCTGGGAGACCCTGGTAAAGCCAGGTCGGAAATGTAAGCAGGGGACAGTTATTCTGTTTGGTGACGGTTTGCTGAAAGGAACGGTTTTGGATATTGTTGAGGAGGGCAACCGCCTGATTCAGTTTACCTATGATGGGATATTTGAAGAGGTTCTGGATGAGCTGGGGCAGATGCCGCTGCCGCCTTATATTACCCATCAGCTGAAGGACAAAAACCGCTATCAGACTGTCTATGCCAGGCATGACGGATCGGCAGCAGCGCCTACGGCAGGACTTCATTTTACGAAAGAACTGCTGGCTCAGATTGAATCAATGGGAATCACGGTTGCGCATGTGACACTTCATGTTGGCCTGGGAACATTCCGGCCGGTCAAGGTAGATAATATTCTGGATCACCATATGCATTCAGAGTTTTATATGATTGAAGAGACCGAAGCAAAGAAGATTAATGATGCCAGAGCGGCCGGTGGCCGGGTTATCTGTGTAGGAACTACCAGCTGTCGTACCATTGAATCGGCAGCAGGTGCGGATGGAGTACTAAAGGCCGGCAGCGGCTGGACGGAGATATTTATTTATCCCGGATATCAGTTTAAGATCCTGGACTGCCTGATTACCAATTTCCATCTGCCCGAATCGACATTGGTTATGCTGGTATCAGCATTGGCAGGCAGAGAACAGATTCTTCATGCATATGCAGAAGCGGTAAACGAAAAATACCGGTTTTTTAGTTTTGGGGATGCGATGTTTATAGCTGATCTGTCCTGAGATACAACTTATTGATAATATCCAATCAAAAAGAAGCTGAGAAGATTTTTCGGCTTCTTTTTTTTAACTATAGCAGGAAAAGGATGTAAACATATTGTCTGGTCAATAAAGAATGAAGTGTGTAATTGTCAAATAAATAACTGGATAGATATAAATAAAACTATTATTGACTGGAAAATCTTGGTATGTTAGCATAAAATTAACACTATAAAAATTATATATACACATGAAAGGAGATTATTATGGTCAGGTTACAAGACAAATATCAATTGTTTATAAATGGAAAGTGGCAGGATGCTTCCGACGGAGCGCTGGTATCATCCTATTGCCCGTCCGATTCCAGACTGCTCAGTAAGATCGCTGAAGCGACTGATGCTGATGTTGATACGGCGGTGGAAGCAGCGCAGGAGGCATTCAAACAGTGGCGCCATACAACTCCGGCCCAGCGGGCGGCGGTTCTCAACCGGATTGCTGATATTATTGACGAGAATGCTGAACATCTTGCGATGGTGGAGTCGCTGGACAATGGTAAGCCGATCAGGGAAACGAGAGCTGTGGATATTCCTTATGCCGCGGAGCACTTCCGTTACTTTGCCGGTGCAATTCTCGCGGAAGAGGGCAGTGCCAACATGCTGGATGGCAACACCTTAAGCCTGATCCTGAGAGAACCGATAGGTGTAGTAGGGCAGATTATTCCATGGAACTTCCCATTTCTGATGGCGGCGTGGAAGCTGGCACCTGTGCTGGCAGCAGGATGCTGTACAGTGATCAAGCCATCCAGTGCAACTTCATTAAGCCTTCTGGAGCTGGCCCGATTGATTCAGGATGTCATTCCCAAAGGTGTATTTAACATTGTTACCGGTTCCGGTTCTAAATCAGGCAACTATATGCTGACTCACCAGGGCTTTAGTAAACTGGCCTTTACCGGTTCCACTGAGATAGGCAGAAATGTGGCACTGGCAGCAGCCCAGCGTCTGATTCCGGCAACGCTGGAACTGGGCGGCAAATCGGCGAATATCTATTTCCCCGACTGCAAATGGGATATGGCAATGGACGGACTGCAGATGGGGATCCTGTTCAATCAGGGTCAGGTCTGCTGTGCCGGTTCAAGAGTTTTCGTACATGAGGATATCTACGATAAATTTATAACAGATGCCGTAGAGAAATTTAGTGAAGTGAAGGTCGGATTATCATGGGAGGACGATACTCAGATGGGTGCTCTGATTTCAGAGAGTCAGCTGCAAAAAGTGTTGTCGTACATAGATATTGCCAGAGAAGAAGGGGCGAATATAGCCTGCGGCGGCGTACGTGTCACTGGGGATGGTCTGGATAAAGGCTGCTTTATGAGTCCGACCCTGATTACCAATGTCCGTAACGACATGCGCGTAGCTAAAGAGGAAATCTTCGGACCGGTTGCAGTCGTTATTCCGTTCAGCAGCGAAGAAGAACTGCTGGAAATGGTCAATGACAGTGAATATGGACTGGGCGGAGCGGTCTGGACCAGAGATATTAACCGTGCTATCCGTATTTCCCGGGCTGTTGAAACAGGCCGTATGTGGGTTAATACCTACAATGCTATCCCGGCCGGAGCACCATTTGGCGGCTACAAGACTTCCGGTATCGGCAGAGAGACCCATAAAGTTATCCTCGATCACTACACTCAGATGAAGAACATTTTAATCAATACCTCTGAGAATCCATCCGGATTTTATTAAGGCCTCGGTCAGAGCCATACAGGTGGCTGTCAGCAGAGATCATAAAAGGGATTTGCGGCAGTGGTTTTCTCCACTGCAAATCCCTTTTTATGGTGTGGAAGAGTGTTTTATAAAGCCATTCATTTGTTTAATTCTTGTGTATAATTGAATACAAATTCTTTAAATTGCTGCTGTGACAAAGTCAGCTTTCTATCTGTATGTTCAACAAATACCACTTTCCAGGTGATCGGATCAACAAATGGGCGCTCAACAATGTGGGAAGCACGTACAAAATGTTTGATTGGAGAGGGCATGATCGTAATTAAATTAGAGTTGATAACAGATTCAATTAAAAAATCCCAGGAAGAAGATTGTAATGCCACTACAGGCTTGATATTTTCTTCTTTTAATTTATCCATCAAATATCGGTGAATGGAAAAAGCTTCGTTAAATATGGCGATTGGCTGGTTATCCAGATCAGACCAGCTTAGTGCTGGTTTATTTGCCAGCACGTGATTATCTGCCATAAAGGCGGTTAGTTCATCTTCATAGATTACATGTTCCCGCGATCTGGCCGATTTTAAATTTGATGGGGCTAACAGTACTGCAAAATCCAGTTCCTGGTTCATAAAACGCTGACATAATTCCTCAGCACCAGCCTCAATCAGTATCAAAGGCTTGTCAGGATCATTTATTTTAAAATCCGAAAGAACCTGGGTAAACAATACGGTCAGAACTAATGGTGGAATACCGATGGTTACTTTGCTCTTTTCAGATTCAGATACCTGCCGCACCTGTTCCATCATATGGTCATAGCGGCTGGATATATCAAGGCAGGCATTATAGAATAATTCACCGGCTGCTGTTAAGCCGTGCAGTCGTCCATTCACCCGAAAGAAAAGCCGGACGCCCTCTTCCTGTTCAAATGTAGAAATAATTTTACTCAGGGCGGATTGGGTAATGTGAATTTTTTTGGCAGCGGCTGAAAGGTTATATCCGCATTCGACAATTGTTGTGAAATAAGAAAAATGATTAATATCCAAGGAACTCCTCCCATCCTAAACGATTAGCTGTATCACTCCAGTATATCATAAGTGACTAAGTAATGTCATTAGTGAATCGGATGGTTTTGGTAGTTATGATTAAAATGTAAAAATGTTATGAAAAATAGTTGTAATATTTATGAAAAAAAGATGGTCGACAGTATTGTGAAAATGTAATAGTATAAAATTGTGAAAGAGAAGAAGTTTGCTTATCTAAATTTGAAAATAAGGAGAGTGTAATATGAAAGAGGTATATGTAGTAAATTGCTGCCGTACGGCAGTCGGTGCTTATGGGGGAACATTGAAAGACGTTTCAGCAGCAGAATTAGGGGCGGTGACTATAAAAGAGGCATTAAAGCGCTCCGGGATTGCTCCTGAAAATGTGGATGAAGTCATGTTTGGCTGTGTGTTAACTGCCGGTCTGGGGCAGAACGTAGCTCGCCAGGCGGCGCTTAAAGCCGGTATTCCGATTGAGGTTCCTGCTTATACCGTAGGAATGGTCTGTGGATCAGGGATGAAGTCTGTGATTGAGGGAGCCCGTTCAATTATGGCCGGAGACGGCGATATCATTGTGGCAGGCGGAACCGAGAATATGTCAGCGGCACCGTATCTGATGCCGTCCGCCCGCTGGGGAGCCAGAATGTTTGATACAAAAATGGTAGATTCACTGGTTCATGATGCACTTTGGGATGCTTATAATGATTATCATATGGGCATGACTGCTGAAAACGTCTGTGACAAATGGGAAATTACCAGAGAAGAGCTGGATGCATTTGCGGCATCCAGTCAGCAGAAGACAGAGCAGGCGCAGGCAGCAGGCAAATTTAAGGATGAAATTGTTCCGGTTACCGTTAAAGTAAAAAGAGAAGTAGTGGAGTTCCAGACTGACGAATTTCCAAGGGCCGGAACCACTCAGGAAAAACTGTCTAAATTAAAACCTGCCTTCAAAAAAGAAGGCGGCCGGGTTACGGCTGGTAATGCATCTGGAATCAATGACGGCGCAGCAGCAATCGTACTGGCATCCGGTGAAGCAGTCGAAAAGTATGGTCTGAAACCAATGGCAAAACTGGTCAGTTGGGGACAGGGCGGAGTTGCACCGGAGATTATGGGGGTAGGCCCTGTTCCAGCTTCCCGTCAGGCAATGGAAAAAGCCGGTATGGCAATCGAACAGATTGATCTGATTGAAGCAAATGAAGCCTTCGCGGCACAGTCAATTGCTGTGGCTAAAGAACTTAACTTTGACATGGAGAAAGTAAATGTCAACGGTGGTGCAATCTCTTTGGGACATCCCGTCGGAGCTTCCGGTGCGCGGATTATTGTAACACTGCTGCATGAAATGCAAAAACAGGAAGAGGCTCATAACGGACTGGCGACTTTATGTATTGGCGGCGGAATGGGAGTCGCTACAATATTTCAGAAGTGTTAAGGAGAGGAAAACTATGGCAAAAATTATAAACATACAGGAAGCGGTTGATCTGATTCCGGAAGGAGCTTCTATCATGTTCGGCGGTTTTATGGGATGTGGAAATGCCCATAAAATTATTGACGCACTATCAAAGAGCGGAAAAGGCGGTTTTACAATGATCTGCAACGACGCCTCGATGCCGGGCGAACCATTGGGGGAAGAGTATTATGGTGTTGCCAAATTAATCCATAATAAGCAGGTGAAGAAACTGATCGCCACCCATGTTGGCCTGAATCCGGAAGTGGCTGAGCAGTATAATGCGGGTGAATTGGAAATGACCCTGATCCCGCAGGGCTCCATGGCGGAAATGATCCGGGCCGGAGGCGCCGGATTAGGCGGAGTGCTGACTCCTACCGGTGTAGGAACAATTGTTCAGGATGGCGAACATGTACATAGTACAATCGAGATAGACGGAACAACATATTTGGTTGAGAAACCATTACGTGCAGATGTGGCGATTATTTCCGGCCATAAGATCGATCAAAACGGCAATATCTGGTATAAAGGAACAACCCGCAATTTTAATATGTGTATGGCAACAGCAGCAGATCTGGTGATTGCTGAAGCAGATCATCTGGTTGCCTGTGGCGAGATTGAGCCAGAAAATGTGGTGACTTCCGGTGTCTTTGTCGACTACATCATAGATGGAGGTAAAGCATAATGGAACGATCAATGATAAAAGGATATATCGCCAGCCGTGTGGCAAAAGAATTAAATGACGGAGATGTTGTAAATCTGGGGATCGGCCTGCCGACACTGGTGCCGGGATATCTTCCGGAAAATGTACAGGTGATCCTGCAGTCGGAGAATGGTATTATTGGTACCGGAACGGTAACTGAAGATAACATGGATCCGGTTTACGTTGTTGATGCCGGAGGCAGACCGGCAGCAGTAAAAGCAGGCGGCAGTTATATTGATTCAACCGTTTCTTTTGGCCTGATCAGGGGTGGTCATGTCGATGTGACCGTTCTGGGCGCATTGGAAGTGGATCAGCAGGGCAACCTGTCGAACTGGATTATACCGGGCAAAAAAGTGCCGGGCATGGGCGGTGCGATGGATCTGGTAGTAGGCGCGAAAAAGGTGATTGTGGCGATGGAACATACTGCCCGGGGAAATGCCAAGATTCTGAAAGAATGCCGGCTTCCTTACACTGCACTTCATTGCGTTGATATGATTGTAACAGAAATGTGTGTAATGGAAGTAACACAGGATGGACTTATTATGACAGAGTTAAATCCTGAATTTACAGTTGAAGATGTCAAAGCGGCGACGGAAGCTGATTTCATAGTAAGTGACGAATTGCGCGAAATGAACGCTCTGTAAAACAAAATATAGGTAAAAAAGAAATCACTTCGTGTAAGAAGCGATTTCTTTTTTGATTATCCTGAGATGGGTCGGATCTCTTTACAGATGATCAGGAAATTGATATAATCACAGATAACGCAGAAAACCTATAAGACCGGCTGACAAGCCATGAAAGGAAATAACCATGGAACCAATTCGATTAAATAAATATCTCAGTGAACAGGGCATTTGCTCCCGGAGGGAGGCCGACCGTCTAATTGAAGCAGGTCAGGTTACTATCGACGGGCGGACCGCATCCATGGGCGAGAAAGTGACTGGTCAGGAACAGATTTTCTGCAGCGGAAAGCCGGTTGGGAAGACCGCCGGCACCAGGAAGGCCAGGCCGGTATTGCTGGCGGTCAATAAACCACGGGGAGTCGTATGTACCACATCTGATAAAGACCGGGCACCGAACATTGTTGAAATGCTTCGCTATCCCGGCCGTATTTATCCTGTGGGAAGACTGGACAAAGATTCGGAAGGATTGCTGCTGATGACGAATCAGGGGGATCTGGCCAACCAGATCATGCATGCCGGCAACCTGCATGAAAAGGAATATCTGGTTACGGTAGACCAGCCTTATAATGCAGCTTTTGTGAAGCGCATGCAGGAAGGTGTAGAGCTGAAAGAACTGGGCGTAACCACCCGTCCGTGCAGCGTCCAGCCGACCGGGAAAAATACCTTCCGTATTGTCCTGACCCAGGGTCTGAACCGTCAGATCAGACGAATGTGTGCAGAATTGGGGTATCGTGTCATATCCTTAAAACGGATTCGTATTATGAATATACATTTGGATAAACTGAAGACAGGAGACTGCCGGAAAGTGACGCCCAGAGAATGGGAAGAATTGAAACGCCGGCTGGATCAGGCCCAGGAAGAATCATCCATAATGAAACAGGAGAAATGACATGAGCAAAAATAAGGATCAGAAGACAGAAGTAATGCTGGCACGGATGAAAGAACTGTCAGCAATTCTGCTGGAAGCGGCAAAGGCATATTACCAGGAAAGCCGCGAAATCATGAGCAATTATGAGTACGATAACATGTACGACGAACTGCTGGAACTGGAAGCAAAGACTGGTGTGGTTCTGGCTGGAAGCCCGACCCAGAAAGTCGGCTACGAAGTGCTGGGTGTACTGCCTAAAGAAGCTCATGACACGCCGATGCTTTCGCTGGATAAGACGAAAGATGTGGCAGCGCTGCAGGAGTGGCTGGGAGATCACGAGGGGGTATTGTCCTGGAAGCTGGATGGCCTTACGATCGTACTGACCTACCAGGACGGCGAACTAAAAAAGGCGGTTACCAGAGGGAATGGAGAGATCGGTGAGGTTATTACCAACAACGCCAGGGTATTTTCCAATATACCGCTGAAAATTTCCTTTAAAGGCGAGCTGATACTTCGCGGCGAAGCAGTAATCAGATATTCGGATTTCAAGAAAATAAACGAAGCAATTGAAGATGTCGATGCAAAGTATAAAAACCCGCGAAACTTATGCAGCGGATCGGTCCGGCAGCTGAACAATGAAATTACCGCAAAGCGTAATGTTAACTTTGAAGCATTCGTGCTGGTTAAGGCGGATGGTATCGATTTTAATAATTCCCGGCAGCAGCAGTTTTTATGGCTGAAGGAACAGGGTTTCGATGTAGTGGATTACAGAATGGTCACCGCCGACAGCCTGCCGGATACGGTAGAGCAGTTTGCTGAAACCGTACAGTCTTATGATATTCCTTCTGATGGACTGGTGCTGATGTTTGAAAATATTGCATATGGAGAATCCCTTGGCCGGACAGCCAAATTTCCCCGCAATTCGATCGCCTTTAAATGGGCCGATGAGATCTGCGAGACCAGGCTGCTGGAGATCGAGTGGAGTGCATCCAGAACCGGTCTGATCAATCCGGTGGCGATCTTTGAGCCGGTTGAGCTGGAGGGTACTACAGTCAGCCGGGCCAGTGTCCATAACATCAGTATTATGGAAGCGCTGGAACTGGGCGAGGGAGATACCATTACTGTCTACAAAGCCAATATGATCATTCCTCAGATTGCCGGCAATCTGACTCGCAGCGGGACGGTCAACCCCCCGGAGCATTGTCCGGTCTGTCAGGGTACAACCCGGATTCAGCAGGTCAATGATGTGCGGTCGCTGTATTGTACCAATCCCGATTGCCAGGCGAAGCGGATTAAGCGTTTTTCCCTGATGGTCGGCCGTGATGCCCTGAATATCGAGGGCCTTTCAGAGGCAACACTGGAGAAGTTCATCGGGGCCGGGTTTATTCATAATTTTGCAGATATGTTTCATCTGGAGAAGCATCAGGAAGAGATCACCCGGATGGAAGGGTTGGGCCAGAAGTCATACGACAACCTGACCGAATCAATCAGGAAAGCATCATTTACGACGCTGCCGCGTGTCATATACGGTCTTGGTATTGCCGGGATCGGTCTGGCCAATGCCAAGATGCTGTGCAGGAAGTTCCATAATGACTTTACGGCCATGCGCAGTGCCGATCAGGAAGATTTGCTGGAAATAGACGGGATCGGTGAAGTGCTGGCAGATGCCTGGCAGGATTATTTTTCCCGGCCGGAGAATAATCAGTCGGTCGATGCACTGCTTGAAGAATTGACGATTGAGCAGGAAGTGCAGCAGCCGGGACAGGATGTACTGGAAGGCCTGACCTTTGTAATAACAGGTTCCGTTGAGCATTTTGCAAACCGGAAGGAACTGCAGTCCCTGATCGAAGCGAAGGGCGGCAAGGCAACAGGAACCGTAACATCCAAGACCGACTACCTGATTAATAATGATACGGCTTCCAACTCATCAAAGAATAAAAAAGCAAAGACGCTGGGGATTCCGATTCTGTCAGAGACGGATTTCTTACAGTTGCTGGAGGAGAGAGAACATGCCAATTAAAGTGCAGAAAGATTTACCGGCAAAAGCCATTCTGGAATCGGAAAATATTTTCGTAATGGATGAGGAGCGGGCGATGAGTCAGGATATTCGTCCGCTGCAGATTCTGATTCTCAATCTGATGCCCATAAAAGAGGACACCGAGACCCAGCTGCTGCGCGCATTGTCCAATACGCCGCTGCAGGTTGACTGCACATTTTTAATGCTGTCAACGCATACCTCCAAGAATACATCAGCGAGTCACTTAAATAATTTTTATGTGTCATTTGAAGAAATCAGAAAGAACAAATACGATGGTTTTATCATCACCGGTGCGCCGGTGGAAAATATGGAATTTGAAGAAGTCAATTACTGGGAGGAATTAAAACGGATTATGGAATGGTCTGAAAAACACGTCCATTCCACCCTGCATATCTGCTGGGGAGCCCAGGCCGGATTGTATTACCATTATGGCGTGCCGAAGCACACAAGAGCCGATAAGCTTTCCGGAGTATACCGGCACAAGGTGCTGAACCGTAAATTACCGCTGGTTAGAAGCATGGACGATTACATAATGACACCCCATTCCCGCTATACGGAAGTAAGGCGAAGTGATATCGAGAAGGCCCCTGAGCTGATGATCGCGGCCGAATCTGATGAGGCCGGAATTCTGCTGGTTCTGAACCGCCGGGGCAATCATATATTTGTCCAGGGTCATCCGGAGTATGACCGCATGACGTTAAACAACGAATACCACAGAGACCTGCAAAAAGGACTGAATCCACAGGTGCCCTGCAATTATTATGAAAATAATGACCCGTTTCAGGCACCGGTGCTGAGTTGGAGAAATATGTCTAATACGCTTTATGCGAACTGGCTTAATTTTTATGTGTATCAAACTACTCCTTATGTGTTAGAAAATAGTGAGGAATAAATTATTGAACCGGAGCGGCATTTATGATAGTCTGTTAACATGCAACACAAAAAACCACAGGAGATTGTACAGATGAATAAAGGATTACTTCTTTTAGGACTGACAGCGGGAATGATGATAATCACAGCAACTGCCGTATCGGCTGGTACAGAAGCGGTTGAACCAGACGAGATAAAGATAACAACGCGTAATCAGGAACAGCCGCTTGATGCGGCCAGAATAGAGAACCGGATTGCCGAGTTAATCAACCAGAGGCGGACTGAGTCAGGTATGCAGGCGATCGAGACTAATTCCGAATTATCGTCAAATGCAGAATTGAGGGCCACTGAGGTCAAGGATAAATTTACCCACAGGCGGCTGGACGGCAGCACCTTTGCAACAGCTATTACCGTACCCTACAGCAGCTATGGCGAAAATATTGCCTATTACATTCAGGGGACAGATGCGTTAAGTGAAGAAGAACTGGCATCCTGGGTAGTTGATAACTGGATGATGTCAACGGGACATAAAGAAAATGTACTGGACAGCAGATGGGAAGAGACCGGCATTGGGGTATATGTAGTAGACAATACAATCTTTGTAAGCCAGCTTTATATAAAAAAATAATTTATTTTTAGAGGAGAAATACGGATGATTGAATTACCGGAGGCAATGGTTCTCGCAGAACAGATCAGTAAAACCTGCACAGGGAAGACGGTAAAGAATGTACATGGCCCTTCCTATCTCCACAAATTCACCTGGTTCCATGGCGATGCCGAGACCTATGATGGACTTCTGAAAGGCAAGCAGGTAACAGGCGCCCAAGCATTTGGGATCTATGTTGAGATCAGTCTGGGCCAGAACGATAAGCTGAACTTTAATGATGGTATTCATGCCCGTTTTTTGGATGCCGATTCAGCAGTGCCGGATCGCTATCAGCTCCTGATCACTTTTACAGACGGTTGTGCTTTGGTATTTACCGTGGCAATGTATGGCGGCTTTGCCTGCCATCAGGGCGGATTTGACAACAAATATTATCTGCACAGCCGGGAACGGGTATCGCCCTTTGCCCAGGACTTTACGCAGCTGTATTTTGATGAGCTGCTGTCCTCAGTGAAGCCGACTATGAGTGCCAAAGCATTTCTGGCTACAGAACAGAGAATTCCAGGGATCGGCAATGGTGTACTCCAGGATATTCTGCTGACCTGCCGGATTCATCCAAAACGAAAAGTACAGACACTTTCAGAAGATGAGTGTATGACCATGTACCAGTCAGTAAAGGAAGTATTATCTAAAATGACGGAGGCAGGAGGCAGAGATACGGAAAAGGATCTGTTTGGAAACAGCGGCGGTTACCAGACTCTTTTATCCGCCAAAACCTATAAGTCAGGATGTCCTGTCTGCGGCGGGACAATCGAAAAACAGGCATATATGGGGGGAACCATATATACCTGCGTAAACTGTCAGCCAATATAAAAGGTTGGTGTTACTGTCCGATTAAAAAAGGATTCACCAATAGTTGCGCACGCTACTATTGTGTGATATACTATACTGCGAGGTGAAAAAAACATGAATCAGGATTTTTCAAAAATAGGACGCAGCATATCCATAATAGACCGCTTGATGAAGATGTATTATGAAAAGGGTCTGGCAGAATACGAAATCGGCTGGGGACAACAATTTTATTTAGAATTAATACATGATACTCCCGGCATATCTCCGCAGCATATGGCGGAATACCTTCATGTGGACAAAGCAACAGTTACGAAGGTTGTCAATTATCTGTGTCAAATTAATTACATTACGGTTGAAACAGACGAAATTGATAAGCGTGTTCGGCATTTATACGCATCCCCTGTCGCTAATCCGGCTGTGGAACAAATAAAGGCTCTGCATCGAAAGTTTTATGAACATTTAACGGAGGGTATTTTAGAAACAGATACAAAAAAAACAAAAGCAAATCTGGACAAAATGATACAAAATTTAAGTCAACATGTCTGGCATCGTATGGAGGCAGGCAATGGAAATTGAAAAGAAGTCAGTTATAAAAGATCCTTTAGCAACGGAATCTATTGGAAAGCTAATGGGTAAATTTGCCGTTCCGGCTATAATCAGCAATATTGTTGCTGCGTTATATAACATTGTAGACCAGATATTTATTGGGCAGAAACTCGGCACGTTGGGTAATGCCGCTACAAACGTTGTATTTCCTTTAGTAATGATTATGATAACCTTTGCAATGATGTTTGGTGTAGGAGGCTCCTCGAATTTAAGCCTTCTTCTCGGGCAGGGCGATAATGAGAAGGCCGGAAAAGTGACCGGAAACAGCATCACGTTGATGGTGATTTTCGGATTGCTGATAAGTATTGTATCATTTATATTTTTAAAACCATTGATGATTCTTTTTGGCGGAGCGGATACAGTATTATCATATTCGGTAGAATATGCCGGAATTCTTTTAATTGGATGCCCATTCTATATAATTGGTGTTGGCGGAAGTCAACTGATTCGGGCGGACGGCAGCCCAGGGCTTTCAATGTTTTGCACTTTAATCGGAGCGGTTCTGAACATAATCCTGGATCCGATTTTTATTTTCGGTTTCGACATGGGTATGACAGGCGCTGCATTGGCCACGATTATTGGACAGTTTGTTTCCGCAATGATTGTATTATGGTACCTTGGAAGATTTAAGTCTGTTAAGCTACATAAAGAACATTTTAAACTGGGGAAAGACACTATGCTACCTATTTTCTCTTTGGGGTTAGCCAGTGGACTGCAACAAATTGGCACAACCTGTTATCAAATTGTCCTGAACAATACATTGGTACATTATGGAGCGCAGTCGATATACGGAAGAGATATTCCATTGGCGTGTGTGGGTATAATTTCAAAAGTTAATGTTATGTTTAGCTCTATTATTATGGGAATCTCTCAAAGCTGTCAGCCAATTTTCGGATTTAATTTCGGAGCGGGTAATTATAGACGCGTGAAAAAGACATTTAAGGTCGCTATAATGGCGGTATCATTTGTTTCGGCTGCAGCTTTTTTATGTTACCAGATTTTTCCGAGGAAGCTTATACGCATATTTGGAGATGGGAGCGATTTGTATTTTGAATTTGCAATAAAATATTTCAGAATTTTTATGGCACTGGTTGTTATAGGGAGTATTCAAATTTTAGTATCTAATTTTTTCTCTTCAATCGGAAAGGGACGATTGGGGATTGTTACTTCAATGAGCAGACAGATTTTCTTTTTACTGCCGCTGATTGTCATTTTTCCATTGTTTTTTGGTATTGACGGCGTGTTGTACGCAGGGCCGATTGCCGACGGCGCTGCCGGCATTCTGGCGATAACATTGGTTATTCGAGAAACGAAAAAATGGCCCGTAAGTATACTATAAGTAGAGGCCGGTTAAGGAGATCACAAAAAAGTGGACAATGCCGGTACGGGAATGCCAGAAACAACCATTGTTTGAGCGTAGCGTTATGGCGTTTCTGGCATTGTACTTCCACAGGCCACATTTAATTCAGATAACTTCTCATCGCCTTCAAAGCATTTTTTTCCAACCGGCTGACCTGAGCCTGGCTGATATGGATTTCTTCAGCCACTTCAGTCTGAGTCTTACCTTCAAAAAAGCGCATATCTATGATATTTCGTTCTCTGGCAGGCAGGCGATCCATAGCCTCCCGGAGCGATATTTCTTCGACCCAGTTTTCCTCATGATGCTTTTTATCACTAATCTGATCCATAACATAGAGCGGATCGCCGCCATCAGTAAAGATCGGCTCATAGAGACTGACCGGGCTTTGAATGGCATCCAGGGCATAAGTAATTTCTTCTTTGCTGACACCGATTTCGGCAGCAATTTCCGTAAGTGTCGGTTCCTTTGCATTCTTCCGTGTCAAGCCTTCCCGGGCATAGATTGCCTTATAAGCCGTATCCCGCAGTGAGCGGCTGACCCGGATCGAATTGTTGTCCCTGAGATAACGGCGCACTTCGCCCATAATCATAGGAACTGCATAGGTAGAAAAACGGACATTCTGTGTAATGTCAAAATTGTCGATGGCTTTGATTAATCCGATGCAGCCGATTTGAAACAGATCGTCTATATTTTCATTGCTGTTGGAAAAGCGCTGGATGACACTCAATACCAGACGCAGGTTGCCCTTAATATACTGCTCGCGTGCATCCAGATCGCCGTCTAAGATCCGTTTAAACAATGCATCCTTTTCCTCATTAGTAAGCAGTGGAAGTTTTGCCGTATTAACTCCGCAGATTTCAACTTTGTATCCCGCCATATTTCTTACCTCCGCATTCCGTTTTCTAGACGTACTTTATACACTGAAAATGATTCACGAAAATGGGTGGTATTATACTTCCATTTACTGGTTTTATTTTTCGAAAACAGGCTTGAAATTTATTTTTAAATATGGTATTAGAGTGGCCAATTGGATGCAAAAATACTGATAAAAGGGATTATCTGGCATTGACAAAAAAATTCCGGTGCAGTAATATATTTTTATCAAATATAAAAGAAGAGGTGATGACAGTCCGGCGTATCAGATGTTGCACAATCAGTAACATAGGTATGACTGGAGATGAGCAGATAGAATCAATCATATCAGTTAAGAATAGCTGTTTCCGACATGAACACCACAGCCAAGGCAGATGGTTGCTGAAGCTACCGCGCTAAGGCGCGAGGGTTCAGTGAACCGGACTCCTTATTCTTATACCTGATTGATGATTTTATTTTGCTCTGACTGTTCGACCTCAATATATGAGAGAAACCGCGGAGCAAAATCCACGGTTTTTTTTATTCTAAAGAAGGAGATAATTATTATGTTAAACAATCTAATGAAACACTTAGCGAAACCAGAACTTTATACTAAAACAGAAGGAGCCTTCTGGGACGATGAACATATATCAGCCCAGATGCTCAAAGCCCACCTTGATCCTGATTTTGAAGGTGCCACCAGAAAGACCGAGTTCATTGAGAAGTCAGCAAAATGGATCAATGAAATACTATCACCATTACAGTATCCCCAGCTTCTGGATATCGGCTGCGGCCCGGGAATCTACGCAGAACGATTTGCCCAATCAGGATACCAGGTAACCGGGATCGATTTCTCGCAGCGCTCGATTACCCACGCACAACAATCAGCCTTGCAGCAGACCCTGAACATCACTTATCTATACCAGAATTATCTAAATATGGATTTGAACCAGGCTTTTGACTGCGCCGTAATGATCTACTGCGATTACGGCGCCCTGTCACAGTCCGACAGAAAAACACTCATGGACATCATCTACCGCCATTTAAAACCCGGCGGAAAAATTTTGCTCGATGTATTTTCAGTAGCCTGGTACAAAAACTTTCAGGAACAACAGACATGGCAGCTTTGCCATCAAGGCGGATTCTGGCACAAAAATCAATATCTGGCATTACAAGCTACCCACAAATATCCCAACAACATAACCCTCGAACAGACAACGATTATTACAGAAGATCAAGAAAAGACCTATTATCTATGGAATACATGCTACAAAAAAGAAACCCTTCTAACAGAAGCAGAGGCAGCAGGATTTAAACTATGTAACATATATGGAGATCTGGCCGGAGCAAACTACAATGTACACAGCCCTACAATTGCAATACTCTTAGAAAAATAGATATCATTTTTGTTTTTTACCCCAGTACGAGCAGACGTGTAGCCGGGGGCAGTCGCGTATCAAAAGCCTGTGGACCCTGGCGGCGGCCGTGGTACCAGTCTGTAGCTCCTGCCTTTGCAGGACCGTTAGAGTCTCTTAAAGCAGAGAAATGACGCGTTAATGCCAGAAACGGCCAACTGTCTGAGCGCAGCGAGTTTTGGCGTTTCTGGCATTGCATTTAGCGTCAGTTCTCTGCTTTTAGAGACTCTTACGATCCGAAACCGCGGGAGCTACAGACTGGTATCACGGCCGCCGCCAGGGTCCACAGGCTTTTGATACGCGACTGCCCCACCCACCTACCTATGCGAGCCCACATTCTTCTGATAAAGAATCCACAACCCTTTCAGCAGCAGTGCCTCATCATAAATAATCGTATGTCTGCAAAGCGGCGAAATAAACCGTGATAATCCCCCCGTAGCAATAATCGTGGCAGAACTCCCCAGTTCATCCTCCATCCGGTCAAGGATACCGTCAATCATACCCGCACTGCCATACATAACACCACTGCGCATACAATCAATCGTATTTTTACCGATAACCTTTTTCGGAATATCCAGGCTGATCGACGGCAGCTGAGCAGTATTGCTGCTCAAAGAATCCAGTGATACCTTAAGACCGGGAAAAATAACACCCCCGATATAATTGCCCGATTTATCAATCACAGACATAGTAGTGGCAGTGCCCATGTCAATAATGATCAGCGGACAGGGATATTCCTGAATGGCTGCGACTGCATCAACGATCATGTCGCTGCCGACAGTCTTGGGATTGTCCATGATAATATTGATGCCGGTCTTCATTCCGGCACCGACCAGCAGCGGGCGGAAGCCGAAGATCTTATTGATTGCTGAAGAAATGGCGGCATTTAACGGCGGAACAACCGAAGACAGGATAGCACCTTCGATCTGGTCTGTTTTCATCTGATAGATATCCAGGATATTTTTTATATTGATGGCATATTCCATTCCTGTTTTTACGTGATCAGTAGTAATCCGTTCTACAAAATAAGTCTGGGTGGAGTCGATTGCTCCGATTACGATGTTGGTATTCCCCATATCGATAGCTAAAATCATTTGGAACTCCTTTCAAAGCCAAAAGTTTTATGATATACTTGGAACATTGAATTCCAAAAAACAGTTCAGGACGGTGTTAGACATTCAAGAAGATAACCAGTTTGAACAGTTACAAAGTATCGTATCATATTTTGGCGTGAAACACAATCTCCATACCCGCAGATTTCTGACGGTGAGGAAGACAGGAGGCATTTATGTTACAGGGAAAGACAATTGTACTTGGAGTGACCGGAGGGATCGCGGCGTATAAGATTGCCAGTCTGGCGAGTATGCTGAAGAAGCAGCACGCCAATGTTGAAGTGATCCTGACCCGGAATGCGGCCAATTTTATAACACCAATTACGTTTGAGTCTTTGACCGGAACAAAATGTCTGATTGATACCTTTGACCGGGATTTTAAATTTGAAGTGGAGCATATCGCTCTGGCAAAACGGGCCGACGTATTTATGATTGCTCCGGCAACAGCCAATGTCATCGCCAAGGTGGCTCATGGGCTGGCTGATGATATGCTGAGCACTACCTTTCTGGCCTGCAAAAAGCCTAAGCTGATCGTACCGGCGATGAATACGGCGATGTATGAGAATCCGGTGACACAGGATAATCTGGCGGCATGCCGGAGGTATGGCATGAAGGTAATCGAACCGGCGACCGGTTACCTGGCCTGTGGTGATACCGGGGCGGGCAAGATGCCGGAGCCGGCCGAGCTGTTTGATTATCTGATTCAGGAGATTGGTTTTGAAAAAGATCTGGCTGGAAAGAAGATCCTGGTAACCGCGGGGCCAACCAGGGAAGCTATTGATCCGGTTCGGTATATTACCAATCATTCGACCGGGAAAATGGGCTATGCCGTGGCCCGCGCAGCAGCCCGAAGGGGCGCCAAGGTGACTCTGGTCAGCGGGCCGGTGAATCTGGATGTGCCGCTGGGAGTGGAACGGATTGCTGTATCCAGTGCCCGCGAGATGTTTGATGCAGTCACCGAGGTCGGCCGGAATCAGGATGTGATCATTAAGTCGGCAGCAGTTGCCGATTACCGTCCGCTTAAAGTCGGGCAGGAAAAGACCAAGAAAATGGACGGTGATATAAATATCGGATTGGAACGGACTGATGATATTCTGGCCTGGCTGGGACAGCACCGCAGCCCCGGACAGATTCTTTGCGGATTTTCCATGGAGACACAAAATATGCTGGAAAACAGCAGAGGTAAACTAGAAAAAAAGAATATAGATATGATTGTGGCTAATAATCTTAAAATAGAGGGCGCCGGTTTCGGCACCGATACCAATATTGTTACGATTATTACCAGAGACGGGGAAGAAGAACTGGAACTTATGAGCAAGGATGAAGTAGCACATCATCTGCTGAACCGTATTGCTTCCCTGATATAAGTGATTGAGAGGAACAGGTTCGTTATGAAAAACGTAACATGGAGTATCAGTGTCCCCGGTCAGCTGACTGGGGAAGCCCGGGTAACGGGATACCTGCTGGATGCGATTAGCGTCAGCCAGAAGAAGCTGCGGCCCGCCGTTATTATTCTGCCGGGCGGCGGCTATTGCCGCCGTTCTGATCGTGAAGGTGAGCCGGTAGCCGTTCAATATCTGGCGATGGGGTATCATGCCTTTATTTTGCATTACAGCGTTTCGCCAAACCGGTTTCCGGTGGCACTGCAGGAGGTGGCTCAGGCGATCGCGGATATCCGCGAACATGCTACAGCATGGAATATCGATCCGGATCAGATTCTGGTGTGCGGTTTTTCCGCCGGCGGGCATCTGGCCGGCAGTATCGGCACGTTCTGGAACCGGGATATTGCGTATGAGGCGATTGGACGGACAGCAGCGCAGATTCGCCCCAATGGTCTGATTCTTTGCTATCCGGTTATCAGTACCGGGGAGTTTTGCCACAAAGGATCATTTTTACACCTGCTGGGCGAAAACCCGGATCAGGGACATTTGCAGCAGGTCTCGCTCGAGCATCAGGTTAGCGGCGACATGCCGCCGGTCTTTCTGTGGCATACCCTGACCGATCAGTCGGTACCGGTGGAAAACAGCTTTTTGCTGGCAGCTGCGATGCGCCGGCAGCAGGTCAGTTTTGAACTGCATATCTATCCGGAGGGCGTTCATGGACTATCCCTGGCGAATGAGGAAACCGGAGGAGCAGATGACAGTTTGGTCGTACCATGTTGTCAAAGCTGGATTTCTCTGGTAAAATCATGGATTGAGACGAAATTTAACGGAGGACAAAACCTTGTCAAATCATAACGAAGAAATAAAGAAACGAAGAACATTTGCAATTATCTCCCATCCTGATGCCGGTAAGACGACCTTGACGGAGAAGTTTTTGCTGTATGGCGGCGCGATCAATCTGGCTGGTACGGTCAAAGGCCGCAAGGCAGCCAAACATGCTGTGTCTGACTGGATGGAGATAGAGAAAGAAAGAGGAATCTCGGTTACATCCTCGGTTATGCAGTTTAATTATGATGGTTATTGTATTAATATTCTGGATACTCCCGGGCATCAGGACTTCTCGGAAGACACGTACCGGACTCTGATGGCGGCGGACAGTGCCGTCATGGTGATTGACGGCTCCAAGGGTGTGGAGGCGCAGACCATTAAACTGTTCAAAGTATGTGTCATGCGGGGGATCCCGATCTTCACATTTGTCAACAAGATGGACCGGGAAGCCAGGGATCCGTTTGAACTGATGGATGAGATTGAAAATGTCCTGGGGATCCGTACCTGTCCGGTTAACTGGCCGATTGGCTGTGGTAAGAACTTTAAAGGGGTCTATGACCGGAATAAGAAACAGATTACCACATTTACGGCAGCAATGGGAGGTCAGAAGGAAGTGGCATCCCATACCTTTGATATTGAAAGCGCCGATGTCGATGCGGTAATCGGAGCCGATTATCATCAGCAGTTGAATGATGAGATTGAACTGCTGGATGGTGCTGCCGATGAGTTTGACCTGGACCGTGTCAGCCGCGGTGATCTGTCACCGATCTTTTTCGGTTCGGCATTGACCAATTTTGGGGTGGAGACTTTTCTGCAGCATTTCCTGGAGATGACGACCTCACCGCTGCCGCGGAAGACAACAACCGGAGTCATTGATCCGTTTAAAGAAGACTTCTCGGCATTTGTCTTTAAGATTCAGGCCAATATGAATAAGGCTCACCGTGACAGGATTGCTTTCATGCGGATTGTGTCCGGCAAATTCGATGCCGGAATGGAAGTCAACCATATCCAGGGCAGCAAGAAGATCCGCCTGTCTCAGCCGCAGCAGATGATGGCACAGGATCGTAAGATTGTGGAAGAGGCTTACGCCGGAGATATTATCGGAGTCTTTGATCCGGGGATATTCTCGATTGGCGATACGTTATGCAAATCAAATGAGAAGTTTGAATATGAAGGGATTCCTACGTTTGCGCCGGAACATTTTGCCCGGGTCCGTCAGATTGATACGATGAAACGGAAGCAGTTCCTCAAAGGAGTCAGCCAGATTGCCCAGGAGGGTGCGATTCAGATCTTCCAGGAGTTTAATACCGGGATGGAAGAGATTATTGTCGGTGTGGTTGGTGTACTCCAGTTTGAAGTATTAACCTACCGTCTGGAAAATGAATATAATGTTGAGGTTAAGCTGGAGAAGCTGCCGTATGAATATATCCGCTGGATTGAGAACAGAGAGCAGGTGGATGTTGAGAAGATCCAGGGCACCTCAGATATGAAACGGATCAAGGATCTGAAAGAAAATCCGCTGCTGTTGTTTGTCAACAGCTGGAGTGTGGGAATGGTACTGGATCGGAATCCGGGCCTTGAACTTAGTGAATTTGGACGGAATTAACATGTTTTTATATATAAAAAGGAGGCAATGACAATGAGCAAGACTGATGTAGTAAGGGCGGCTATGATGGAAGCCATGAAGCAGAAAGATAAAGCCAAAAAGGATTCTTTGTCGATGCTGCTGGGTGCTTTAAAAAATGCGGAAATTGACAAACGTGAGCCGCTGACCGAAGAAGAGTCCAATGCGGTCATTAAAAAAGAAATCCGTCAGACCCAGGAGACGTATGATACAGCTCCTGAAGACCGCACGGATATCAAAGAAGAAGCAATAAAACGGATGGCAGTCTTTAAAGAATTTGTGCCTGCCGATATGAGTGAAGAACAAATTCGTAAAGTGATCAGCGGTGTGCTTGGTGATCTTGGCATTGAGAAGCCAACCGGTGCTGACAAAGGTAATATTATGAAAGTTCTGATGCCGTTGGTAAAAGGAAAGGCCGACGGAAAGCTGGTCAACCAGATTCTTTCCGATCTGATGAAATAACGGAGGATTTATGTACAGAGAGAAAATAGATGCATTTATCGATGCCCACAGACAGGAAATGCTGGATGATATCTGTGAACTGTGCCGGATCAACAGTGAGAGAATGCCTGCTGAAGAGGGGATGCCTTATGGTCCGGGAGCGGCTGAGGTGCTGGACGCAGCGATGGATATGGCAGAAGGATATGGCTTTGAAGTTACAGATTACGATGGTTATGTCGGTTGTGCCGATCTCAATGACGGTCCGCGGCAGCTGGATATTCTGGCTCATCTCGATGTGGTGCCGGCCGGAGACGGCTGGGAGATTACTGCTCCCTTCGAACCAATTGAAAAAGACGGCAAGCTGTACGGCCGGGGTACTGCCGATGATAAAGGACCGGCAGTGGCAGCACTGTACGCGATGCGTGCGGTTAAAGAACTGGCGATTCCGCTGACCAAAAATGTCCGCCTGATTCTGGGTACTGATGAAGAATGCGGCAGCTCTGACATCGTCCACTACTATGCCGTGGAAGAAGAAGCCCCGATGACATTTTCTCCGGATGCTGATTTCCCGGTGACCAATGTAGAGAAGGGACGTCTGCCGGGTCATTTCACAGCAGTGTGGGAGCCATCAGATGCTCTGCCCAAGCTGATTTCGATAGAAGCCGGAACCAAGTTGAATGTTGTTCCCGGAAAAGCTTTAGCAATGATCGCAGGCATGGATGCCGGGCTGGTAGAGCAGACCGCCAGAGCAGTAGAAGCTGAGACCAGAGTACAGTTTTCGATCTCCCAAACAGATAACGGGATGCAGATAACGGCAGTTGGAGCCGGTGCGCACGCGATGATGCCTGAGGAAGGAATCAACGCCATTACCGGTCTGCTGACCTTGCTGACCCGTCTCCCGTTTGCCTCCTGCGGCCAGATGGCTGCCCTGAAAGAGATGCTGGTGTTAATACCTCATGATGATGTAAACGGTACCGCTCTGGGCGTCGATATGCAGGATGAGCTTTCCGGCCGATTGACTCTGGCTTTCAGTATGCTGAAGGTGGATGATAAATGTCTCGACGGTCAGTTTGACAGCCGCCTGCCGGTCTGTGCAACAAACGAAAACGTACTCGATGTAATTCGTGAAAATATGAAGCATCACAATCTGAATTTTCTGAATGAAACGATGACCCCGCCTCACTACGTGGACGGCAATTCAGACTTTATCAGGACATTAATGAAAGCTTATGAAGACTACACCGGACACAAAGGCGAATGCCAGGCAACTGGCGGCGGAACCTACGTCCACAACCTGAAAAACGGCGTTGCCTTCGGTGCGTCCATGCCCGGAACCGAAAACCGGATGCACGGAGCGGATGAATTTGCGGTGATTGATGAATTGATGATAAGCGCAAAAATATTTGCTCAGGTTATCGTTGATTTGTGCAGCTAACTATTTCTTTTCTATTATATTAAAACAGATCTCTGGCCAGCTGGATGAAATCCCTGACCAGGGGTTTGTTTTTTTCATTGGAAGTAAAGATCCCGAAGGAGACTGCGGGAAGATCGGTGACCGGAATATAGGCCAGGTCATATTCGCGGCTGTAAGAAATGTCCGGATACAGGGTGAACCCAACTCCTGATTTAACCAGAGTAAGTGCAGTGTTTATACCATTTGTGTGATAAATCTCGGATGCAGGATCGGTGATGACACGGTTTTGCAGTTGAAAAGAGTCGTAAGAGGCCATGTTCGGATCACAGATGATGAAGCTGCCGTCCAGTTCCTCGGTAAGCAGTTCGGTATGTTTTGCCAATCGGTGATTTTTGGCACATATACAGGCGATGGGACAGGTAGTCAGTTCATGATATAAAATAGTTTCACCGTGCGGGTGTATATGTTCAAAACCGAACAGGACATCCGCTTTTTGTTCAGTCAGGCGGGTTTCCATAATGGTCGGGGGTGCGGTTTTGACATCAGGATGAACCGTTGGATGCTTCGCCAGGAAACTGTTTAGAATAGGTGGTATAATTGCCTGTTCGAACTGGTCGTGGCAGCAGATTTCAAAGTAGAGGTGGGCGGCCTGGCCTGAGTCGGTACGATAACGTTCCTTTGCGGTGTTGGCAATCCGGATAATCTCTTTCGCATCTTCGATAAACTGGATGCCGGAGATGGTCAGCTCTACTTTTTTGCTGGTTCTCATAAACAGTTTGATCCCTAATTCTTCTTCGAGAGAATTGATCTGCCGGCTGACCGCCGGCTGGGTGATCTGAACAGAGTCTGACGCTTTTGAAAAGTTCAGATACTTGGCAACAGCAAGAAAACATTCTAATTGTGTTGTATTCATTGTGACAGATACCTCCATATAATAACTTTTGTGAATTATTTACTATGCAATTTTGTTATAGATTATAACATATCTGCATTTTACATTCCAGCAATAATCTGATATAACTGTTAGCAAGCAAACAATTTGCTAGTTAACTATTACAGAATTGGTTAAGGAGGTGCAAACAATGAGATTGATATTAAAACAGCTCGGAGAATATAAAAAAGATGCCATCCTGGCCCCGGTTTTTACTGCAATGGAGGTAATCATAGAGGTGCTGCTCCCTTTTATCACAGCTAAAATTATTGATGAGGGTCTGCAGATGGGCAACTTTAATCTTGTATACCGGTATGGTGCAATTATGGTTGTGATGGCTTTGTTCAGTTTGTTTTTCGGAGCTAGAGCCGGTACTTATGCAGCCAGGGCATCTTCCGGCCTGGCTTATAAATTAAGGGAAAATATCTATGATAAGATTCAGACCTTTTCTTTTTCTAATATTGACAAGTATAGTACCGCCGGTCTGGTCACCCGTATGACAACAGATGTTACCAATATCCAGAATGCTTTTCAGATGATCCTGAGGATTGCTTTCCGGTCACCATTAGTACTGATATCCAGTATGGTTATGTGTTTTATGATTGATAGCAGACTAAGTATGGTATTTCTTGCAGCGATCGTATTTCTGGCAGTTGTGCTGGGCGTGATTATGCTGTCGGCCATGAAAGTATTCGACCTTGTATTCCAGCAATATGATGATTTAAATGCAAGTGTTCAGGAGAATGTCACGGCAATCCGGGTGGTAAAAGCCTTTGTCAGGGAGGATTATGAAACAAGTAAGTTTTCAAAGGCCGCAGAAAAGCTTTACAATCTGTTTGTGAAAGCAGAAAGCCGTCTGGCTTTTAATAACCCTTCCATGATGCTGGTAATATATGGATGTATCATTGCGGTATCATGGTTCGGAGCCCATCATATTGTGGGCGGGTCGATGACCACCGGCGAGTTGACCTCATTGTTCAGTTATATCACCTCAATTATGATGTCGCTGATGCTGCTGTCGATGATCTTTGTTATGGTATCAATGAGTATGGCCAGTATCCGGCGTATTTCCGAGGTGCTGAAGGAACAGCCGGAGCTCGTCAATCCGAAGCAGCCGGTAATGGAATTGAAAGATGGAAGTATTGATTTTAACCATGTACACTTCCGTTATAAAAAAGAAAGTGCACAGAATGTTTTGGATGATATTGATCTTCACATAAAATCAGGTGAGACAATTGGTATTATTGGCGGAACCGGAACCGGTAAAACTTCTTTGGTCAATCTGATCAGCCGTCTGTATGATGTGGATCAGGGCAGTATATGCGTCGGCGGTCTTGACGTAAGGAATTATGATATGACAGAACTGCGTAATCAGGTCGCGGTCGTATTGCAGAAAAATGTCCTGTTCTCAGGTACGATTCTGGAGAATCTCCGCTGGGGCAATGAACATGCTACAGAGGAAGCGTGTATTCAGGCATGTCGGGCAGCCTGTGCCGATGAGTTTATCGAACGCCTGCCGGACAAATATAATACGCATATTGAACGAGGTGGTACCAATGTATCCGGAGGCCAGAAGCAGCGTCTTTGTATTGCCAGAGCACTGCTTAAAAAACCCAGGGTTTTGATCCTGGACGATTCCACCAGTGCCGTCGATACGGCTACAGATGCAAAGATCAGAGTGGCATTTGCAGACAGTATTCCGGGAACAACAAAAATTATTATTGCTCAGCGTATCTCCAGTGTGGAACATGCAGACCGTATTGTGATCATGGATCAGGGCCGCATCGATGGCTTCGACAGCAGTGAAAATCTGCTGCAGACCAACCAGATTTATCGCGAACTGTATGAGTCCCAGACCAAAGGAAACGGGGATTTTGATATGGAAGAAAGCAGAGAGGCAGGTGTATAGAATGGAACAAAATAAAACAGGAAAAAAGGGAAACACCTTTCAGGTGCTGGGGCGGTTGTTCGGCTATATGCTAAAGCGGTATAAAATAGCATTTACTGCAGTAGTAGCCTGCATCCTGCTGTCGTCGGTCATGACCGTAAAAGGAACGCTCTTTATCCAGTCGCTGGTGGATGATTATATCATGCCGATGCTCACAATGGAAACAGCCGATTTCGGTCCTCTGGCAGGAGCAATCATGAAGCTGGCGGCCTGTTATCTGGTTGGTATTCTGGCATCTTATGGCTATAACCGGATTATGGTTAATATCAGCCAGGGGACGATGCGGTATCTCAGGAAAGATCTGTTTAAAAACATGGAGTCATTGCCGATTAAATATTTTGATACCAATGCCCATGGTGATATCATGTCGGTCTATACGAATGACGTCGATACCTTGAGACAGTTTATGGGTCAGAGCCTTCCGCAGATTATCAACGCGATTATCACTCTGGCGGCAACCTTTGTATCGATGCTGATTTTAAGTGTACCGCTGACTGTGATTACGCTGGTAATGGCGGCAATTATGCTGACTGTAACCTTTAAGCTTTCAGGAAAATCAGGAAAGTATTTTGGTAAACAGCAGAAAGATCTAGGTGAAGTAAATGGATTTATCGAGGAAATGCTGGATGGTCAGAAGGTCGTCAAGGTTTTCTGCCATGAAGATCAGGCCAGAGCGGATTTTAAAGAAATCAACGGACAGCTGCGCGACAGTGCGATGAAGGCCAACACCTATGCCAGTATCCTGATGCCGATCAATGCCAATATCGGCAACCTGAGTTACGTCCTGTGTGCCGTCCTCGGTTCCCTGCTGGCGTTAAGCGGCTTCGATGGTATTACCGTAGGAGTAATTATTGCATTTGTCAGTTTAAACAAGAGTTTTACTCAGCCGATTACACAGACCAGTCAGCAGACCAATTCCATTGTCATGGCAGCAGCAGGAGCAGCCCGTGCTTTCCGGCTTCTGGATGAAGTACAGGAAGAGGATCATGGCTATGTCGAATTCGTGAATGCCACGGAACAAAAGGACGGTTCTCTTACCGAAGTGACAGAGCGGACCGGTACCTGGGCCTGGAAACACCCGCATAAGGCGGAAGGAACGATTACCTATACCAGACAGGAGGGCAATGTCGTATTTGACGATGTTGACTTTGGATATGATGATGACAAAATGGTGCTGCACAATATTAAGATGTTTGCCGAGCCGGGACAGAAGATCGCTTTTGTCGGATCGACCGGTGCCGGTAAGACTACTATTACGAATCTCATTAACCGTTTTTACGATATCCAGAATGGCAAGATCCGCTACGACGGCATTAACATAACAAAAATCAAAAAATCTTCACTCCGCAAATCAATGGGAAATGTTCTGCAGGATACCCATCTGTTTACCGGCACGGTCATGGATAATATCCGCTACGGAAAACTGGATGCAACGGATGAAGAATGTATTGCGGCAGCCAAGCTGGCAAATGCCGATTCCTTTATCACCCATCTGCCGGACGGCTATCACACGATCCTGACAGGTGATGCCGCCAACCTAAGCCAGGGGCAGAGGCAGCTGCTGGCAATTGCCCGGGCCGCGGTGGCTGATCCGCCGGTATTGATTCTGGATGAGGCAACCTCCTCCATTGATACCAGAACCGAACAGCTGGTACAGGCCGGGATGGATGCGCTGATGGCCGGCAGAACCACGTTTGTAATTGCGCACCGCCTGTCTACAATCCGCAATTCAGATTGTATTATGGTCATGGAGCAGGGGCGGATCATTGAACGGGGTTCCCACGATGAATTGATCGAAAAACAAGGCAAATATTATCAGCTTTATACCGGTAATTTTGCGGAAGAGATTGCGTAGACAAGAGTACCATAGTGGAAAGGGAAAGTGGCGAATTCGTGCAGGAACTCGTCACTTTCTTTTTTCATTGAATACATTTGGTAATTAGTGTATGATAAGGGAAACTGGTTCAGCTAATTTTAAAGATGTGCCGGATATCAATGGTGAAGGATTTTCACTTTACCGACAGGAAGATACCTGTTGGTGGAGGTTATAATTATTTGGAGGTAATAACATGGACAAGATAAAAATCTTACAGGCAGTAGACCATACGCTGCTGACACAGACAGCGACATGGGAAGAAATCAGACAGATCTGTGATGACGGAATAACGTATCACTGTGCTTCTGTCTGTATTCCCCCATCTTACGTAAAACAGGCCAAAGAGTATGTCAATGGCCAGATAGCCATCTGCACGGTAATCGGATTCCCTAACGGCTATCAAACCACTGCCGTTAAAGTTGTGGAAACAGAAGATGCTGTCGGCAACGGTGCAGACGAAATCGATATGGTCATTAATATCGGTGATTTAAAAGACGGCAGTGATGACAAGATTGCCGATGAAATCAAAGCAATAAAAGCGGCCTGCCACGGCAGGATTCTGAAAGTAATCATAGAAACCTGTCTCCTGACTGATGCTGAAAAGATTCGGATGTGCCAGATTGTCACCCGGAGTGGTGCTGATTTTATCAAAACATCTACAGGTTTTTCTACCGCCGGAGCAACGCTCGAAGATATCCGGTTATTTGCCGGGAATGTGGGGCCTGATGTAAAAATTAAGGCGGCGGGAGGAATCAGCTCCTTTGGGGACGGTGAGAAATTCATGGCAGCCGGTGCATCCCGGCTGGGAACCAGTCGTCTGGTGAAATTAATGAAAATGGAAGTGCCTGGAGAGGACACTTATTAATTACGGATTCGTAGTTAATAATATTGGTAACTACTAATATCTTTTTGTTTTTCTGTTAAATTTCAGATAATGACTTGACAAAAACTCTATGCTGTCGTAAAATACGGCTCATAGAGTTTTTGGCGGAGGAATAATGATGAAGACATTTGTGACCATGCAGATGAATATGGATATGATGAACGGCATGATGATGGACATGTGCTGTATGTTCGTATGCTTAGAAAATCAAATATTATGCATGGATTGTGATAATCAGTAGTCATTGTTATATAGGAATATTATCGAATACTGGAATCGCAGGTCTGTGTACGCCTGCGATTTTTTTATTTCATAGGAAATTACTTCTATGAAAATTATTTCATACAATCAGAAAGGATATATCATGGCAGAACAACCAATTATCCAGTTGAAAAACATGGGGAAAGAATTTAAGACAGCCAATGGGCCGGTTGTGGCACTCAGTGATATTAATCTGGATATCAGAGAAGGTGAGATCTTCGGTATCATCGGTCTGTCCGGTGCAGGTAAAAGTACGCTGGTACGGTGTATCAACCTGCTGGAGATCCCGACTTCCGGTGAAGTTATTTTCGAAGGACAGAATCTGGCGGCGCTGAACGATTTCAATAAACGGAAAGCACGGCAGTCCATGGGAATGATCTTTCAGCAGTTTAACCTGCTGGCACAGCGGAATGTACTGAAAAATGTCTGTTTCCCGCTGGAGATTATCGGGATGAAGAAGGACGAAGCGAAAGCACGTGCGATGGAGCTGCTGAAGCTGGTTGGCCTCGATGACCGGGCCCATTCGTATCCGGCGCAGCTGTCCGGCGGACAGAAGCAGCGGGTTGCAATTGCCAGAGCAATTGCGACAAACCCGAAAGTGCTCTTATGTGATGAAGCAACCAGTGCCCTGGATCCTAATACCACGAAATCAATTCTCGAACTGATTCGTCAGATCAACCGGGATCTTGGCATTACCGTTATTGTAATTACTCATGAAATGGCGGTAATTGAAGCGATTTGTGACCGGGTTGCCATCATTGATCAGAGTAAGATTGCCGAGGTTGGAAAAGTTGCTGATATATTCTCAGAACCTAAATCCAAGATCGGGCGCCAGCTGATTCTGGGTGATGCGGTGAATCATGTGACCTTTAACCAGTCAAGAAAGATCCGGATTACATTCGACGGACGTTCGTCCCATGAACCGGTGATTGCCAATATGATTCTGGCGAGTAAGGTTCCTGTTAATATTATGTATGCGGCAACGAAGGATATCAACGGAACGGCAGTAGGGCAGATGATTATCCAGCTGCCGGAGGATGAAGCTGATGCCAACCGGGCTGTTAATTATCTGAGATCAGCCCAGGTACCGTTTGAGGAGGTGCGTGAAAACGATGTTTAGTCAGGCAGTTATCGAAATGATCATTACCGGAATTATGGAAACGCTCTACATGGTGTTTTTCTCTTCCGTGTTATCGTATCTGATCGGCATTCCCCTGGGAATTATCCTGGTGGTAACTGACCAGGGCGGAATTTATCCGCTGCCGATGTTCCAGAAAGTATTGGGAGCAGCAATTAATCTGCTCAGATCCATTCCGTTTATGATCTTGTTAATTATGGTGATTCCGCTGACCCGTGCGATTGTAGGTACGACGCTGGGCGCAAAAGCAGTTGTACCGCCGCTGGTTATCGCAGCAGCCCCCTATATCGCCCGGATGGTTGAATCATCATTTAAAGAAGTGGATGCAGGTGTCATTGAAGCCGCCAAATCAATGGGGGCATCGACCTTCCAGATTATCTGGAAAGTACTGCTTCCGGAAGCGAAGCCATCCCTGCTGGTTGGTGCGGCGATATCGGTTACAACGATTCTCGGTTATTCCGCCATGGCCGGCTTTGTCGGCGGCGGCGGTCTTGGTACCATCGCCATTAACTATGGTTATTATCGTTATCAGACGGATATGATGCTGGTAACCGTGGCAATATTGGTGCTGATCGTTCAGATTATCCAGGAAACAGGAATGTTCATTGCCCGCAAGAGTGATAAAAGAATCCGTTAAATATTTATGGATTTAGCAGTCATCAGACTGTTGGTGAAAACCTTATAAATCAAAATAAAATCTGAGGAGGAAACAATTTATGAAGAAATCAATCGCTATTATCACCGCTGCTCTGGCAGCAGTATCCCTGACCGCATGCGGCCAAAGCAACGCACAGCAGGAGCCGACGAGCGCACCGGAGACAACGACAGCAGGGGAACAGGACGCAGCAGGTACAGATGCCGAAACTGAAACAACAGAAGAGGCAGCGCCAGCTGAACTGAAAGAAATCAAAGTAGGGGCGAGCCCGGCACCACATGCTGAGATTCTAAAAGCAGCAGCACCGGTTCTGGAGAAGCTTGGTTATAAACTTAATATCGTCGAATTCACTGATTATGTACAGCCAAATGTGGCATTATCAACTGGTGATCTGGATGCGAACTACTTCCAGCACCTTCCATATTTAGAGCAGTTCAATGAAGAAAATAAAACGACTATTAAGTCGGCAGCAGCGATTCACTATGAGCCATTCGGCATTTATGCCGGTAAGACTGCGTCTCTGGAAGAACTGGCTGACGGAGCCAAAGTTGCCGTACCGAATGATGCCACTAATGAAGCAAGAGCATTGCTGTTGCTGGAGGCACAGGGCCTGATCAAATTGGCTGACGGTGCCGGCTTAAAAGCGACCAAGACAGATATCGTTGAGAATCCTAAGAACCTTGATATTCTGGAGATTGAAGCAGCTCAGGTTCCGCGTTCTCTTCAGGACGTTGATGTCGCTGTCATAAATGGCAACTATGCAATCGAGGCAGGCTTTAAGGTATCTGATGCACTGGCTGTTGAAGCAGCTGATTCCGAAGCAGCAGTAACCTATGGCAATGTCATTGCTGTTCAGGATGGCCAGGAAGGTGACGAAGCAATCCAGGCTCTGATCGAAGCACTGAACAGCGACGAAGTGGCTGAATTTATTGAAACCACTTATGAAGGCGCTGTGGTACCGTTATTTTAAGTACCAAATGTAAGTTTACGCATAACATACACTAAGAAGATAAAAGGTGTATGTTATGCGTATTTTTGATTTAAAAAAAAAGAGGTAATCAATATCTGTGATTGTAGAAGGCTTGGATGTGTCGGAGATGTTGAGTTTGATCCCTGTACGGGCATTATTACTCATCTGATTGTCCCCGGACCAGGGTGTCTGTGCGGTGTCTTCGGCCGGGAAAAAGAGTTTATCATTCCTTTTTGCGATGTGAAACAGATTGGGCCGGATATTATTCTGGTTGAAATCTGCAAGCTGAAGGATGTGGAAAAAGCCTGTAAGTTCGACTGATTTGCACCGAAACCGCTTGCGTTTATACAAATGGTAAGATAAAATATACATAATAATTGATGCAGCTATGAAAACAACGGGAGGATGAAGACGTGAAATGCCCATATTGTAACGAATTAGATACCAAGGTCATCGATTCCAGACCGGCCGATGATAACAATTCCATCCGCCGCCGCCGTCAGTGCGGAACCTGTGGAAAACGGTTTACTACTTATGAGAAGCTGGAGACCATGCCTCTCATGGTGATCAAGAAGGATCGTTCAAGAGAAACCTATGACCGTTCAAAGATCGAGTCCGGAATTGTACAATCCTGTCACAAACGTCCTATATCCACGCAGCAGATTGATGCGATGATTGATGAGATTGAGAACCAGATCTTCAATATGGAGGAGAAGGAGATCGAGACCTCTGCTGTCGGTGAGCTGGTTATGCGCAAGCTGAAACAGCTGGACGAAGTGGCCTATGTCCGCTTCGCTTCTGTATACCGGGAGTTTAAGGACGTCAGCACTTTTATGGAAGAGATCGGAAAACTGCTGAACAATACGACCGCAACGAAATCATAAAGAAAGGCAGAGTAACTGAATTTTGCTGTTAGAACAATTTTATCCCAGGGAGTGGGTGGAGAGTGTCTACCGGATTCCCTGGGATTCATGGTATGAAAAAGGAATCAGAGGGGTGATTTTTGATATTGACAATACCCTTGTGCCTCATGGTGAACCAGCTGATGAGCGGATTATCGCACTGATGGACAAGCTGCATGAAATGGGGATGAAGACCTGTCTGATGTCAAATAATAAGCAAGTCCGGGTCGCATCTTTTGCAGATGCGGTGAAGTCCCCCTATATTTACAAAGCAGGAAAGCCTGCTGTAAAGAATTATCGAAAAGCGATGGAGATCATGGGAACCACACGTGACAACACTTTGTTTGCGGGGGATCAGTTGTTTACCGATGTATATGGTGCCAACCGGGCCGGTATTTACGGAATTCTGGTGAAGCCTATTCACCCCAGCGAAGAAATCCAGATCGTCCTAAAGCGTTATCTGGAAGCGGTGGTGTTACATTTTTACAAAAAGAAATGCAGAAGAGAGAAGAATCTATGATAGGTGGAAAGACAACTATATGCGGAGTGATAGGATGTCCGATCGAACATACCATCTCGCCGCTGATGCACAATTTTTATGCCCGTGAATCTGGTCTGGATCTGGCATATCTGCCCTTTCTGGTTCAGCCGGATCAGGTTGATGCCGCTGTCAGAGGAGCATTCGCCCTTAATATCAGCGGCCTGAATGTCACGGTACCACACAAACAGGCGGTGATGTCCTGTCTGACCGGGATTGACGAAGCGGCTCGCGTTATTGGCGCTGTGAATACCCTGGTGCGTACGGAAGCAGGATACCACGGTTATAATACCGATGCAGCCGGATTAAAACGTGCGATGCAGGAAGAACAGATTCCGATCGCCGGCCAGACCTGTATTCTGCTGGGGGCCGGCGGAGCCGCCAAGGCAGCCGTATATATGCTGGCCAGGGAAGCGGCCGATAAGATATACCTGCTTAACCGCAGTGTAGAGAAGGCCGAGCAGCTGGCAGACCATATCAGGAATACGCTCGGGTACCAGAATATTATCACCGGTTCACTGGAGGCATGGCGGGAGATTGAAGAAGATTCCTGTCTTGCGATACAGACTACCAGTGTGGGGATGTATCCGAGGATTGACGATATCCTCATTGATGATCCGGCCTTCTACCGAAAGCTGCATACGGCGGTAGATATCATCTATACTCCGATGGAGACCAATTTCATGAAGATGGCATCCGGGGCGAAGACCATGAATGGTCTGACAATGCTTATGTATCAGGGGATTGCCGCTTTTGAACTGTGGAATCCCGGGGTCACAATACCGGCGGCGATGATCGCAAGATCAAAACAGCTGCTGCTTGATCATTTGGGGGGACAAGCCCGATGAAGGACAATACCATTTTGATCGGCTTTATGGGAGCTGGTAAGACCAGTATCGGAACATGCTGGAGCAAGCGCGAGAACCGTCCGCTGCTGGATATCGACCAGCTGATTGAAGCGGAAGCAGGGATGAGTATCCCGATGATTTTTAGTGAGCACGGCGAAGATGCTTTCCGGCGAATTGAAAGCCGCGTTTTGGAAAGACTAAATGAAGAGGCTGATCACGTTGTGATATCAGTCGGCGGCGGGCTGCCGCTGCGGGCAGAGAACAGAGCAGTCCTGGCCGAACTGGGAACGGTAGTGTTTTTACGAACCCAGCCAGATACCGTGCTGTCACGTCTGGATGGGGATGTTACCCGGCCGTTGCTGCAGGTGGCAGATAGACGGGCAAAAGTAGAACAGCTGCTTAGAGAACGCAATCCCATCTACGAACAGGCAGCTCATCTGGTCATTGATGTAGACGGCAAATCACCGGATCAGATTGTGCAGGAACTGGAGACCGCTTTGCGGCAGACTAATCGGAGAAAGGATTGTGAGACAGAATGAGATTACTGGTACTAAACGGGCCGAACCTGAATTTTCTGGGAATTCGTGAGAAAGGTATCTACGGAACCCAGGATTACGCATATCTGGTTCAACTGCTGGAAACAAAAGCAAGACAGGAAGGCCATGAGATCGAAATCTTTCAGAGCAACTATGAAGGCGGACTTATCGATAAGATTCAGGAAGCCTATCATAGCGGTGTAGAAGGAATCATAATTAATCCTGGAGCATTTACCCATTACAGCATTGCTGTCAGAGATGCGCTGGCATCTATTCAGGTTCCGATTATCGAGGTGCATATATCCAATGTCCACAAACGCGAAGAATTCCGGCACGTATCGGTAACGGCGCCAGTATGTACCGGACAGGTGACCGGCCTGGGTCTTGACGGATACACACTGGCGATGGATTATCTGACCAGATTAAAAAATAGTTGAAAAAACACATTATTTATTATAGAATAGAGTAGATTATGCGCGAGTACGCAATGCAAGGAGGAATATCACATGATTTCAGCAGGTGATTTTAGAAACGGAATAACCCTGGAAATTGATGGGTCAGTTTTTCAGATTATTGAATTTCAGCATGTAAAGCCAGGAAAGGGTGCGGCTTTTGTAAGAACCAAAATTAAGAACGTGATTAGTGGATCAGTAGTTGAGAGAACTTTCCGTCCATCCGAGAAGTTCCCACAGGCAAGAATCGACCGTGTAGACATGGAATATTTATACAGCGATGGAGACTTATTCCATTTCATGAACAATGAAACCTACGATCAGGTGGCTCTGAATGCTGAGACCATCGGAGATGCCCTGAAGTTTGTTAAAGAAAACGATGTTTGTAAGATCTGTTCCCATAATGGCAATGTATTTTCTGTAGAACCGCCGATGTTCGTAGAGCTGGAGATCAGCAGTACCGAACCGGGATTTAAGGGAGATACGGCTCAGGGAGCGACAAAACCGGCGACTGTAGAGACTGGGGCGACTGTGTATGTACCGCTCTTTGTGGAAACTGGGGACAAGATTAAGATTGATACTCGTACTGGGGATTATTTGTCCAGAGTATAGTGGGTTTCATATAGTTGCGAGGGGAAGAGCCGTGTTCGTGCAGGACGCGGCTCTTTTCTTCCGGAATTCTGCTGCAAATGCCTTTTTATGATCTAAGGAATGCTCATGCCTCTCTCAAAGTCGCCGCGTCCTGTACGAACACGCCCCTTCCTACGCGCATGGATGCCCGCCGTCGCCGCACTCACCACTTGTTTCAGCTCCCTCACCTTTAATTAATGAGTTTGCACAAGGAGGAGTTTTTCAGTTGTAGCAGTATGCCAAGAAACAGAGAGCTGATGAGGGTATTTAAAGATGTTGGATTAGTAGAGCAGTTGGGCTCGGGAATGAGTCGTATTTTGAAAGCTTACCATGTTAATTGTGCAACGGGCGTTCCACAATTGGGAGTTTCAAAAGAATTTACAGCCTTGGCGCTAACGAAATCTGAGCGATTAATCCAGTACCATATGCATATATGCATATGCCATCATCCACTTGAATCCTTGCTTTTTCCAGTTCTATACTATATAATTATTATTTAGTTTGATATATTTAGGAAGAGGAATTAAAAAGGAGACCAGCAAGGTGAAGAAGATTTTAGAATTGATCACGATAGAAATGAAAGCAGCATTTGCTGCATGCGGATATGAGGAAAGCTATGCCAAGGTGACTTTATCCAATCGTCCGGATCTCTGTGAATACCAGTGTAATGGAGCGATGGCAGCGGCGAAAGCATATAAGAAGAAACCGATCGATATCGCCAATGAAGCGGCAGCCAAACTGGAAGGTAATCCGATGTTTTCGGAGATCAGTGCGGTTATGCCCGGATTTATTAATATTCGTCTGGATGCCAGTTATCTGGCTGACTTTATGAATGGCATGAAACAGGAAGATAAGCTGGGAGTGGAAGAAATCGGTCATGGTGAGACTATCGTTGTCGATTATGGCGGTGCCAATGTCGCCAAGCCGCTGCATGTGGGACATCTCCGTTCGGCCGTTATCGGTGAGAGCGTTAAGCGGTTGGGTGCGTTTCTCGGTTATCATATGATCGGTGACGTCCATCTGGGTGACTGGGGACTGCAGATGGGGCTTATTATCGAAGAACTGAGAGACCGGAAGCCGGAGCTTGTTTATTTCGATGAGACTTACAACGGGGCATATCCGGAGGTGGCACCATTTACTATCAGCGAGTTGGAGGATATCTATCCGACCGCCAGCACGAAAGCCAAAGAAGACGGCGCATTTAAAGAACGGGCGCAGGATGCGACTTTCCGTCTGCAGAATGGTTATGCACCATTTACTGCAATCTGGAAACATATTATGTCGGTGTCGCTGACCGATCTGAAGAAAAATTATGACAATCTTGATGTCCGTTTTGAATTATGGAAAGGTGAGAGCGATGCGCAGCCATATATTCCCGGCCTGATTGAAGACCTGCAGCAGCAGGGGCTGGCTTATGAGAGCCAGGGCGCTCTGGTTGTGGACATCAATGAACCCGGCGATACCAAAGAACTGCCGCCCTGCATTATCCGCAAGTCAGATGGCGCTGCCTTATATGCAACCTCAGATCTGGGAACCATTATCGAACGTGAAAAAGAGTTATCCCCGGTCAAATATATTTATATCACCGATAAACGCCAGGAGCTTCATTTTACACAGGTGTTCCGCGTAGCGAAAAAGGCCGGCTATGTAAAGGCAGAGACACCGATGATTCATATCGGTTTCGGAACCATGAACGGCAAAGACGGCAAACCGTTTAAGACCAGAGACGGCGGGGTGATGCGTCTGGAGCATCTGATTGCTGATATTGATGAAGCGGTGTACGGACGGATTATGGAGAACCGTACCGTGTCGGAAGAAGAAGCGCAGGAGACGGCACGGATCGTCGGTCTGGCAGCCCTGAAATACGGTGATTTATCCAACCAGGCAGCCAAAGACTATGTCTTTGACCTTGACCGTTTTATTTCCTTTGAAGGCAATACCGGCCCTTATATTTTATATACGATTGTCCGGATCAAATCAATTCTGGCTAAATATGCCGGCCTGGCAGATAAATACGTGGGCGATCCGGTGATCCTGCCGGCAGTCAGCGATTCGGAAAAAGTTCTGATGCTGGAACTGAGCAAATATAATGAGGTATTGGAAAACGGTTTTGCAGAAACCGCACCGCACAAAATCTGCCAGTATGTCTATGAGCTATCCAATGCATGTAACAGCTTTTACCATAATACCAAGATCTTATCAGAGCCAGATAAAGCAAGGCAGGCAAGTTATGTCAGCCTCGTTACACTTGTCAGGGATGTGCTGGAGAGCTGTATCCAGGTACTGGGATTTGAGGCACCGGAGCGGATGTAAAGGAAGTGGGGCTTATGAAGATAACGGAGATGACGACCAACACATTCTGGAAAGGTGAACTGGGCGTTAAAAGCATCGTGGAAGACGAGGGAAGCAGTCATAAAGTAAGCCTTTATATCAAGGGTAGTCAGATTCGTGACTACTCTTGTTCTTGTGTTCACGGAAATTCCTACAAGGGTATGTGCAGCCATGCCGGATATGTCTGGCAGGAGTGGCAGCAGCAGCGTACCAGGAACAGCGGCCGTTCCGTTTCGACATCCCAGGAAGTCCGCTCGATGATTCAGGAGTATACAAACAGAGAAGTAGCAAGGATTATCCGGGAAGGGGAAGAGGAACCCGTATTTCTGGTACCTCGTCTGCAGATCAGACGGCAGGAAATCAACCTGGAATTCAAAATCGGCCGGGAACGGTTTTATCTGTTGAAGGATTTATGTGCTTTTACTGAGGCGATGGGACAGGGCGCCCTGATCGAGTATGGCAAGCAGCTGGCGTTTCACCACAGCATTCAGGCTTTTGCGCCGGCGGATCAGGAACTTGTTGTTTTACTGATGGAGCTGGCCGACAGCTATCAGCAGCACTATGATCAGTTCCGCAAGCGGTCGTTCATTACGATACCGGTTTTAAAACAGCTGACACTCAGCAGGATGAACCGGGATCGTTTCCTGCAGCTGATGGAAGGGCGCAGAATAGAGCTGGAGGATGCCAAAGGAATCGGGCGTCTGGTGCTGGTCGTAAGGAAGAATCCGGAGCTTTTGATAACGATTGAAAGTGCCGGTAAAGACGGGCTTCGAGTTTTCCTGGAAGACGGTCTGTTTAGCTTCAGGGGAGAACGGTATCTGTATGTATGCAGCCGTGAACATCTGTATTGTCTGGACCGGGCTGCCAGTGAAAGCCTTGATATCTTTCTGAACTGGATCCAGAAACGTACCGATGGAGCGTATTCTGTTGAGATTCAGGAACGAGATATGCCTTTGTTTTACGAACGGGTATTGCAGCAGATTCTGCCATACAGCCGTCTGGAAGTCAAAGACGTCGATCTGGAGAGCTACCGCCCTCAGGAGCTGCGGGCAAAATTTCTGTTTGACAGCAGCAAACCTGGCGAATTGACGATGATTCCGGAACTCTCATATGGATCGTATTCGTTTCATCCTGTGGAAGATGAGAAAGTGCCCAGAACCATCTGCCGTGATGTCCCGGGCGAATTCCGGATCAGCCAGCTGATCACCAAATATTTTAAATATCGCCAGGAGGGCAGCCGCAGCCTGATTATCCGTGATGACGATGATGCGTTATACCATCTGCTGACAGACGGCATGGCTGAATTCTCAGAAATGGGTGAGATCTATTTGACTGATTCGGCCCAAAAGTTCAGGGTATCAGCGCCACCTCAGGTATCAGTCGGGATCAGGACGATGGATAACTGGCTGGAGCTGACCATCGATGCCGGAGATATCAGCAGCAGTGAACTGACTAAGATCCTGTCAGAGTACCAGCAGAAGAAGCCATATTACCGCCTGAAAAACGGTGAGTTTCTGCAGCTGACAGATCATGGTTTGATGACGCTGGCGAGACTGACTGACGGAATGGATATTCACAAGACCAAAATCCAGAATCATGAAATCAAAATCCCCATGTATCGGGCGCTGTATCTGGACAGTGTTTTAAAGGACGGAGCCGGTATCACCCTGTACCGGGATCAGTTGTTTAAGTCTGTCGTGCGCGGGATGAAATCGGTGGAAGACAGTGATTTTGAGATTCCAAAGAGTCTTCTGGATACCTTGCGCAGCTACCAGAAGACTGGCTACCGTTGGCTGAGAACCCTGGATCGGTACGGATTTGGCGGGATACTGGCCGATGATATGGGCCTGGGCAAAACGATTCAGATGATCACGGTTTTACTTGCATGGCAGCAGGCAAATCAGGGGCAGCAGGCGATATCCCTGATTGTTTGCCCGGCATCGCTGGTATATAACTGGGAGAATGAGCTGAACCGGTTTGCTCCGGAGCTTAAGATCCGTGCCATTACGGCAGCTGCAGCAGAACGGGAACAGCAGATCAATGAATGGGCCTCATACGATGTTTTTATTACGTCGTATGATCTGCTGAAGCGTGATATTGAACACTACCAGAAGATATCATTCCGTTATCAGGTTATCGATGAGGCACAATATATCAAGAATCCTGGAACCCAGAGTGCCCGGGCCGTCAAGCAGATTAATGCCCAGACCCGTTTTGCCCTGACCGGAACTCCGATTGAGAACCGCCTTAGTGAACTTTGGAGCATTTTTGACTATCTGATGCCGGGATTCCTTTATGGATACCAGAAGTTTAAGACCCAATATGAAATTCCGATTATCAAGGATCAAAGCCAGGAAGCGATGGAGAACCTCCGCCGTATGATCGGTCCGTTTATCCTGCGCCGTCTGAAAGCTGATGTGTTAAAGGAACTGCCCGGTAAAATAGAAAGTGTGATATATTCCAGAAGTGAAGGCCGGCAGAAAGACCTGTATACGGCTCAGGCCCTGCAGCTGAAGCAGCAGCTGGAAGCAATGGAAGGAGCCCAGTATCAGACCGGCAAACTCCAGATTCTGGCGCAGCTGATGCGTCTGCGTCAGCTGTGCTGTGACCCGTCGCTGTGCTATCAAAATTATCAGGGCGGATCGGCCAAACTGGATACCTGCATGGAACTGCTCGTTTCGGCAATCGAAGGCGGGCATAAGATCCTGCTGTTTTCTCAGTTTACTTCAATGCTCAGTATTATTGAACAGAGGCTGAAAAAGCAGGGAATATCTTATTATCTGCTGACCGGCTCAACCTCAAAAGAAGAGCGGATCCGGATGGTTGGTTCTTTTGCCCAGGATGAGGTCAGTGTCTTTTTGATCTCATTGAAGGCCGGCGGTACGGGGCTGAATCTGACCGCGGCCGATATCGTGATACATTACGATCCGTGGTGGAATGTGGCGGCCCAGAACCAGGCTACCGACCGTACTCACCGGATCGGGCAGGAGCGCCAGGTGTCAGTCTTCCAGCTGATTATGAAAGATACCATCGAAGAAAATATGCTGCGTCTCCAGGAAAGCAAGAAGTATCTGGCTGAGCAGATTATTACAGAAGGTACGATATCACTCAGCAGCCTTACGAAAGAAGATCTGCTGGTGATGTTAGAGTAAACGATTCTACCGGAAAGGAGCGAAGAACATGGCACTTTATGACTATATGAATGCAAGGAGGCAGGCACGGCGTCAGTATCAGCTGGCGGTGGCGAAAGGAGAATATCCATATCTGCCGGTCCTTGATGAAATCCTGAAAAATGCCGATATTGTATCGGAAGTAAACCTGGGTCTGATGGATGTGCCGCTGGAGAAGATTGTCGGTACCAAGACTTCCGGCAGGACCCAGTCGTTCGCCAATAATTTCATGCCGCTGCTGGCAGAAAAGACAGAATTCGGCGCCAAGTGGGCATATCTGTATGATCATCAGATCAGCGAAGGGATCCATGATCCGATTATGGTATACGAATTTATGAACCGGTATTATGTTCAGGAAGGCAATAAGCGGGTCAGTGTATTAAAGTATCTCCGGGCTTACAGTATTACCGCCTCGGTAATCCGCCTGATACCCCGGCGGACCGATGAACTGAACAATAAATTGTACTATGAATTCCTTGATTTTTATCAGGTGTCCTTTAACTGCGATGTCTGGTTTTCCAAAGAGGGAAGCTACTACAAGCTGCTGAAGGCAATGGGGAAAAAGGATGATGAAATATGGGATGATACGGAACGTCAGTATTTTAAGGCGGTCTATGATCTGTTTGTCCGCGTTTTCCATGATATTCATACCGATGAGATGGGCCTTACGGCATCAGATGCATTCCTGATTTATGTTGAGATCTTTGGTTATGATCTGGTCAAGGAACGGACGGAAAGCCAGATCAAAAAGGATATGGTGAAGCTGAAGGATGAGCTGCTTTTGACATCCCGCGGCAACGAAATCGAACTGGTTGAGCAGCCCGAGGAGATGGAGACGAGCCAGTCCGGTTCGGCCCGCCTGATTAACTGGCTGATTCCGTCAGCCAATATCGAACCGGAGATGTTAAAGATCGCATTCATCCATTCCAAGAGCAAGGATACCTCCAGTTGGGTATACAGCCATGAACTGGGGCGGCTGTATCTGGAAAACTGTTTTGACGGGAAATTAAAGACCGTCGCCTATGAAAATGCCGGCACAGATGAAGAAATTGAGCAGGCGATTGAACAGGCGATTGCGGAAAAGTGCAATATGATCTTTACTACCGCCTCACAGATGATCAGCCAGAGCGTAAAAGCTGCATTGCAGTATCCGCAGGTTAAGATCTTTAACTGCTCGGTCAATATGTCCTATACTTCAATCTGTACGTATTACACCAGGCTGTACGAAGCGAAATTCCTGATGGGTGCATTGGCAGCAGCCATGAATGGTACGGATAAGATCGGGTATATTTCAGATTATCCGATTTATGGCTCGGTTAGCAATATCAATGCCTTTGCGTTAGGAGCCCAGATGATCAATCCCAATACCAAGATTTATCTGAAGTGGTCCCGTCTGAAGGATCAGAACTACCGGGAAGTACTGCAGGACGAAGGGATCTCCTTTATTTCAGACAGTGATCTTATCACCCCCAAAGATGCCTCCCGGGAATATGGCCTGTACCACCGTATGTCCGGAGGACCCGTCGATAATCTGGCAACAGCATTCTGCCATTGGGGCAAGTTCTACGAACGCATTGTCAGGCTGATCTGTAATGGTGATGGCAGCCTGCGGGAATGGAAGGGCAAAAAAGCGGTGAATTACTGGTGGGGGATGTCGGCCGATGTGATTGATGTGATCTGCTCCAGAGATCTGCCTAACGGAACACGTAACCTGATCAATCATTTGTCAAAAGCGATTAAAAGTGGTGTGATCCACCCGTTTGATGGCTTGATCTACGCACAAGACGGAGATGTGAAGTGTCAGGAGGGTAAAACCCTGTCACCGGAGGAAATCATCAAAATGAACTGGCTGGCCGGCAATGTCATCGGCGGTCTTCCAAAGCTGGAAGACTTTACTCAGGAAGCCCAGGCGTTAATCGGACTGCAGGGCGTCAGACCATACAGACATTAGGCGGAACGATGGAGGACTAAACGTGAAGATAATGGTAATAGCCGATCAGGAGTCGAAATGGCTGTATGACTTTTACGAACCATCGAAATTGGAAGGGATTGATTTAATCATTTCCTGTGGTGATCTGAGGGATAAATATCTTGATTTTTTTGCTTCAGTGGCCAGGGTACCCGTTTTATATGTGTTGGGCAATCACGACAAGGTTTATGATCCCCTTGCCCACAGCGGCTGTATCTGCATTGAAGATGATCTTTATGAATATAATGGTGTCCGTATTCTGGGACTGGGCGGTTCGATGCAGTATATACCCGGAGCACCCAACCAGTACAGTGAACGGCAGATGAAGCGGCGGATCCAAAAGCTGAAATGGAAGATCTGGAAGAAGAGAGGGTTCGACATTCTGGTAACCCATGCGCCGGCATTTGAGCTGAATGACCTATCGGATCTGCCCCATAAAGGTTTTGAATGCTTCAGGGAATTGCTGGATCAATATCATCCCAAGCTGTTTCTGCATGGACATGTCCATGCTACTTACGGGACAGGCTTTAAAAGGCAAGATACATACAAAGATACACGGATTATTAACGGCTATGAGTATCATGTCGTTGACTATCCGGATATTGTATAACTATAAATTAATCTAAAAGCGCTTGCATTTTTGTGTAAGTGCTTTTATAATAGTCGAATAGTAAGCTAGCTAATAATAAGTAAGCTAATAATACGATAAGAAACCAGAGAAGTGTATATAATAGAATGATAATAAGGAGAAGTCAAGATGGAATGCAAAAATACCATTCTGAATCAATGGGACAGTCCGCATAGCAGCCAGATTAAAGCATTTATCGACGTGACCAGACTGCATCGGACCGTGCTTGAACGGAAGCTGAATCAGACCGGCGTGTACCGCAGCCAGCACCAGATTCTTAGGTACATTGTTAAGAATCCCAATGCATCACAGAAAGATATTGCCCGCCTGCATCATGCCTCCACGGCAACGATTGCGGTATCTTTGAAAAAGCTGGAGAAAGGCGGCTATATCAAACGTATGGTTGACCGTAAGGATAATCGTTACAATCAGATTATGATTACGGAGAAAGGTCAGGCTGTTTTAGAGGTAAGTATGCAATATTTCCAATTAGTCGAGGAGCGAATGTTTGAAGGCTTTTCTGAACCAGAGATGGAGCAGCTGGAGTATATGCTGGGAAAGATTAAAGGAAATTTGAATTTATTGCTGGAGATGGAAAGAGAGGGACAAAAACCAGATGAAACGATATAAAAAATATATCACACCGTATAGGAGTGCCTTTATCATCGGGCCGCTGTTAATGCTGACCGAAGTGTTTGGAGAGATTATGCTGCCCAAGCTGATGTCAATGATTATTAATCATGGCATTGCCACACAGGATACCGGGTATGTGATCCGGATCGGACTGTGTATGGTGGCGATTGTTATCCTGATGGCGGTGAGCGGAATCGGCGGGGCTTATTATTCGTCAAAGGCATCAATCTGTTTTACCAGCGATCTGCGCCGTGACCTGTTTGCCAAAGTGCAGCGGTTCTCTTTTAAAAATATTGACGAGTTCAGCACAGGATCATTGGTAACCCGTCTGACCAATGATATTCAACAGGTTCAGCAGGTCATGACGATGGGACTTCGTCTGGCACTTCGTGCACCAGGAATGCTGGTAGGTGCACTGATTATGGCATTTCTGATGAACGGTCAGCTGGCCGTCATTATCTTAATTGTTATTCCGTTGCTGACGGCGGTAATTGCGATTATATTAAAGATTGCGTTTCCACGTTTTACCGTGATGCAGAAGAAACTGGATCAGCTGAACAATGGGATACAGGAAGCGCTGACCAATGTCCGGGTTATCAAATCCTTTGTCCGCGAACCATTTGAAGAGGAAAAGTTCAGCAAAGCCAATCAGGATCTCAAGGAAAGCGGACTTCACGCTATGAACGTGGTGATCCTGTCGATGCCGATTATGATGCTGGCGATGAACGTTACAACCCTTGCAGTGGTCTGGTATGGCGGCAATATTATTATTGCCGGCAATATGCCGGTCGGAGATCTGACTGCTTTCACCACTTATATTGTCCAGATCCTGATGTCTCTGATGATGCTGTCCATGGTATTTCTGCAAAGCTCGCGTGCGATGGCCTCAGTAAAGCGTATCAATGAAATACTAAATACGGACATCGATCTGACCGACGATAAAGCCAGTCAGAAAGAACTTCAGGTGACCCGAGGAAAGATTGAGTTTAAGCATGTCTGTTTCAGTTACAAACAGGATGGCAAAGAGTCAGTCCTGAAGGATATCAGTTTTACTGCTGAGCCGGGACAGATTATTGGGATTGTTGGTGCTACAGGAAGTGGAAAGACATCTCTGGTCCAGCTGATCCCAAGGCTTTATGATGTGACGTCTGGAGAAGTACTGATAGACGGGGTGAATGTAAAAGATTATTCGCTGCGCCATTTAAGGAACGGTGTCGGCATGGTACTCCAGAAAAATGTACTGTTCTCCGGTACAATCGAAGAAAATCTCCGCTGGGGCGATGAAGCAGCTTCGATGGATGAGCTGCGGCTGGCCGCTGCCGATGCTCAGGCTGACAGTTTTGTCAGCAGCTTTAAGAATGGCTATGGTACCGATATGGGGCAGGGCGGTGTGAATGTGTCCGGCGGTCAGAAGCAGCGGCTGTGTATCGCCCGGGCACTGCTTAAGAAACCAAAGATATTGGTTCTGGATGACTCCACGAGTGCCGTGGATACTGCAACCGAAGCAAACATCAGAGATGCATTTCATACTTCATTGAAAGATACGACGAAGCTTATCATTGCCCAGAGAATCAGTTCCGTGGAGGATGCTGATCAGATTCTGGTATTAGATGATGGTGCCATCATTGGTATGGGCAGTCATGAGCAACTGATTGAATCCTGTGAGGCGTATCAGGAAATTTATTATTCTCAGCGGGAGAAGGAAAGTGAGATCAGCGCATAATGGATAGAAAACAACGGACAGAAAGCCTGAAGCGCCGTTATGGAGGCTATGTGGCGGAGGTGAAGAAAGGTCCCGGAGGACCGCCCGGAGGACCGCCCAGGGGACCGGGAGCACCAATGCCGGCCGGTGGTCTGGGCAGACCGGAGAACCGGAATGCCACAATACGGCGTCTGCTTGCTTATCTGCAGGAAGACCGGAAGAAAATGGCAGCAGCTTTGCTCTTTGTAATTTTAAATGCAATGGGGACACTTTTAGGTTCTTATATGCTGCGGCCAATTATTAATACCTATATCGTTCCGGTAGACGGCAGCCGCGGTGATCCTGTCGGTTTGCTGAGAGGATTGACGGTGATGGCAGGTGTTTATCTGATTGGTGTCTGTGCCAACTATGCCCAGACCAAGATTATGCTGACAGTTGCTCAGAACGCGCTGCAGAAGATCCGTAACGACCTGTTTGTCAAGATGCAGTCGCTGCCGGTACGCTTTTATGATACCAACAGCAATGGTGACTTAATGAGCCGGTTTACCAATGACGTGGACACGATCGGCCAGATGCTGAGCAATACACTGGTTCAGCTGTTTTCGGGAGTATTAAGTATTATCGGAACCTTGCTGCTGATGATCTATACGAATATCTGGCTGACCCTGATCACGGTTGTAATGATACCGCTGATGATGAGAGCCGGCGGAGCGGTAGCCAGACGAAGCCAGAAGTATTTCTCGGCGCAGCAGTCGGCGCTTGGTGCCGTAAATGGATATATTGAAGAAACCATCACCGGACAGAAGGTTGTAAAGGTCTTCTGTCATGAAGACGTAGCCAATGAAGAATTTGACATTCTGAACGAAGAGCTGCGAAACAATCAGATCTACGCCCAGTTTTTCGGCGGAATGATGGGACCGGTCATGGGCAATCTGAGCCAGATCAACTATTCTTTGACGGCAGCCATCGGCGGTGTGCTGTGTATCGTCAGAGGGTTTGATGTCGGCGGATTGACCGTATTTCTGAACTTCTCAAGACAGTTCAGCCGTCCGATTAATGAAATATCCATGCAGATCAGTAATGTGTTTTCGGCACTTGCCGGAGCTGAGCGTGTATTCTCAGTAATGGATGAAGAACCTGAGGCTGAAGACGCACCGGATGCAGTCGTATTAAATCCAATGCAGGGACACGTGATCCTGGATCATGTAACGTTTGGATATAATCCTGATAAAATGATCTTAAAAGATATCAGCCTATATGCGAAACCCAGCCAGAAGATCGCTTTCGTTGGTTCGACCGGTGCGGGTAAGACTACAATTACCAATCTGATCAACCGTTTTTATGATATTCAGAGCGGTACCATTACCATAGACGACATAGATATCACTCATATCAAGCGGGATAATCTGCGGGAGAATATCGCGATGGTCCTGCAGGATACCCATCTGTTTACCGGAACTGTGATGGAAAATATTCGTTATGGCCGGCTGGATGCTACCGATGAAGAGGTGATTGAAGCAGCTAAGACAGCTTCCGCACACTCCTTTATTAACCGCTTGCCGCAAGGCTACCAAACCGTACTGGAAGGTGATGGTGCCAATCTCAGCCAGGGCCAGCGCCAGCTTCTCAATATAGCCCGTGCTGCGCTGTCCAGAGCGCCGGTTCTGATTCTGGATGAGGCGACCAGCTCGGTAGATACCAGAACAGAAAAGCATATCGAACGAGGGATGGATCGTCTGATGGCAGACCGCACCACTTTTGTCATTGCCCATCGTCTGTCAACCGTTCGTAATGCCAATGCCATTATGGTACTGGAAAACGGCTCGATTATTGAGCGCGGTGATCATGATGAATTGGTGGCAATGAAGGGACGGTATTATGAGCTATACACCGGGTTAAGTGAATTGGAATAGTTTCGAATTGATCTGGAATTGAATTGAATTGGATTCAGCAGCGTTCGTATCTTCTGTTTAGTCACAGGTGCGGACGCTGCTTTATTATAGGAGGTAGAATTTTATACATCTAACTTAAAATGATCCACATGGCGGTTCAAAGAATTCGCCTGTGATGACAATTCCTCCGCCGCTGACGCCGCCTGTTCGGCCGTCAGGCTGTTCCGCTGAACCACAATAGACACCTGGGCGACACCGCTGCTGATTTCCGACAGTGCCACCGACTGATCATTCGATGCTTCTGCGATCTGCTGGATAATCCGGCTGGTTTCCTGAACATCCTGAACAATCGAAACGATTGAATCACCGGTTTCCTGTGTAATGGCAAAGCCGTCATCTGCTTTGGCAATCGACTCATCGATCAGCTCGGCAACTTCTTTAGCGGCATCCGTACATCTTACCGCAAGGCTGCGGATTTCCCGTGCCACGACGGTAAATCCTTTACCATAGTCACCAACATGGGCAGCTTCAACGGCCGCATTGAGAGCCAGGATATTGGTCTGAAAAGCAAGGTCATCAATCACTTTAACAACCTGATTGACTTTTTTGGATGACTGGTTGATCTCATGCATGGCTAAATCAAGCTGCTTCATCTGTGCTGATCCGTGCTCGGCGAGATCCAGCAGGTGGGTGCTGATATCGGCCGCTTTTTTAGCAGTTCTGGTATTCTCCATGGCTTTCACAGCTACTCCGTCCAGACTGGTTGCCATCTGTTCAACAGCAGCAGATTGTTCGGTTGATCCTTCGGCAAGACTCTGGGCTCCGGCTGCAAGCTGGTTGGCAGCAGCATTTACTTGCTGGGCTGAAAACAGGATCGCCTCAAACATTTCCTTTAGTCTGGCCGTCATGGAATTCAGGGCAATGACCATGTGATCCTGATCAGAACGTGGGGCAAGGTTGTGAGTCAGATTGCCATCCGCAACAGCTGTTGCCAGTTGCGCCTGCTCAGTGGTTGCAGCCACCATTGTCTGGAAAGCGGTGCCCAGCTGGCCGATCTCATCCTGACTTTTGATATTGAGCGTAATATCGGTATCGCCTGTTGCCATTGATCTTGCGGCTCTGGTGATGGCTTCAATTGGAGGAATCACCTCTCGGATCAGTGAAATACCGATCAGCAGTCCGACCGCGGTAGCAGCAATAATAACGGCAATATTCATGATTCCGACAGTGACACTCAGCTGGGTCAGGGCTTTCTCACTGTTTAAAGCCTTCTGCTCCTGGTAATCCACAATCTGCCGCAGCAGATCAATCGTTACCAGCGAATTTGGTTTGATAACATTGGTGAACTGGTAACTGGATTTCTCCGGGCTGATTGTGCCGTTTTTCATATGGGTTACAAGTGTTGCCGCATTTTCGTGTATTATTTTATGTGGTTCATGAATTTGTGACAGCAGACTTTTCAGCTCAGCAGATTCATTATTCAATATGTAATCGCTGTGGAGCCATTCACCCAGAGAGCAGGTTTCATAATCCAGGCTGCCGGTAAACTCATCACCTGTATACACATACATCAGCATTCCGGACAGCCAGTCATGATGCGAAACCAGGATTTCCACCACCTCGGTCACCATATCCTTATGACTGATCAGGTTTTCATTCTCCTTCTTGATTTTGTTCTGCAGAATAATAGAAGCCGTACCCTGCAGTAAAATGATTCCGACTAATAAAATCACGGATAACCAGATTCTGCTCTTCAGTGATGAACGTATTTGCTTCATGCAATGCCTCCTGAATGTCTTTAGTATATGAACTGTAAATTCCTAACTTAAATATTTAAATTATACGTTTAATCGAAACCGATGTCAATAGAAATGAACAGCTAAAGGCAATACCAAAAACGCCATAACTCGCTACGCTCAAACAATAGCCGTTTCATTCTGCGAAACGACGGCGTAGTGAACCCTACGAATAGTTTCGTAGGAACGATTTTGGTGTGGATAGCGGGCACTTTCCCTTGCGACTATCAGCAACTATGCAGCCGCTGCGCAGTAGCCAGCATCAGCTTAATCCGGTTCAGCTGATTTACTTCACTGGCACCAGGATCATAATCCACAGCTATAATATTTGCCTTAGGATGAGAGCGCCGCAGTTCTTTAATAACACCTTTACCGACAATATGGTTCGGCAGACAGCCAAATGGCTGGGTGCAGATGATATTGCCGACACCGCTGTGGATCAATTCCAGCATCTCGCCGGTCAGGAACCAGCCTTCACCGGTCTGATTGCCTAGAGACACGTATTCTTTAGCCATATCAGCCAATTCATTAATCCGTGACGGCGGTGTGAAATTCTTGCTTGCGGCAAATTCTTTACGGGCGACTTTGCGGAAGTACTCCAGCAGGGAGATGCCCATGTTGCAAAGCCGTGCAGTCGAGCGTTTGCCGCCCAGATGATCGGCCTTGAAATTGCTGTTGTAGAAGCAATAGAGAAGGAAATCCATTAAATCCGGCATTACTGCTTCGGCACCTTCTCGTTCCAGCAATTCTACCACGTGATTATTAGCAAGCGGAGAGAATTTCACCAGGATCTCGCCTACAATACCTACTTTTGGCTTGGTGATATCCAAACGGGGCAGGTTGTCGAAATCTCTGATGATACCCTTGATATTGCGGGCAAATTCCATCATATTCGGTGACCTGGTGGAAAGGCTCTTCACACAGCGCTTTTTCCAGTGCTCATGCAGGGCATTGGCAGCCCCCGGTTGTGCTTCATAAGGTCGGGTTGCGTATACGACCCGCATGAAGATATCGCCGTAGACGACAGCCTGCATTGCTTTGGTCAGGAGCGGCAGGGTGATATTAAATCCCGGGTTGGTTTCCATGCCGTTGGCATTGACGGAAATAACCGGGATATGCCCCATGCCCGTCTTTTCCAGGGCACGGCGGATAAAGCCGATATAGTTGGATGCACGGCAGCCGCCGCCGGTCTGGCTCATAAATATGGCAGTCCGGTCAAGATCATATTTGCCGGAAAGCAGCGCGTCCATAATCTGCCCGATAACGATCAGTGACGGATAACAGGCGTCATTGTTCACATACTGGAGTCCGACATCAACGGCAGCACGGTTATCGTTCTGCAGCACTTCGATCTTATATCCGAAAGCCCTGATTGCTGGCTCCAGCAGATCAAAGTGAATCGGAGACAACTGTGGACAAAGCAGGGTATAGTCTTTTTTCATTTCTTTGGTAAAGACAGCGCGGTTGTAAGAGCTGGAGACAACCTGCCGTTCATAGCGGTTGCGTTCCCTTACTTTCAGTGCGGCAATCAGGGAACGGATACGGATTCTTGCAGCCCCCAGGTTATTGACTTCATCGATCTTTAAAACTGTATAGATCTTGCCAGAACCAGTCAGGGTATCATGAACCTGATCGGTGGTAACAGCATCCAGTCCACAGCCAAACGAATTCAATTGGATCATATCGAGGTGTTCACTTGTTTTGACATAGGCAGCCGCCTGATACAGGCGGGAGTGATACATCCACTGGTCGGTAACGACCATCGGGCGATCTACCTTGGTCAGGTGGGAGATAGAATCCTCGGTCAGAACTGCCAGTCCATAGGAGGTGATCAGCTCCGGAATACCATGATGAATCTCCGGATCGACATGATACGGGCGCCCGGCCAGAACGATTCCATGACGGTCATTTTTTTCCAGCCATGCGATTACTTCCTCGCCTTTCTTTTCAATATCACGACGCGAATCCAGCATCTCCTGCCAGGCGGCATGAGCAGCGTTATGTATCTCGACAGACGGGATCTGATATTCTTTGCCGAACTCGGAAATCAGCTGTTTCGTCAGAACTTCTTCATTGGTAAAAGCCATGAACGGACACATAAAATGTATGTTGTATTCCGACAGTTCTTCGACATTATTCTTAATATTCTCCGCATAAGAGGTCACCATGGGGCAGTTGAAATGGTTGCCCGCTTCTGGTGTTTCGTTCCGCTCATAAGGAATACAGGGATAAAAGATATCCTTGATATCATGCTTGATCAGCCACGATATATGCCCATGAACCAGCTTGGCCGGATAACATTCGGACTCGCTGGGGATGGATTCGATACCCAGTTCATAGATTTTCTTGGTCGACTGGGGGGACAGTACTGTCCGAAAGCCCAATTCCCTGAAGAAGACCGCCCAGAACGGATAATTCTCATACATATTCAGGACACGCGGGATACCAATGGTACCGCGTGGGGCCTGATCAGGTGTCAGTGCTTCATAGTCAAACATGCGGTGATACTTGTAGTCAAAAAGGTTCGGAACTTCTTTCTTGACCTTTTCTTTGCCCAGGCCGCGTTCACAGCGGTTGCCGCTGATAAACTGCCGGCCGCCGCCGAAACGGTTGATGGTCAGAACACAGTGGTTGGTACAGCCTTTACAGCGTGCCATAGAAGTATCATACTTCAGTGCCAGAATCTGATCCAGTGACAGCATCGAAGAAGTTTTGTTTTTATGATAGCGCTCTCTGGCGATCAGAGCAGCTCCGAAAGCACCCATAATACCGGCAATATCCGGACGGACAGCCTGGCAGCCGGAGATCGTCTCAAAGCTTCGCAGCACGGCATCATTATAAAAAGTGCCGCCCTGTACAACCACATGCTCACCCAGATCTGAGGCATCGGTGATCTTGATAACCTTAAACAGTGCGTTCTTAATAACAGAGTAGGCCAGTCCGGCAGAAATATCCGCGACTGTAGCGCCTTCCTTCTGTGCCTGTTTTACATTGGAATTCATGAAAACAGTACAGCGGGTTCCCAGATCAATCGGGTTCTTGGCAAATAATGCCTCCTGGGCAAAGGCTTCTACTTCAAAATTCAGTGATTTTGCAAACGTCTCAATAAAAGAACCGCAGCCGGAGGAGCATGCCTCGTTCAGCTGTACGCTGTCAACGGTTTTATCTTTAATCTTGATACATTTCATATCCTGGCCGCCGATATCGAGAATGCAGTCTACTTTCGGTTCAAAGAAAGCGGCAGCATAATAGTGGGAGATCGTTTCCACTTCTCCCTCGTCCAGCATCAAAGCGGCTTTCAGCAGTGCCTCACCGTAACCGGTCGAACAGGACCAGACAATGTTAGCTCCCTCAGGAAGCTGTTCGTTGATTTCACTGATGGCTCGAACCGCGGTATCCAAAAGGCTGCCGTTGTTGTTGGAATAGAAACGATACAGCAGGCTGCCGTCTTCGCCCACCAGCGCCACCTTGGTAGTAGTTGAGCCGGCATCGATGCCGAGATAGCAATTCCCTTGATAGGTCGACAAGTCAGCTGTTTTGACATGATGGCTGGCGTGCCGGCTGCAGAATTCTTCATATTCTTCACGGGTCTCAAATAAAGGGTCCATTCGTTTGACTTCGAATTCCATTTTGATACCAGAAGTAAGCCGGGCAATCATGTTGCCCAGTGAAACCTCCGTATCGGTCTTGGCATTCATCGCAGCACCAATTGCGGCAAACAGATGGGAATGTCCCGGTGCCATAATGTGGTTCGCATCCAGTTTCAGCGTGCGGATAAAGGCATTGCGCAGTTCCGGCAGAAAATGGAGCGGTCCGCCCAGGAATGCTACCGTACCGCGGATCGGTTTGCCGCAGGCAAGGCCGCTGATGGTCTGGTTGACGACTGCCTGAAAAATGGAAGCAGCCAGATCTTCTCTGGTAGCCCCTTCATTAATCAAAGGCTGGATGTCCGATTTGGCGAAAACGCCGCATCGAGCCGCAATTGGATAGATCATCTGATAATCTTTGGCATAATCATTCAGTCCACTGGCATCAGTCTGAAGCAAAGCAGCCATCTGGTCAATAAAAGAACCGGTACCGCCAGCGCAAATACCATTCATACGCTGATCTATTCCACCGGTAAAATAAATGATTTTTGCATCTTCTCCGCCAAGCTCGATTGCAACATCGGTTTGCGGGGCATAATCTTGTAGTGAGGTAGCTACAGAAACGACCTCCTGTACAAAAGGAACCTGCAGATGCTGTGACAATGTAAGGCCGCCGGAACCTGTGATACTGGGGTGTACTGTCAACTCACCAAGCTGTGCTGAAGCTCTTTTAAGAAGCTCAGCCAGTGTTTCCTGAATATTGGCATAATGCCGTTCATAATCAGAAAATAATATCTGATTGCTGCGGTCTAAGACAGCAATTTTTACGGTTGTGGAACCGATGTCGATTCCTAAAGTGTTGTGTAAGCTCATAGATACGGGAATACTCCCATGCCTCCTTTGTATATAAAGATATGCGTAAGAGTGACAGCATATCCACACAAGTGTAACATAAAATAAGAAAGAATACAATCGTACAGCTCTGTCAAAAAATAATAAACAATTTTTAAAACTCTGGTAAAATAAACCAAATTTATGAAAATCTAACGGGATATCCGGTTTGTATTTGACAAACAGACACACAGAAATTATAATGGTTAAGGCACAGGAAATCCAGTAGAATAAAATGGGAAGGATGGAAGCAGCTATGGACAGTGGTTCGGGCTATCACATAGAAAAAGAAGAAGCACGAAAGCGCATACCTGCAGTGCATCCTTAGGAATTGAATGGTTTTCTTTTCCCAAAGAGCGCAATGCAGGCTACTCATGCGCGAATGAGAAGGGGGAAGACCGATGATTCGCATATTTAAAACAGAAGGTGGAAGAATCCACCAAAAAGAAGCGGCAGAGAGCGGATGCTGGATTGCACTGACCAATCCCACCGCGGCAGAAATTACTGAGATCGCAGAAAACTATAACATCGATCCGGAACATCTGAAGGCACCGCTTGATGAAGAAGAACGTTCCCGTATTGAGACAGAAGACAATTACAGCCTTGTGCTGGTTGATATTCCTGTCATTGAAGAACGGAATGAAAAAGACTGGTATGTGACGATTCCGATGGGAATCATTATGACCGAAGAGATTATTGTTACTGTATGTCTGGAGGACACACCGGTATTAACCGCTTTTATGGATAACCGGGTGCGGGATTTCCACACATATATGAAGACACGTTTTATTTTACAGATTTTATACAAGAATGCCTCCCTGTTTCTGCAGTATCTGAGAATTATTGACAAGAAGAGTGAAGTGGTGGAACGCAAGCTTCACAAATCTCAGAAGAATCAGGAGCTGATCGAGCTGCTGGAGCTGGAGAAAAGCCTTGTTTATTTTACGACTTCCCTGCGCTCCAATGAAGTCGTGTTTGAGAAGCTGCTGAAGAATGAAAAGATTAAAAAGTATCCTGAAGATACTGAACTGCTGGAAGATGTAATTATCGAGAATAAGCAGGCGATTGAAATGGCCAATATATACAGTGGGATATTAAGTGGTACCATGGATGCGTTTGCTTCGGTTATCTCCAACAACCTGAATATTGTCATGAAGTTTCTGGCGACGGTCACGATCGTAATGTCGATTCCGACTATGGTGGCCAGTTTCTATGGAATGAATGTAAATCCAGCCGGAATGCCATTTGCACAACATCCGCATGGATTTACCATTGTCCTGGCATGTTCTCTGGTGCTGTCGCTGGCAGTGGCCTGGGTATTTTCTAAAAAAGATTTATTTTAATTCGAAAGGAATATAAATGACTCTTATAAACAAACTGGAACGTAAATTGGGAAAATTTGCAATCAGGAATCTGATGCATTATATTGTTATTCTGTATGCGATCGGGCTGATGATCTGGATGATAAGTCCGGGCATCTATCTGCAGTATCTGTGTCTGGATGCTGCTGCCATTATGCGGGGGCAGGTATGGCGTCTGTTCACCTTTTTGCTGTTCCCGCCATCACTGGCCAGTTGGCAGGTAGGCGGCGGACTGATGAGCGGGATGCAGTCAATGCTGGAATTACTGATTGCAATTGTTGTGCTGAGGCTATATTATAACCTGGGCCGGACATTGGAGAATATCTGGGGAACTTTCCGCTTCAATCTGTTTTTCTTTATCGGGGTGATCGGTCAGATTGTAGCGACACTGGTGGCATATCTGGTATTTAATCAGTGGATTCTGATGACGACAGGATATATTAATGCTTCGCTGTTTCTGGCATTTTGCCTGTGTTTCCCGGATGTGGAATTTCTGCTGTTTTTTGCCCTGCCGATCAAGGCCAAGTGGCTGGCAGCAGTACAAACCGCCATGTATCTCTATGATTTCATTAAAGGAGATACTTCCATGCGCTGGGCGATTGTTATTTCGCTTGCCAATGTCATTATTTTCTTTCTAATGACGCGCAGCTATAAACGCTATTCGCCAAAAGAAATCAAGCGTAAGAGTGATTTCAGGAAAAACGTCAGGATCAGGCCGGTAGGAGCACCGCGGCATAAATGCGCAGTATGCGGCAGAACCGAAAAAGACGGAGATGATCTGGAATTCCGTTACTGTTCCAAATGCGAAGGTGATTATGAATACTGTCAGGATCACCTGTATACACATCAGCATGTGACGCAGGATCAAGGCAGTTGATTATTAAAACAATAAAACACAACAAGATGGAGGCAATCATGAAAAAAACAAAGATTATTTGTACCATGGGTCCCAATACCGGCAACAGGGAATTGTTGAAGGAATTGGCGGAGAATGGAATGGATATTGCAAGATTCAACTTTTCCCATGGCGATTACGAAGAGCAGAAAGGCAGACTCGATCTGCTCAAAAGCATCCGGGAAGAACTTGATTTACCAATTGCATCCCTTCTTGATACAAAAGGTCCGGAGATTCGTACCGGCCTGTTAAAAGACGAAAAAAAGGTAAATCTGGTTGACGGTCAGACCTATATCCTGACCACCAAAGAGGTGATCGGTGATGACAAAATCGGCCATATCAATTACAGCGGCCTTGCTGAGGATGTAACAACCGGCAACAGAATCCTGATTGATGATGGTCTGATTGAACTGGAAGTTCAGAGTGTCAACGGCACTGACATTATCTGTACCGTTATCAACGGTGGTGAACTGGGCATGAGAAAAGGCGTTAATGTGCCGAATGTAAAGATCAAGCTTCCGGCTCTGACGGATAAGGATAAAGCAGATATTCGGTTTGGTATTGAACAGGGCTTTGATTTTATCGCAGCATCCTTTGTAAGAACTGCCGAAGCAATCCGCGAGATTAAATCAATATTAGAGGCAAGCCATTCTTCCATACAGGTAATTGCCAAAATTGAAAATGCCGAAGGAATTGATAACCTTGATGAAATCATTGAGGCCAGCGACGGTATCATGGTGGCACGTGGCGACATGGGGGTAGAGATTCCGGCTGAACAGGTTCCCTATATTCAGAAAACGATTATCCGCAAATGTAACATTGCATGCAAACCGGTTATTACCGCAACCCAGATGCTGGATTCGATGATCCGCAATCCGAGACCGACCAGAGCTGAGGTTACAGACGTAGCGAATGCTGTATATGATGGTACCGATGCAGTTATGTTATCCGGTGAGACCGCCATGGGTAAATACCCGATCGAAACCTTGAAGATGATGGCACAGATCTGTGAAGCATCTGAACAGCATCTGGATTATAGCGCATACCGTGAAAGAAGAGTATCACCGGACAATGAGCACAACATTTCCAATGCCGTTTGTTACAGTTCAGTAGCTACCGCACATGATCTGGATGCAGCAGCAATCATTGCTCCAAGTATCAGCGGCTTCACGACCCGCCAGTTATCTAAATGGAGACCTGGTGTACAGATTATCGGCTTATCTCCAAATGCAGCAGCTGTACGTCAGATGCAGATTTACTGGGGAGTAAAACCATACCAGGCAAGACGTGCAGAGTCCACCGACCTGCTGATTGAATCTTCTCTGGACATGCTGAAAGAAAAACAGGTCATCACTGACGGAGACACCGTAATTGTAACGGCCGGAGTCGTTACCAGAGCTAACCGTCATGAACCGGCTACTCATACCAATATCATGAGAGTTGTTATTGTAGACTAAGAAAATTAATACTGGACAAAGAAGTCT
>JBOFYZ010000019.1:0-42568 GCA_051654925.1 Lachnospiraceae bacterium | reverse complement strand
CGATCACTCTCTGGAACCCCCTACCCCCTTCAATCACAGAAATCAGATAATCCGTAAATTCCTTCGTACTCGCATCTTCTGTAAAAGTAGTGAGAACTACCTTACGCTCAGTGATGGTACAGATATCCAGTGCTTTTTCGAGAATCTCTTTTCTGTCTGCATATCCGATATGAGCCAGCATCATCCCAACGGCCCGGATCAGGCTGCAGGGATCAGCGTATTCGCCGCGGCCATTGTTGATTAGAAATGGGGCGGTGCCGTGAATAGCTTCGAACATGGCATATTTGTTGCCGATATTGGATGAGGATGCGGTGCCAAGTCCGCCCTGGTGTTCCGCTGCTACATCTGTTACGATGTCGCCGTACAGGTTTGGCAGAACAATCACCTCTATTCCTTGATTGAACTCAGGATCGAGCATTTTGGCGCACATGGCATCTACCAGTCTTTCCTGAATTTCGATTTCCGGATATTCTTCACCGACTTTTCGTACTGCTTTGATAAAGTTGCCGTCAGCCAGTTTTACAATGTTGGCTTTGGTTACGATGGTTACATTCTTTTTGCCATTCTTGCGGGCGAAATCAAAGGCGGCTCTGGCAATTCTTTCGCTGCCCTGTTTTGTCTGAACCTTAAAGTCTACGGCCAGATCGTCATTAACCTGGATGCCTTTGTTTCCCCATATGTATTCGCCTTCAATGTTCTCACGGAAGAAGGTCCAGTCGATGCCTTTGTCGGGAATCCGGATCGGGCGTACTGCTGCAAACAATTCAAGACCGCGGCGCAGCAGGCTGTTGGCACTCACCAGATTCGGCCAGGGTTCTCCAGCCCGGGGTGTCACCATCGGTCCCTTTATAACCACATCGCATTGTTTGATCTCAGCCATAACCTCGTCCGGCAGAGACTGCAATTTGGCTGCCCGGTTTTCGATGGTCATTCCCTCGATTTCACGGATTTCAATCTTGCCGGATGCAATCTCAGCTTTCATCAGGTTTTCCAATACCCGGATTGCCTCTCTCATGATAATCGGCCCGATACCGTCTCCCGGCAGCACACCTACCAAAATTTTTTCTATCTGAGAAAAATCCTTTACTACTGTGTCTGCTTTCATCCGGTCAATCCGGTCAAATTCTGATTGAATCAGCTCACCGAACGCAGCTTGTGCCTCTTGAATACTTTGCATAGAAAAAACCCTCCCGTATCTTTTATTATCTTTAGTTTACCTGATTACCACAGAAACGTAAATTACATAAATATCGCTCCCCTTATAAGTAAAACGCAACTCTTAGTTATTGCTTTTTATTTTCCTATAACGTATGATAAAGACAGGAAAGATAAGGGAGGCGGTACGTGACTATGACGCAGAATGAACTGATTTATATATTGACCATTGCAGAGCATCAGAGCCTGTCGGCGGCATCGAGAGAACTGTTCCTATCACAGCCTTCACTGAGCCAGACTCTGGCAAAGGTGGAAGCTGAGGTGGGTTATCCGATCTTCCTGCGTACCCCCGCCGGATTAACGATAACGGATTCCGGAAAGGAATTTGTCAGGATCTCTAAGCTCATCCTTGAACGTTATAAGAGCCTCCTGACAGAGTTGGAAGAGTTTCATGCTCTTTACCGCGGAACCATTACGCTTGGCATCCCGGCTAATCTGGGTGCCTGTCTGCTGCCGGCAGTGATTCCAGAATTCCAGGCAATGTACCCAGATATAAAAATAGTTATTCAGGAAGATAACTCCGTCGTACTGAACAATCTGCTCCTGAATGGAAAAACGGATCTTAATATTATGCACTATGAAGATGGTCAGGATTTGATACACTATGAGTCGCTGATGTCGGATCCTTTTTATCTCGTTATTCCGGACAGTATGAAGCAACATTATCGTTTTCCCGAAGACCGGGAATTGTCTGCCAATGATCTGAAACAGCTGGATCACCAACCGTTTATCATGATTGCAAAGAAACAAAAGCTGCGGCAGATCGCTGACTCGATCATAAAAAATGCGAATATCACGCCGGATATCCGCTATGAAACCAAAAGCATGGAGACCGCCAAACGACTGGCGGCAAATGGCATGGGCGTTATCTTCCTGCCCTACTCCTATTTAAATCTGTATTCCGGCACGGAGCATCTCGCCTGTTATCCGCTGGATGATACACTGGGTGCCTCCTGGCAGCTTGTCATCGCCTACACGGAAACCAATCCACTGTCACGCTGCTCACGGGAATTTATTGAGACACTAAAGCATATGATCCTCCCGGCTGCCACATGATTCCAGTTGTCCGAACAATTCCAGTATCTCTCTTGCCGCTTTTACGTAGACCTCACCTTCCGGAGTCAGCTGTACTCCGGAAGTAGTTCTCCGAAACAGCCGGATACCCAATTCCTCTTCAATCCGTTTCATGGAACGACTCAATGTGGATGAACTTTTTCCCAGTACCCAGGCGGCCTTCTGCATACTTCCGGTATCTGCAGCCGTTACAATATAACGCATCTCCTTGTCATTCAATGGTCATCCTCCTCGCTCCCGTCTGATAACTGAATTGTATCATGGAAGACAGTGAAATGCAAACAACCAGCATAACCGGCGATTGACCGCCTGACAGTTTTGCTGGTTGTTCTGAACTTTTTATAAGTATTTTTTTAAGGACTCTGCCCGGTCGAGTTTCTCCCATGGCAGATCCAGATCGGTTCTGCCAAAGTGACCGTAAGCAGCTGTCTGCTTATAGATTGGTCTTCTTAAGTCGAGCATTTTGATGATACCGGCCGGTCTTAAGTCGAAATTAGTACGGATAATATCTACTAATTTTTCATTGGACAGCTTGCCGGTGCCAAAGGTATCAACCATGATAGAAGTTGGCTCGGCTACACCGATTGCATAGGAAAGCTGAATCTCGCACTTGTCTGCCAGACCGGCAGCTACGATATTCTTTGCTACATACCGCGCAGCATATGCTGCCGAACGATCTACCTTGGTACAGTCCTTACCGGAAAAAGCACCACCGCCGTGACGGGCATAACCACCATATGTGTCGACGATAATTTTACGTCCGGTCAGACCGCTGTCACCATGTGGGCCGCCGATTACAAAACGTCCAGTCGGGTTAATGAAGAATTTGGTTTCTTCGTCTATCAGTTCGGATGGAAGGATGGCATCAAAAACATACTTTTTAATATCGGCATGAATCTGTTCCTGTGTTACATGCTCATCATGCTGGGTCGACAGCACCACCGCCTCCAGCCGTACCGGCTTACCGTTTTCATCATATTCTACAGTCACCTGGGTTTTCCCGTCGGGACGCAGATAAGATACGGTACCGTCTTTTCTGATCTTCGTCAGCTGGCGGGCCAGCTTGTGCGCCAATGCAATTGGGTATGGCATATACTCTTCCGTCTCATTGCTGGCAAATCCGAACATCATGCCCTGATCCCCGGCCCCGATGCAGTCGAGCTCACTTTCACTCATTTTATTTTCTTTCGCCTCAAGAGCTTTATCAACACCCATGGCAATATCCTGAGACTGCTCGTCCAATGCAACGATGACTCCGCAGGTATCACAGTCAAATCCATATTTGGCACGGTCATAGCCGATTTCGCGAATGGTTTTTCGGACCAGCTTCTGAATTTCTACGTATGCATTCGTAGTCACCTCACCCATAACCATAACCAGACCGGTGGTGATACAGGTCTCACAGGCTACACGGCTCATCGGATCCTTCTCCATTAATGCATCCAGGATGGCATCGGATATGGCATCGCACATTTTATCCGGATGTCCCTCTGTTACTGACTCTGATGTAAATAATAATTTTTCCATTCTGTTTGTTCTCCTTTCGTGAAAACAAAAGAAAAGCCCGTAGTAATCAAACTGCGGACTTGATATATATAAATTATTCATCAAATCCTCTTATTGATCGATTTCTCGCTCAGGTTGGCACCTTCCAATCGCTCCTGCCTGGTTATGCATTCCGTCTGGGGTTGCCGTGACTTCACAGATCCTTTGTATCTCCATCACTCTGAATAAGGGATATTACGTTCTTTTCAATTGTTATTGTTGTGAGTAAAATATTAGCAGATCGGCGGCGATATGTCAAGGTTTTGCAGCTCTGAATAGTGATAAAAAAATGCAAGAAGAGTACATAGTCGCGAGGGGAAGGGGAGCGTTCGTACAGGAAGCGGCGACATTGAGAAGGCGGATGCAGTCCTAAGATCATAAAAAAGCATTTGCAGCGCACCAGCTCTGGTAAGGAGCTGCCGCGTTACAAAAGCCTTTTTAAAATCTTAGGAATGCTCCGCCAACTATCCCTTATTGAACCCAAACTCCATTAGCATCTACCCAATAACCATCAGGAGTTGTAGTATTGGTCAGCATTGCTCCGGTATTGTTGTCACAGTAATACCATACATTTACTGATTGGATCCATCCGGTCCGCATATATCCTACACTGTCAAAGCAATACCACTGATTATTGATCTGCTGCCAGCCGTTCGTTGTATAGGTTCCATCAGCATTCAGATACCACCATCCGATACTATCCAGATGCCAGCCACCTGACTGAGATGGGCTTGATCCATTGTTTGAAGAACTGGAACCGTTTGAATATGCTCCGGACTTGATTTTAGTCAGTTCGTCATCATCTACATAGAACGAATCTGATTCAACCCAGTCACCCTTCTTAGAATTGCTTCCCACCGCACGTACTTTAAAGTAATAGTCACCAGTCTTTGTGAAATAGCTGGAGAAATCATAAGATGTGCTGGTTGTCGTGAGTGCTTCTGACATGGAGCTGCTGCCACGGTACAAGCGCACCTGATAAGACTTGGCTCCGGATCCTTCTGCGTCTTCCCATGTTGCAATCGGTGTATTGTCATCTTCCCACTGCACAGAATCGACCTCCAGGTTTCCTTCCAGCGCATCCAGCTTAATGGTCAGAACCAGTGTTGAGTTGGAATTCTTTCGGGAAGCAGAAACATAAGTTACATCGGCATCACCAGAGAATTTAAATGTACTGGAACTGGTGCTGGAAAAGTAGTAATCGTCATCGGCTTCCAGAGTTATCTTAACTCTTGGCTCATCACCAGCCTCCCATTCCCCGTCATCATTGGTTATCTCTACTTCATCTACCGTATAAGTATCATCATCTGTAGTAACCGTTACATCGCCACTGTCATCCCCAACCTCAATTGATGATTCGATGGTCAGATATACTTTTGAGATCTTCTCCCGATCTTCTGCTGCCAACGCACTTCCGGCCAGCAATCCTGATAACATAGCGGTGCACGACAGTGCCGCTATCCCTTTGTTCCATAATTTCATTAAAACTCCTCCTTTTTTTTAGGTCTTTCCTTATCCTGTTTCTAGGATACGTAAAAACGGTGTATTTTCTGTGAATAAAAGCTAACGATTTTAAGTCAAAAAACTAAATAAAAGCTGACAATCCTCCTTACGGCAGGGTTGCCAGCTTTCTGTATCACTTGTACTATCGGTTATCAGCCGATCTTCAGACGGAATTTCTGTGCTTGTTTTTCTGAATCGACCTTCTCAATCAGAGCGCCTAATGCCTGCAGCTTCTCATCAAAGCATTCGTAACCGCGCTGAATATAGCCAATCTCATCTACTACGGTATAGCCATCTGCCGAAAGCCCTGCCAGTACCAGGGCTGCTCCGGCTCTTAAGTCAGGTGATTCCACCTGGGCACCGGTAAACCCTTTGACACCATCAATAACTGCAACATTTCCTTCGACTTTGATATTGCCGCCCATACGGGACAACTCGTCCACATATTTAAAACGGTTCTCAAAGATACTCTCTGTAATCATACTGGTTCCCTCCGCCAGTGCCAGTGTAACGGCAAACTGTGGCTGCATATCAGTCGGAAATCCCGGATATGGAAGGGTCTTAATGTTGGTTGAATTTTGTTTGGGCTTACCCACGACGCGTACTTCATCATCCCCTTCAATAATCTCACAGCCAAGCTCCAGAAGCTTCGCAGAGATTGCCTCAAGGTGTTTGGGGATAACATTCTTCACCGTGATATCACCGCGGGTAATAGCGGCCGCACACATGAACGTACCGGCCTCAATCTGATCAGGAATAATAGAATATTCCGTTCCATGAAGCTTATGTACTCCTTTAACACGAATAATATCAGTACCGGCACCTTTGATATTGGCTCCCATACTGTTCAGAAAGTTGGCAACATCTACGATATGAGGCTCTTTAGCCGCATTCTCAATGACAGTCTTTCCCTCAGCCAGGGCAGCAGCCATCATGATATTGATTGTCGCACCAACAGATACCACGTCCAGATAAATGTGACCGCCAACCAGGTCAATGGCATGTGCAACTACAGCACCGCGCTCGATATCGATGCGCGCTCCCAATGCACGGAAACCTTTCAAATGCTGGTCAATCGGCCGGCTGCCGATATTACAACCGCCTGGCAGCGGAACCTCGGCACTCTTGTACTTGCCAAGCAAGGCACCAATAAAATAATAAGAAGCACGGATCTTACGGATATAATCATCATCTACCGAAACTTCACGAATCCCGGAAGCATTAATCTTGACCGTATGACGATCCACACGGGTCACAGCTGCACCAATCTCCTGCATTGCTTCCAACATAACATTAATATCACGCACATCCGGCAGATTATCAATAATAACATTACCATCAGTCATAATCGATGCCGCAAGAATACCAAGCGCGGCATTTTTAGCGCCGCTGATCATCACATCACCGACCAGCGGATTACCGCCTTTCATAATATATTGTTCCATCACACACCTCTGTCTTATCCAATTACTCTATATAATTTCCAGTTTTTACAAAAAGATTAATTTTTTTTATACTTTCTTAATGATTATACCACATAAATCAATTTTGTAAAGAGATGTCACCGGATTTAATTACTCTGAATTGCGCACACAAAGTCATTCCCGCGCAGCCTCAGATACTCGGTCGCATCGTTCAGGCCCTCTTTGGTAGTCTCTTTGGTTGATGGATTATAAACCGTTACATTGTACTGATCAAAGCCAGTCAGCAGCAGATAGCTTCCTTCGTCTGTATAAGCAATGACCGGTATCCCCTGATCAATAAAATATAATACCTGCATCATGCTGCAGCCGCGGGCATCCAGCATTGTGATTCCGTCACTGTAACTTTTACTTCCGGTAAATTCTTCCAGATGCCGGTACAAAGGTGCAGCGGCTGTTGCAATATCCCGTAGATTACGGGTACTGCCGCGATTCACACGGCTCCATATCATATTATGATCCTGGTCCGTCACCACCCCCATACTGTCATAAGCCAGATCCAGAACTTCGTTGAAATCACCAGATTTGCCCAGCAGGTGTCCGCCGCCATAAGCATAGAACTGCACTTCCTGAATCTGATCCTGTGATTTCAAATCCAGCATACTGGTATGGTCATAGCTCACCCGCTTTGGCGAAGAAATTTTGACATCACGGTTGCTGTGGATATCCATGTCCACCTGCACAAAGTATAATTTACCCTTATCCGGGGATGCATACCAGCCAATTCCGGCCAGGGCATCGGGGCCCATTCCGACATTGCAGACAATGGTATCCTGTTCCGTTCTGGTAAACTGCCGGTCACCCAGCCGCATCACTTTGTTTAAGTGAATCCGGCTTTCTTCCACCGAAACACCGGCAATATAGGAACCCGAATTCTCATATCTGGTCTCTACTTTCATTTCACTGTTCATAATCTCCAGGGCATACATCGGCAGGTCAACCGTGCGGCCGTTCACTACCCACAGATCTGTTTCCCTGGCCAGACCATAGACCAGATCATTTCCGACAAAACCGATGACTCTGACCCGCTCGCCGTCATTCGCCTGGATTACTTTCTTCTCACCGGTCCCCAGATCAAGCAGATGCAGGGTGTCGGCCTCATACAACCCACCGCCTTCCTGCCATGCGATCCGGGTTTTATCAGCGCTGACAGAATAGCTGTCCTCTATCAGAGTATCAGCTACGACCATATACTCGTTACTGGTCAGGTCAATGCCATAGATTGCATGGTTCAGATACAGATACAGCATATCAGAACTGTTGATATTGGCCAGCTGCTTCAGATCAAGCTTAATCTCTTCATAGGTTGCCCGGATCGGGACAAAGAAACGTTCTGCTATTGCATTGGAGGAGGCATCATAACGATAACAGGCGACCCCGGTATCACCTTCATGCCTGCCCCGATTCATATATCCGTACACCAGAAAATCGACATCGCCATTATCCTGAACCTGCAGAATTTCAATTTCGTGCTGGTCATAATTACCGCGCATATCCGCCGAATCTTCTGTTCTGAACGAAAAGATCTGCACTGAGCGCTCTTCACTCTGGTCATAACACCAGAGTTCCCGGTTGATCAGGAAAGCCAGCATCTGGTTATTGGTACTTTTCTTTACGCGAACTTCACTGTCATTGGTAATTCCCAGCATAATCCGCTTACCTGAGTAGGATGCGGGGTCTCCCTGGAAAACCTGATTGAGCGTTCGCTCATAGTCCATCATATAAATACGCAGACTATTCCATTTCATGGTGAAATTCTCTTCTACTTCGTAAAGCTCGATTCCGCCGTTCTCCCCTTGTCTGGAAGCCAGATAATTCAACTGCACGCAGCCCATCAGGCCGTCCAGTTCTTTCAGCGTCACCTGCACATCACCGGCCGGTTCCATCTTCAGTCTGCCCCAGGTAAGCTGAGAAAAACTGGAACGGATCGTTGTCCGCCCAAAGGAGCTATTGTCTTCGGTCGCATTGGTCTCCAGATACGTAACCAGTTCCCTGGCGTCTTCATAGCGGAAGGTTCGGGATGAAAAATCAACTGCCAGATCAATCATCGGCTGAACCGCCTCATTATCGGTCCAGATAATCCGGGTATAATAATAAGCTGTTCCGTAGTTTTCCGTATCGACCTCAATCCGGAGCAGATATTCCCGGTCTTTGGTCAGCAGATTCTGGATCGGCAGGGTCGCCGTTACGCCATCCTCCTGCTGTTCCCAGTTCTCAACACTGGTATTCTCCACCAGCCTGTCCAGATCCAGGCTTCTGATCTCATATCGCAGGCCCAGCACCGCCTGGGCCTGCCTGGTAATATGAATATCCAGCCCCCGGTCCTCAGGCAGGATAGTCAGACTGTCTCTGGCCGCAGCATTCCCCATCTCCTGACGGTATCCGTACATCGCATTCATTTTCCGTCCATATATCTCTGTGTATATCACCGGTAACTGGGGATTTTCCATACTCATATACATCGCATTATCCTGCTTCAGCGAATCGCGGTTCAGTATAAAATATACCATCACCGCCGCTACAAATATCAGCAGCAAAATCACTGCTCGCTTTATTGTTTTATTCATTTATTTTAACCTCTGATTATTGTTCTAATAGTTGTTTATTATTGTATCTGTTATCACCCAAAACTACAACAAAATATTTTCTGAATTTTTTTCTTGTCAAAAGAACAAAAATTAGCTATAATCAAAATACCCATTTTCTGGGATTCTATTTTATCTAAAGAACATCTAACAATTCTATCAAAGGAGGTATTCATTAATGGAATACAACAAATTTCTCGAATCAATCCAGACCGCACTAACAGAACAGCTGACCGGTGAATGCAGAATCACCATCCACTCCATCCCGAAGAACAACGGACAAGTTATGGACGGTATCAGCATCCAGCGCCCCGGTGAGATTATGGCGCCGACAATCTATCTGAACTCTTTTTATGAACAATATCTGAATGGGCTGGGATTGAATGAAATTCTAACCGATATCCTCTGCCTGCTGAACAGCAACCCTGCTCCTGAAGGCATCAGGCCGGAACAAATCTCACAATTTGAATTTGTTAAAGATAAGATTATGTTTAAAGTGATCCATGCAGCTTCTAATGAGCATCTGCTGCAGAACCTTCCGTATGTGCCGGTTCTCGATCTTGCCGTTGTCTTCTATCTGTTCCTTGACCGGAATGCAACCGGACAGATGACCGCCCTGATTCACAAAGACCACCAGATCATGTGGGGTGTCAGTGAACAGGAGCTGCTGGAACTGGCCCGGATTAATACCCCGGCAGCCTTCCCTGTGGAAATTAAAAGCATGGCAAACGTCCTCAAGGAGATTGCTCTGGTACACCTCGGTGACCAATATGACGAATCCATGATGGATCTGCTTCTCCAGGAGGACGAGCATCCCATGCCTTTATATGTGCTGACCAACCAGAGCGGCCTGAACGGAGCCTGCTGTATGCTTTACCCGGACTGTCTGGAACAGTTTGCCGAACAAGTCGGCAGCAGTCTGATTATCCTGCCATCCAGTATTCACGAGGTTCTGATCACCCCGGATCTGCTGGAAGCCTCTTATGATGATTTTGGTGAGATGGTTACTTATATCAACCAGCGCGAAGTCCCGCTGGAAGACCAGTTATCCAATCAGGTCTACCGGTATAACCGCGATACCGGGGAATTGGAGATCGTGACCAGTTCTGCCGACCGGGTTGGATTGTTCCCTACAGACTGCAGTCAGGAACAATAATTCGGGCAGCTGTTAAGATTCTACTTCCAGCAGCATTTTTTTGACCTGCATCATGCGGTCACGCAGCATTGCCGCTTCTTCGAAGTTCAGTTCTGCGGCCGCCTGATGCATCTTTTTGGTCAGTTCCTTTGCCAGTTTGTTCAGTTCTTTGGCACTCATTGATTCCGGATCTTTCTCGAATGCATCCGCATCCTGGCTTGCTGCCTTTGAGATGGCAATCAGATCACGGACGGCTTTCTTGATCGTCGTCGGTGTAATTCCATGAGCTTCATTGTATTCATGCTGAATCTTCCGCCGCCGCTGTGTCTCATCGATTGCCCGCCGCATCGAATCCGTAATCGTATCTGCGTACATGATAACCCGGCCTTCAGCATTCCTCGCAGCACGGCCGACCGTCTGGATCAGTGAGGTTGTGGAGCGCAGGAAGCCTTCTTTGTCGGCATCGATAATCGCCACCAGGGCAATCTCTGGTATATCCAGGCCTTCCCGCAGCAGGTTGATTCCCACCAGCACATCAAATACATCCAGACGCATATCACGGATAATCTCCGCCCGTTCCAAAGTATCGATATCAGAATGCAGATACTTTACCCGGATACCGACCTCCCGCATATAATCGGTCAGATCCTCTGCCATCCGCTTGGTCAAAGTGGTAATCAGCACCTTGTTGTGCTTCTCCACTTCTTTATTGACCTCAGATACCAGGTCATCGATCTGTCCTTCTACCGGGCGGACCGATATCTCAGGGTCGAGCAGACCGGTAGGGCGGATAATCTGCTCTACACGCAGCATTTCATGTTCCTGCTCGTACACATTCGGAGTCGCGGATACGAACAGCATCTGATCAATCTTAGACTCAAATTCTTCAAAATTGAGCGGACGGTTGTCCAATGCCGAAGGCAGACGAAACCCATACTGAACCAGATTTAACTTTCTGGAGCGGTCTCCGGCATACATACCGCGGATCTGCGGCAGGGTAATGTGGGATTCGTCGATAATCATCAGCAGATCTTCCGGAAAATAATCGATCAGGGTCCAGGCCGGTTCACCTGGAGCATTGCCTGACAGATGCCGTGAATAGTTCTCAATCCCGGAACAAAAACCAGTCTCCCGCATCATCTCTACATCAAAATTGCTCCGTTCCGATATACGCTGTGCTTCCAGCAGCTTGTCTTCACTCTTGAAATAAGCAACCTGTTCCTTCATTTCCTCCAGAATATGCCCGGTTGCTTCCAGCATCTTCTCTCTGGGAACTACATAGTGAGACGCCGGAAAAATCGCCACATGACCAAGCTGCAGACGGTTCTCTCCAGTCATCGGATCAATCTCACTGACCCGTTCAATCTCATCGCCGAAGAACTCAATCCGGTATGCATCAGAAGCAGAATAAGATGGAAATATCTCCAGGACATCTCCCCTCACCCGGAACGTTCCGCGATGAAAGTCCATGTCATTCCTGGTATACTGCATATCGATCAGCTTATGAATGATTTCATCCCGGTCCTTCTCCATACCTGGCCTCAGGGAGACCACCATCTCTTTATAATCAATCGGGCTTCCCAGACCATAAATGCAGGATACGGAAGCAATAATTATCACATCCCGGCGCTCGGATAAAGACGCGGTAGCCGAATGGCGAAGCTTGTCGATCTCATCATTAATAGCAGAATCCTTCTCGATATAAGTATCGGTGGATGCTACATAAGCCTCCGGCTGGTAGTAATCGTAATAAGAGACAAAGTATTCTACGGCATTTTCCGGAAAAAACTCCTTGAATTCACCGTACAGCTGAGCAGCCAGAGTCTTGTTGTGGGCTATGATTAATGTCGGTTTTTGCAGCTGCTGGATGACATTAGCCATCGTAAATGTCTTTCCGGATCCGGTAACCCCTAGTAAAGTCTGGAATTGGTTGCCTTCTCTAAAGCCCTGAACCAGACTGGAAATTGCCTGCGGCTGGTCGCCGGTGGGCTGGTATTCTGACTGTAATTTGAACTCCATAATTTGATTCTATCTCCTTTATAGTGCAAAGTTAATCTTCAATGTTCAACTTGCTTGTTATCCGCAGCAACGCTCAATTCCGCGTCCCTCCCCATTTTTCTGCAACTCTGGTTTCACGAACATTTCATCAATAAACAATTCGCTATTATTCCACCAAATTTTTTCATGACAAAACATTGCACCACACAATTGCTTGTCTTTTTCCAAAACAAACCCGACAAACTTCTTTGAATCAAAATAATCTTTCAAATATGCTATAGCCGTATTAACACTCCATCTGCATTGCCACGTATCATTATTATAAACTTCACAGAGTATATTTGCACAGTTGTCAAGATCTGTTTTTTTCATATGTCTGATCATTCTCTTTTCCTCCATAAATTTATCTTTACTACTATATTATAAGGATAATACTAAGTCATTTTGCTAATTTCAATTATTATGATTTTTACCTTCAATTTGAATCACAGTCTTTATTACTTTATCAAAATCACTTTCCAATTGTTCCATTTCCCTTGCACGATAAATTTGAAATTCATTTTCTGCTTTCTCTATTGCCTGTTTATGCGATATACAACCATTGCCAGTCAGCAATTTTCTTTGCAATAATATGATCTGCTTATCTAACGCAGCAATCCAATCCAACATCTTCATCGCTTTCAGCTCTAATGCCTGAAATTCCGCAAAATCAAGGAATTGTGACACCAGTAAGTTTAACCTTTGTAATTCTAACTCAGATAGATAATTTTTAGCTATCTTCACATCATCTTTTGTGACATAATCTCCTTTGAAATTTGTCATCCCGACCAATGGTTTCTCGTTATCGACTCTATCATATATTATTTCTGCGGCAGTGTGCTCATGAACTGCATAATGTAACTTATTTTGAACCGTTGCAAAAAATCGTCTTGTCATATCCGAACGAGGATCATAATCGATAGAAGTTGCATAAATATCTGTAACTTGCTGATAAAAATTCCGCTCAGAAGAACGTATATCTCTGATACGTTGCAAAAGCTCGCGGAAATATCTGCTCCCGCCTTGCTTCAAACGATCATCATCCATGGCAAAACCCTTTTGAATATATTCATGAAGTCTTACGGTTGCCCATCTACGAAATCTCACTGCAACCTGAGACTGTACTCTATAACCTACTGCAATAACAATGTCCAGATTATAGTGGTCAATATTTCTGTTAACCTGTCTGCTGCCTTCTGTTCGAACTAACAAGAATTTCTTGTTAGTTGAATTTTTATCAAGTTCATTATCCTTATAAATACCATCTATATGTTGACTGATATTTTGTTGCGTTGTATCGTAAATCTCTGCTAATTGGGACTGTGTAAGCCACAAATCCGCTTCCGCAAACCGCACAGAAATTCTTATAATTTCATTATCATCTTGATAAATCAAAAATGTATTGTCCGTTTTCATTATAATACCTATCCTTAAGTTATATTATATTTATATCAGACTCTTTACGAATGAAGGTCACCGATCCATCCAGTCCAATCACTGTTATTACGTCCATAACATCCATCTAGTCCACCAAATATGGTATAAACAATACTAAACAGCACCAAGTAATAATGGTTACATTTTCATCTCATAATAGGAGACAAAGTATTCAACGGCATTTTCCGGAAAAAACTCCTTGAATTCACCGTACAGCTGAGCAGCAAGTGCCATTGTAAACGTCTTGCCCGATCCGGTAACGCCCAGCAAGGTCTCGAACTGATTGCCGTCTTTAAAGCCTTGTACCAGTTGTTCGATCGCCTGCGGCTGATCGCCGGTCGGGGCATATTCTGATACCAGTTTAAAATGATCCATGTAAAGCTCCTCCTGTTAATAATACCCATTCAAAATGTATGTTACTGTTAAGTATCTCCTGTAGTTCATTCTATCATAACAACTATAAAAAGTACAGGACAAACGGAACGTTTGTTCTGTACTTTTCAGATCAACTATTATTTAGTGTTACGGACTTACACTATCTTCCAGTAGTAAACAAAATAGCGTCACCGCCAGCAGATCGGCGCATCCTCCGGGGCTGATATGTTTTTCGGTCATAATGTGGTTCATTTTCCGTATTTCGGCCATTCCCGGCTCAGTCAGGGCACCGCCCAATTCCAATATCCTGGCAGACTCCCGCTGTACCCAGAGTAGTTCTTCATACGTGCTGCGATTCAGAATATTGGTATCACTTACCGATGCCATCAGGGACAGAAGGGCATTAATATTGGCTGCATTTCGATTTTTATTCTCAGCATACAGTCTTTTCAGCAGCGGCAGTGATACATGCCGGATGCTGGGAAAGCCCTGCTGTACTTCACCCCGAATTCCTTTTTCGCCATATTGGAAATATAGCCGTTCTCCGCTGGTCTTTGGATGTTTTTGATTCATCCGTTCAAAATCTTTCTGCAGATCTGCTTCTGTCATGACCCCGCAAAGTTTCAGAATCGGATCGGCCTGAAACCGCTGGTGTTTGCGGTAATACCAGCCAGCTGCACATGCGGCTGTCCCCATAGAGAAAATCATTCCTTTATGAGTATTGATACCACCAGTTGCCTGCAGCATGGCAAGTTCCGCATCCACACCAATCGTTCTGATCGATGAAAACAACTGGCTCAGCGGACGGTCAGAAGCATAACCGGTCTCCATCATCGCTTCCAGATATGGCGCGATGGCGTAAGTACTGGCCACAAAGGTGTGCCAGTCCATATCGTGGTGTGCCCCACTGTCGTTCTTGTCTACCAGCCCCGGCTTGGGGGTGGTCATTACCTCCCCCAGTAAGGCTGCTTTAATAATCCGGCTGATCTGGTTTTGTATATGAGTCCAATCGTTCATGCCTATTCCTTATCTCTGATATTCTGATCCGTTTACTGGTTACCGGCACGATTCCTGTTATAATTAATCAGACATCCTGCCTTTACAATCTTCTTCTCATCCTCAGTCATATCGGCGATGTAAAGAGTAAGCTCCCTGATTTCATCTCCGAGAACATATGCTTTGATCTCTTTCATATCTCCATCTAATGCTGTTCTGATATCAGGAACGTAGATGTAATCTCCCAGTTCAAATACCGGCTCTTCTTTCATCTGGAACGGGATCATTCCCCAGTTCATAACGTTCGAACGGTACCTCTTGGTCGCATATTCCTGACAGATATTAGCCAGTCCGCCCAGCACACGCTGACAGCTGGCAGCCTGCTCACGGGCGGAACCATCACCTGGCTTGACACAGTATATCATGCTGCCGATTTCAATATCGGCTTTTTTTACATCATCACGAATCGATGCAATCGCTTCATAAGCAGCAGCCAGACTGCGGTCTGTACCGGCGGGATCCCCGCCTTCTGTACGGGTAATTTCCAGCGCTCTGACTTCTTTTGTCCGGCCTACATATTCCGGATCGCGGCGGGACAGGGTGAACTCTGCCAGTCCCAGTGGATTGGAACGGTATGAGGAGGTCTCGCCGGAAGGGATCAGTTCATCGGTAGTCGTCACCTCGTCCATAATCTTTGAACATACCTTCAGTAAAATATGATCAGTCAGTGCGCTCATCTGCGGCCAGTCTTTGATATTCGGGCCATATACCAGCTCAGCTCCTGCTTCTGCCTGGCAATAGCCCTGATAGACCCGGGACTGATATGAGGAATCATCATATTGATAATCCGGCACCTGATAATCGTCCGCATATGCGGTCGCCGGGGTCAGAATGCCTTTGTTTGCTGCCGTCGCCGCAATGGAACGGGCATCCATCAGTGCTACTGCAGAAAGCTGTCCTACACCAGGTTTTGAGCCTTCGCGGTTGGGGAAGTTTCTGGTCGTATGGCGGATGCTGAAGGCATTATTGGCCGGAGTATCGCCGGCACCAAAGCAAGGTCCGCAAAAAGCGGTTTTGATAGCTGCTCCTGCCGCCATTAAAGTCGAAACAGCTCCTTTTTTGACCAGATCCATAAATACCGGCTGGGATGACGGATATACTGATAATGTAAATTCATCATGTCCGCAGCTTGCCGCTTCCAGGATATGGGCGGCTTCCATAACATTCGTATAGTTGCCGCCGGCACAGCCTGCGATAATTCCCTGCTGTACCTGGAGTTTATTGTCAATGATCTTGTCGGTTAGAGAGAAATGAATGTCGGGATGATCGGATAACGCTGCCGCCTCTTTTTCCACAGTTCTCAGGATATCGCCCAGATTTGAATTCAGCTCATCAATCTCAAAGGTGTTGCTGGGGTGGAATGGCAATGCGATCATCGGTTTTACGGTACTTAAATCGACATATACCATGCCATCATAATAAGCCACTCCGGCCGGATTTAATTCCTGATACTCTTCCCCTCTGCCATGTATGGTCAGATATACTTTGGTATCTTCATCCGTCCTCCAGATCGAGGACAGGCAGGTGGTTTCTGTTGTCATAACATCCACACCGTTTCTGTAATCGGTGGTCATCGAGCTGATTCCAGGTCCGACAAACTCCATAACTTTATTTTTGACATAGCCATTTTTAAAGACACTTCCGATAATACTCAGGGCAATATCCTGAGGCCCGACACCGGGGTTTGGTTTGCCGTCCAGATAGACGGCGATCACATCCGGACGTGCCACATCATATGTATCACACAGCAGCTGTTTGACCAGTTCACCGCCGCCTTCACCAATTGCCATAGTTCCCAGTGCTCCATAACGGGTATGGCTGTCCGAACCCAGAATCATCCTTCCACAGCCGGCCATTGTCTCACGCATATATTGATGGATTACGGCAATATGCGGAGGAACATAGATTCCGCCATATTTCTTTGCTGCTGACAGGCCAAAGACATGATCATCTTCATTGATCGTACCGCCCACTGCGCACAGGGAATTGTGGCAGTTCGTCAGAACGTATGGAATCGGAAATTTTTCCATACCGGATGCTTTAGCCGTCTGAACAATTCCTACGAAAGTAATATCATGGGAGGTCATCGCATCGAACTTAATTTTGAGCTGCTCCATATTGCCTGAAGTATTGTGTTTTTCCATAATCGAATACGCGATGGTACCCTGTCTTGCTTCATCCCTCACCACCGGTCTCCCGGTCAGCTGCTCTACTCTGGCACTCTGGCTTTCTTCAATAATTTCTGTTCCATTGACCAGATAGACCCCGCCGTCATACAATTTAACCATTATCCTGTCCTCCTGTTTCTTACTTTACTTTGATTTCTTTTACTTCCCTTACAACATCAAGAATGGTGCCGTCCCGGCTTTCTATAATACCGACCACCCGTTCACCAAACTGAACCGGATTTGGTTCTCCGGCGATCCGGTAGGCTTCATCCCGCAAATCTTCAATCGTACAGAATGGCAGATCTGCATCTTTCGTTGCTTCTATTAAATCCTGCCGGAGCGGATTAATGGCAATTCCATACTCGGTTATTACCACATCCACAGTTTCACCCGGGGTTGTTACGGTCGTTACGTTGGTGCAGATAGCCGGGATCCGGCCCTGCAATAATGGAGATATTACGATGGTACATTTCGCTCCTGCTGCGGTATCAGGGTGTCCGCCCTGGGCACCGGTAATCACTCCGTCTGAACCAACTACCACATTAACATTGAAATTCACATCCACTTCCAGGGCACCGAGGATTACAAAATCCAGTTTATTTACAAAGGCCCCTTTATTAAACGGATTGGCATATGCACCGGCACTGATTCTGTGATGTCTGGGATCCTTTACTGATTTTACCGCCGAAAGATCAAAGTCCTGAGTATCCAGCAGCAGATCCACCAGGCCTTTGTCAAGCAGGTCGCACATGGCCTTGGTCAGACCGCCGACACCAAACCTCATTCGGATCCCCCGTTCTTCCATTACCTTGGTCAGCGATATTGTTGATGCTATCGAAGCACCGCCGACACCGGTCTGATAAGAGAATCCATCTTTAAAGTAAGGCGTATGGATGACAAACTGAGTGCAGTATTCTGCCATGGTAAGTTTCCTCACATCCGTTGTCGGTTTGGCCGCACCGGTAGCAATCTTGTCAGGGTCACCAATGGCATCGACCACACAGACATAATCCACCTTGGCCATCGGGATATGCGGCGGATAATTGGGAAACGGTACCAGACAGTCGGTGATTGCCACTACTTTATCGGCATGATTGCCGTCCACATGCGAATACGAAAGCACACCACAGTCGCTTTTCCCGCCAATTCCCCGGCAATTACCGTAGTCATCACAGGTCGGCGCACCAATAAAGGAAATATCCAGTTTGGATTCACCGGTCTGAATGGCCCGGACACGGCCGCCATGGGAACGCATAATTGCAAGACCTTTCAGTTTCCCGGCGGAAATTGCTTTTCCTACATCCCCACGAACACCGGAAGACTCGATATTGGTTACGGTTCCGTCCTCCATCATAGGTACCAGGAAACTGTGTGCTTTACCCAGTGAGCTGGCACAAATGGTAATATCCTTAATCCCCATCCGATGTACTTCTTCCATCACCAGCTGAACTACCATATCACCGTCACGGAAGTGATGATGAAAACCAAATGTCATCCCATCCCTGACTCCGCATTTAACCAGTGCATCATGGATGGAATCCACCATTTTGCTGGTGCTGTTGCTCATCACCGGTTTTACCATTGGTGCAGATTTCTGGAATTCGATCCCGTCCCTTGCAAATGCACCCTGAAATGCTTCTTTTCCTGTTAATTCGATTATTTCATCAGGAATTTCTCTTCCCACACTGTTTATCATTTTACAAATCCCCCTTATACACACCCGATGCTCTGGCCAGTGCTATCACCCGTTTGGCTCCGTCATAAAAGGCAATATCAATCATCTTGCCGTCCACCGTAAATACACCAATCCCCTGAGCCTTCTTTTCATCGATTTCACGCACTACTTTTTCAGAAAAAAGAATCTCTTTTTCTGTCGGAGTAAAGATCTTATGTACAATGCTGATCTGGCGGGGATTGACCAGCGACTTGCCGTCAAAGCCCATCATTTTGATCATCCGGGTCTCTTTTTCGAATCCCTCCATATCAGTCAGGTCAGTAAATACCGTATCAAAACACTGGATTTTTGCCGCCCTTGCCGCAATGATCATCATCTGTCTGGCTCCCGCCAGTTCGATGCCGGTTCCGCTGATAACAGTCTGCAGATCTTTGGTATAATCCCCGCCGCTCAGGGCAATTCCAAACAGACGCTCCGATGACCGGCAGATCTCAGCGACATTCATAACCCCCAGGCTGGATTCCAGCGCCGCCATCAATAGCATACTGCCTTCCGGTCTGCCAAATTCCCGCTCCGCTTCCGCTACCGCCTGCCCGATCCGCAGTACATCGGCAGCACTTTCGGTCTTGGGAATACGGATCGCATCAGCTCCGCCTGCCACACATACGCGGATATCTTCACGCCAGTGGGGAGTATCCAGGCCATTGATGCGGACCACCCGTTCGATGCCCCGGTAGTTGATCTCCTGCAATGCATGATACAGGGAATAACGTGCTGCATCTTTCTGATTCTCTGCTACCGCATCTTCCAGATCCAGCATCACGGAATCTGGTTTATAAATATAAGGATCACGGATCAGTCCCGGCTTCTGGGCGTTTAAAAACAGCATAGACCGTCTGAGTCTGAATTTATCTGGATTCATGATTGAATGGCACCTCCCCATGGTAAATTTTCTGACATATCATTTGACCGGTATACGGCACACTCTACTCTTGCCTTCAATGTACAGTTCAGCGCACCTTTATCTACAATAGTAATCCGGGCCGTTTCCACCTCGAGCCGGTTCAGGGTCTCCATGACTACTTCACGAATCTGTTCTCCATACTGATGCATGACTACGCTTTCCAGTTCCAGCTCGATTCCATCTTCCGCAGGCTCAACCGTTACCAATGCATCACTGGATTCCAAGGTACCTGCCATTGCCAATTTCCCTATCCTCACGTTTTTCCTCCTGTTTTCACCAAAGATTATCATTAATATCTTTTCTTTTTGTTGATTTTATTATATACTGAGCTTATTAGATAGACAAATACTATGTTTGTAATAATATATATAGCTTTTTCCTATATTGCCCAGGGAGGTTTGAAGATGACCCAGAAAGAATTGCTCTATGTAAAAACGGTAGCTGATGAAAAAAGTATCTCAAAAGCGGCAAAACTTTTATTCATTGCCCAGCCGTCACTCAGTCAGTCAATTCAAAGAATCGAAGACAATCTCGGCACTTTGCTGTTCAACCGGGTATCTGGCGGGCTTACGCTTACCTACGCCGGAGAACGATATTACAATACGGCGACTCAAATTTTGAAAATGTATGAAAATTTTGAAATTGAAATCAGCGACATCAACAATTTAAAAACGGGACGGATCCATCTGGGCACCACCAACCATCTTGGTACACTGGTGCTGCCCCGTATACTGCCCCGTTTCTATGAGCTCTGTCCCTATATCGAATTGTTTATAACCGAAGATACCTCACAGGTATTGGAGCAGAAACTGCTGGCCCGGCAGCTGGACTTTGCCATCATGCATGCCCCCAAGGAAAGAACCATCTCACAGATTCGTTATGAACTGCTGTCACAGGATCCTTTCGTCATCGTCCTGGCTCCCGGCCACCCGCTGCTGGCTCAGGCCGTGCCGAAATCCGGATATGACTATCCTGTCCTTGATGTCAGACTTCTGCAAGATGAACCATTTATTATGCTGCATAAGCAGCAGCGAATCCGCCAGGTCTGCAATGCCGTTCTGCAAAGAGCCGGGATTCGTCAGCCTGAGATCCGCTTTACTCTTAAAAATTATGAAACGGCTCAGTTACTGGCGGCTCAGGGACTTGGGGTCACTATGGTACCGCAGCAATATGCCAGCATCGCTTCGTCTGGGTATCAGCCGACGTTTTGTTCGATTGACAGAGTTTATGATGCCAGCTGGGATATGTGTATTGCCACTCTAAACAGCAATTATCAGTCAAGAGCTGACCAGTTATTTATCCAGACCGCGAAAGAAATCATAACGGCATAGCTGTCAGTCATTCATCTGCCATTGATAATTATAGAACATCTGGCCCAGTGCTGTGGCTGCCTTAGAGCGGTATTCCGCATGCGGGTAAGCCAGGGCCAGATCGGCAAAAAGACCTCCTTCTCCAACCGAAATGTAAACTGCATCATCGTAATCAACCACGCAGGAGCGATAGGTAAAAGCAAGTCCCAGACCTTCCCTCGCCATCGCCGCTGCCATCGCGGCAGTAATGGTCGTATTGCGGGCATAGACCTTCGCTCCGACAGACTTGAAATACTGCCGGCTTTTAATTCCCAGAATCGTATTATAATCACTTAAAATGAATTCAAAATGCTGTATCTGACTGATGTCCACCCAATAGTGCGGATAGTGATCTTTCTTGCGGACATATTCCATGACCGGATGGGAACGGTTGGCCACAATCAATATCTCATCAGACTTCATAACCTCTATCGTATAATTCAGTTTCTTCAGCGGCAATGCCACCACTGCCAGATCAATCTGCCCATCCAGAATCTTTTCTTCCAGGGCGATACTGTTTTCTTCGACAATATCCACCCGTACATTTGGATACAGCGTATTGAACTGCTTCAATACCGGCGGCAGCATATAAGCGCCCCGGAATGAACTGATCCCAAATATAATCCGTCCCCGCTGCAGATTCTCCATATCAAACATTTCATTCTGTACCAGCCGATAGTGATAAAGAATACTCCTGGCATTCTCTATAAACAGATTCCCGGCTGTCGTCGGGCTCAGTCCTTTCGATGTCCGGACAAACAATGCCACCCCCAGCTCCGCCTCATATTGCTGCAGAAACTGGCTCAGGCTTGATTGTGCCATATACAGCCGCTCTGCCGCCCGGGATATACTGCCTTCATCCGCCAATATAATCACATACTGAAGCTCTTTTAAATGCATGGCGACCTCCCATCGGTTTTACCGATACTAAATATCTTTTATTTTCACTTCCTCCGATTGCTTTGTTATTATAAAATAATTCTCAACAAATAACAACAGGAAAGGAAAAATTAATGAGCAAAGTATTATTACAGGGAGTGATTGACATGCACGTCCACTCCAATCCGGATATCCGGCACCGTGCTTATGATGATTTTGAACTGATGGAGGCGGCGATCCGGGTCGGAGCCAGGGCAATCGTTATCAAAACCCATCAGGGTACGACCATGGATCGGGCTTATCTGTGCAACCGCCATAATGAACTGGTTCACAAAGGCGACAACAATTTCACTATGTTTGGAAGTGTTACCCTAAACCGGCAGGTCGGTGGTATTAATCCCGCTGCCGTAGAAAGCGGCCTGAAGCTGGGTGCTAAAGTAATCTGGCTGCCGACCCAGTCGGCCCGCAACCACATGGTGCAGAATAACCAGGATCCGGCAAGCTGTGTTGATGTCATCCGCGACGGCAGACCGGTACCGGAATTATCCGATATATTTCGGCTGGTCAATGATTTTGATGCCGTTCTGGCAACCGCCCATCTTTCACCGGATGAATGCTTCCGGATCATTGAAGCCGCCCGGGATGCCGGTGTCAGGAAACTGGTAGTCACCCATCCTGAATGGTGGCTGGTTGGCATGAAGCTGGAAGATCAAGTAAGAATTGTAAAGGACTATGGGGTGATTCTGGAACACTGCTTTGCACAGCCAGTAGGTGGAGGAAACTATAAGAGCAACATGGAAATGAATCTGGAAGCCATTCAGGCATGCGGCTACAAACACGTGATGGTTTGTACCGACGGCGGGCAGGTCGAAAATCCCAACTGGGAAATTGCCCTAGAACAGTATATGACCTACCTGCTTGAGCACGGCATTCCGATGGAACAGGTATATCATATGACACATACGATTCAGGAAGGATTATTGGGAATCAACAATTAAGGGGGGAATTACATATGTTAAGTATTTTAATTGTAGGGTCAATCGCATTAGCGGTTGCAATCGGTTATAAAACGGGTCACAACACTGGTTTGTTTGCAATTGTTTTCGCTTATTTGATTGGTTGTTTCGTTATGGGGATGAAACCAAAAGCTGTGATCGGTACATGGCCGGTCAGTACTATGTTTGTTATTTTTTCTGTATCATTATTTTATAATTTTGCACTGGTCAACGGTACACTGGAAAAAACGGCCCGCTATCTGCTCTATGCATGCCGCCGTTTCCCCGGACTGCTTCCGTTCGCACTTTATTTCGCCAGCGCCGGTATTGCTGCTCTTGGCGCAGGATTTTTCACGGTAATGGCATTTATGGCACCAATTGCACTGCTGATCTGTGAAGAAGCTAAAATGGACAAGCTGATCGGTGCCGTAGCCGTCAACTGCGGCGCCCTTTCCGGTGCCAATTTCATGACCAGCGGCAGCGGGATAATCTTTCGCGGACTGATGGACGAAGCCGGAATGAATGAATTATCTTTCCAGTATTCTGCTATTATATTCGCCGCCAGCGTCCTGTTCTCACTATTATTGATCGCCGGCTTCCGGTATGTTCCGCGCAGTAACCGCAGCATTGGGAAAGGTGTCACATTTGAAAAACCTGATCCGCTGTCAGCTAAGCAGAAAATCAATCTCTATCTGATGCTGGCGATGATCCTGGTTGTACTGCTGTTCCCGATTCTTAATATCATCATGCCAGGCAATACTCTTGTTACCTTTATTAACAGTAAAATGGATGTCGGCCTGGTCGCTGTAATATTCTCAGTCATTGCCCTGTTTTTGAACCTGGCTCCGCAAAAGGAAGTCATCGCCAAAGTTCCATGGAATACCATCATTATGATCTGCGGTGTCGGAATGCTGATCCAGGTGGCAATTGAAGCCGGAACCATCGATCTGCTGGCATCGTGGGTAGGAAGCAGCCTTCCATCCTGGTTAGTCCCGGTTGCGTTCAGTATTGTCGCGGCAATTATGAGCTTTTTCTCCAGTACGCTCGGTGTTGTTTCCCCGGCCCTGTTCCCGCTGGTACCGACGATTGCCGCGTCTGCCGGAATCAATCCGCTGTTGTTGTTCGCGTGTATCGTAATTGGGGCTCAGAGCTCTGCGATCTCGCCGTTCTCGTCGGGAGGGAGTCTGGTACTGGGATCCTGCTCTACGGATGAGGAACGGACGGTTATGTTTCCAAAGCTGTTGTTTCTGGCAATTCCGGTCAGTGTACTGTCGTCAACATTGTTTAATTTTATTATGAGTTTTATTTTCTAACAGATCCAGCCGAATACCCCGATAATAGCCAGTACTGCCAGAATAAACAGGCCTGCAAAGGCTACTCCGAACAGCTGGATAAACATCTTGTTCTGGGGATATTTTTCTTCGGCGTTTTCCTCCTGGGATACGGCTGCCATGATTAATGCTCCGGCTGTTGATATTGGGCTATATCCGGTTATTGTTCCACCTACTACGATTACGGCGCATAGTTCAACCGGATTTACTCCTAATGTGGCAGCCAGACCTCCGGCGGTCGGGATCAGGGTCGGGAATACTACTCCCAGGCCGGAACTGAAGAAGGACATGACACCTGCAGCAATTGACATAATCGCTGATGCGGTACGTGGACTCATGACCTTCTCAAGTCCGGCTACCATAATATCGATTCCGCCTGAAGTAGTGATGATATTCATCAGGATTCCAACCCCCAGAACCATCAGGATCACATTCCAGGGGATCGCCCTGACACTTTCTTTTTCTTTTCCGGTTCCGGTTACAACCAGAATACTGCCGATCAGAAAACCGGCCAGGCCGACATTCCAGGAAAAGAACAGTACTCCTACTACCAATACCAGCAGGCCTGCAATTGAGACAAGCTGTGCCTTATTAAACGTCACTTTTTCTTGAGTGGTTTCTTTGTGTCCGGAATCTACTTTCCACCCTTTATAAAAAACATAGACTGCGACCATCAGCAGTACTTCTGTAATCAGAAGACACCAGCCGATTGTCACGGTATTAACAACGATTCCCTGAGCCTCCATCAATTCCCTTACAACAGCTGCTTCCGGGGTCAGCGGACTCATCCGGGCTGACTGGACACCCATCTGCCCGATCAGGGATACCATGATCGGATTCAGTCCCGCTGATACCGCAATCGGAACTGCAATAACCGGAATAATAGCAAGAGACGGAATCGCCCCCGGTCCTACGGCACAGACAATATAACCCATAATAAACATAACAAATGGAATCAGATAGGTTCGTTTGCCAACCAGCCCGACCACACCATTAGCCAGATTGGACAAGGTCCCATTGCCGCTGATAATGGCAAACAGATATGTAATACCGATCATCTGCAGACATAATGAGGAACTGAATCCGCTGATGATGGTCTTGGTATCAATGCCATAGGTCAATCCCAGTACCATGGCGGCACCGATACACAGGATACCTACATTTGCATTTCTGACAAACCCAATTATAATAGCTGCAAACAGCACCAGCAGCGATATTAACCCTAAATTCATACTTACCCCCTCCTATTTAAACGTAATGCACACCGGGCTTTCCGTTTCAATAATTCTTCCCGTATATTCCACGATACCGGTATCCGCATCCAGTTTCATCTCTACAATAGTATCGCTGTCTTCATTTGCTGCATATAATCTGGAACCATCTTCATTAAAGGTAATGAATCTCGGTGTTTTTCCCAATACCGGTACATATCCTATCACTGTCATATAGCCAGTGTCCTGATTAATCCGGTACAGCACCAGTGATTCATGTATCCGGTTCGATCCGATCAGGATTCTGCCGGTCGGATCCAGGATCGAGGCGCCAGCCTGGCCTTCGCCGGTATAGGTATCCGGCAGAGTCGGTAATACCTGGCGGGGTTCCAGCTCTCCGCTGGCCTCATTAAAACCAAAATAAATCATGGTGTTATCTTTTTCATTGATCATATAGGCAAACCGATTGTTGGGATGGAATGCAATATGTCTTGGTTCCGCATATTCTCTTGCCTTAACCTGACATGTTTGGGTCAGGCTGCCGTTTTCACTGTCAAACCGGAATATCCGTACCTGCCCATATCCCTGCAGCCGCCCCTGAGCCGGTGCTGCCAGATAAGTCTTCGACTGATCCCAGATACACTGGTGAACAAAAGAAATCTTACCTTCTTCTTTCCCCTCGTAAACTGCCCTGCTGACAATCGCTCCGATTGATCCATCATCATTTCGTTTCAGGCAGTAAACTGCACCACCCTGCAAGGTGGCAACCAACAAATACCGGTTGGTTTTGTCTGTAGTAATAAAGACAGGATTGCGTCCGCCGATATCCACTGTGTTTATTGCGCTCAGGGTTCCGTCATCTTCAATTTCAAAACTGCTGACACTGGTAGTGTCACCATGAACCGTATATAGATACTTCTTATCATTGTCAAAACACTGATACGATGGATTTTCTTCTTTGGATAAACACTGGATCTCGTTCCAGTCTCCCGTACGGTCATTGATTTCATAGACCTTCAGCCCCTTGCCCCTTGCGTTACGTTCTCTTGTCGTTCTACAACCTACATAAGCAAAACTCATATACCGTCTCCTTTTTATTAATATTTATCACTAAACTAATCATATAGGAAATCGTATTGAATGAGAAATTCATATATTGACAAAAAGGGCCATTCCATTTTGGAATGCCCCTTAGTTTATTTGATAAAAATTTTCAGCAAATGTCACAAAATCAGTAATCGCAGAACTTTTAAAGCAGCGGTCAGAGATCATCATCCAGACACTTCTGGTGATCGGCTGCCCGGCATCGTCCAGAATCGGTATCATCTGCACCTTGTCATGATTCCATTTCCAGTCTGCTCCGAACAGAAAGCTGACCCCCAGGCCGTTCTCTACCATCTCAATAGCTATCTCCGCATAAGGGACCTTATGGGCTTCATGGGGCATACTTCCAAAATACCGTTTCCACCACTGATCAACCGTACTTTTCACCATCGGATTCAAATAGGATTCAATCAACGGCAGATGCTCAATCTCATCCAGTTTGATCTCATGTGGTGTCATCGCATAGAGAGCCTCCCGAAACATCTCGATCTTTTCCCCGACATAGGGATAATCCCCGCAGATAATCCCGATATCCAGAGATCCTTCTACAATCTGTTTGATAATCACATCGCTGGAATTGGGAACGGTCTGGAACAGCAGTTGATTATATTCATCCATATATGCCTTCAGCAGTTTTGGAAAATGCAGCCTGGCGAAGGAATTGGGAACGCCGATTCTCAGCAGTTCCTTTTCCTTATCCAGACCATTGAAATGCTCTTTAACCTCCTGGACAATATCAGCGATAATCCTGGCACGGCCAACAAGATACTTTCCCTGCTCCGTAAACAGAACCCCTTTACTGTTCCTTTTTACAATCTCTACATTCCATTCCTGCTCCATGCTCCTGAGGCGTTTGGTTAATGCAGATTGAGTCATATACAATGTCTCTGCTGTCTTTGTAATACTACGCTTTTCATACAGGATGATCAAAATCTGCCAGTCGATATCATTCATGGGCCCCCACCACCTTTTCTTGTACAGTTTATCTATTATAATATGATAGCGTTTGTTTTTCAATCGTACAATCAAAGAAAATCATGGTGCCATGCAGACCCTGTATACTTCTCGTTTCATTTTATGATAATAATCCGGCGCGGCCTTCCATGGCATGGACTATGGATACTATGCATTCGTGGTATGGGAGTGGTAAGCTCTGCTGCCTGGCGGCGCGGATGACTGCTCCGCTGATGTTGTCTACTTCAGTCTTTCGGCCGTCTCGCAGGTCGGCCCGGATGGATGTACAGCCATAAGGGTTGTTGACAGAGGTCTGACGTACCTTTTCTGCGATGGTTTCCTCGTCAAATGAAAGCCCCATGGAATTGGCTGTCAGAATGGCTTCATGGATCAGCTTGCGGGCCAGTTTCCAGGCATAGGAATCGGCAGCAATATATCCCATATCTACTTGCAGAATGCCGGTCAGCACACTTAACGAAATATTGGTAAACAACTTTTCCCATATTAATTGTTGAATATTTTCATGAATCTTTCCGGAAAAGCCGCAGTTGTCAAATGTATCTTTTATTGCTTCAAGGGAACCTGCATCCGCACCGGGAAGAATACCGATGTTGGTATTGCCGGTTCCGCCTCGTCTTACATGACCTGGGGTCAGGACGGCTCCGTTGTCTTCTGTTGTGCCGATAATGATATGTCTGCGGGCGACGTATTCCATCAGCAGGTCCTCATGTCCGGCACCATTCTGCAAGGTCATAACTCGGGTTGAAGGACCGATTAATCTTTTGTTTGCTTCCAGTGCTGTCCGGGAAAAGGTTGACTTAACAAATAATATCAGTAAATCCACCGCCCCGATATATTCTGAAGTGCTGACTGCCTTTGGATAATAACAATTTGTGACGCCGTCCTCGTCAATTTTCAGACCTTCGCGGTTAATGGTATCCACAACCTGCTTATTTACATCAATAATAAGTACTTCATTATGTAAAGATAGGTGGCCGCCATAGATTGATCCCATGGCGCCGGCCCCAATTACTGCAATCTTCATGATGACCTCCTTATGAGAATTCGGCAAGGCCTTCAATCGCATATACACGTACCGGGCAGGAATCGAGTCCGATGATCGGCAACGGGGAATAACTCATAAAAAAGACGTCTTTTTGCAGTTTTTCGAGATTTTTTAAAACCTCCAAAAAGACAATATTCTCCGCCATCAGAATATCATGGAACGGCTTCACATCCTCGTTAGCGTTTTCAATCGAAACACCATCGCCAAAACCAACACATTTTACCTTATGGTCACGGAACCACTCGGCACTTTCTTTTCCGATCAGCAGCCGCTGATCTGCCGCAGTATTGGTTGCCGGTGTAAAAGGTTCGATCTTATAGGATGAATCCAGAATGACGATATCTCCTTCTTTCAGCTTTCCGGCCGTTGCCCGATCCAGATCTGCGGCGGTGATATGAGTATATGGTGACACCGTTTCCTTAAAGTCCACATAGATGGCCCGGCCGACAAAACTGGTCAGCGGCAGTTCTGCTACACTGGGCCACTCATCGTCATGATGATAGGGACACTCACAATGAGTTCCCAGATGGCTGGTCAGATCCATTATGGTATGGTAATCCGGAATCGGACCGCCGGTATTGAACCGGTATAAATGACACCTTCTGCTTTCTGTCAGCGGATCTAATGTCTTTGTTAAATCAATCATTCTTAAATTTCCAAGCTGATAAACACACATATAACTTCTCCTCTGTTTTCATTTTAGTGTTCATTCGTTATGATAAAGAATCAGGGCAATCATTTCAATCGGTTCATCAAGAGCTTCTATCCCGTGCCCTTCGCCATCACCGCAGAACAGGACATCACCCTGCTCAAATTCAGTGATGGTTCCATTGTCATTATATTTTCCGCTTCCACTTAAGATATAGTAAGTTTCCGATTCGTTATTATGGATATGGTAACCGATTGAACTCCCCGGATACACGGTAGTATGGGCAAACACCCGTCCCTTCTGGTACATCGCTTCCGGTCCCTCCAGAAGCGATCTTACGGTAATTTCACCCACTCCCTGAAATGGGCTCGGTTTTCTATCTGTCTGAATTTCCTTCTGATTTCTATACATATTCTTCCCCTTTTATTATGTTCCCAGATATTTATGAATCGTCTCATCACCCAGTTCTGTTTTTTTACTTGCCATTGTACTTCTCCCTTCTCCGTTGTATGTCTGTAGTATACAACATGAATACGTATAATGCAATGGTAAATTCATTCTATCGCCTTACTTTGCTTCTGAATCCTCATGTTTTATCGTTTTATTTTTAGGTTGCTTTATTTTCAAAATAGGAATACAATAAAGAATAAGAATAATTGTTGTATACATGGCGACTGATTGTCTGGATTTTGAGAGGTAATTATGCAAAATAGAAATAAAGAGATGAAGAATTCATTATATCTGGATCTGAAAGAAAAATTGATCAATTGTATTTATGCTCCCGGTTCTATCCTGAACGAGATGCAGCTTGCCAGTGAATACGGTATGAGCCGAACTCCTATCCGCGAAGCATTGAGCCGTCTGGAGATGGATGGCTACATAAAAATCATGCCCAAAAAAGGAACCTATGTAACCGATATTTCCTTAAACGATGTGATGCAGATCTTTCAGACCCGGATCGAGATCGAACCGCTGACGCTGAAGATGGCCGCGTCCTATCTTGATGTGGGTGAATTGATGATGTTCCGCAACAAATTTGAGCAGGATGATATGGACATCAGCAATTCCTTTCGTCTTGATACGGCCATGCACCTTTTTATCATCGAACATTGCGGTAACAATTATATCATCAACATGATGCGGAAACTATTCGATGATAATACCAGAGTCGTTATTGCCAGCAAGCAGAACCAGGTTAAAATACACGATGCCAAATGTGAGCATATTGAGATTTTGGACAGCCTGCTTTCTGGGAATGATATTGAAAAATCTTCTGAACTGATGAGGAAACACATCGAAACCTGCCGCCGGGCGGCCCTGGACTATTTCTATTCTATGGAATATCTCAACCATGATACCGTCACACCGACCTATAAAGAACAACTTTCCAAAATAACCTAAAAAAGAAGGCTGACTGTATCTATCGTTTCAACAGTCGGCCTTCTTTTATCGGCTTAATTTTTGTCGGTCCAGTATACTTTCAATTGATCATCAGTTAAATTTTTTGTAAATTCTTTTTTTAACCGTAGAAATTCCTCCACTTCATTTACAATCTGATACATTATTGCTCGCCCATTAAACTCAATTTTGGATTCAGGCAACGGCAATTGATCAAGATACTTGCTAATTTCTTTTAACTGTTCTAATCTTTTAGTTGGGTTATTCCTTACATTGAACTCTTCAGACATTTTCACTAAAAACGCTCCGACTATATCCGCTTCGGCTGGAATTTCATCCAAACTGGCGACACTTCTATAAAAATGAATCAACACAACACATTGATTCCGTCTCATAATCAAATATTCCATGTAATATCTGGAATAATCTTTTAAAGTATTCTCCTCATATTCAAGAGCTTTATCTAATGTGTTGTTAATGGTTTCTATTAATTCAGTAATTTGCTTTCGATCTTTTTTTAATCTGTCTTTTTTATGCAGATGAAGTGCTATGGATTTCAGTAACGCTTTCAAATCATTTTCAATCTGATGTATATTATCTTGAATCTCCTTTTCCTTATTTGGCATTTTTAGGTTTAGTATAACCGCAATGACAATCCCAAGCCCGACCAAAGCGGCCTCGTTGAGAATAAAATGAGAATTGATATCCCTAGCCAGAATTAATGCCTGACCACCCACCGTTGCATTTACGGAAATTGCATCCTGCCATTTCATTTTATAGGATGCTCCAATCATAATCAACATAAATACTCCATGAACTAATATGTGGTTATCAATAAATGCCAGCAAAATTGTTAATAAGCCAATCGTTCCTACAAAGGAAATAACTCTAATTAAAGCTAATTTTAAAGTGGCCTTTTTAGTATTTTGTATCGTCAACAGTGTGATAATACCCGCTGATGGAATATACTCAAGACCAAGTAAGTCAGCCAATATAATAGCAACTGTACTTCCAATGGCTATCTTTATCGTCTTTATGATACTTTCTTTACCCATAATCCCTACCCCTTTATTTTTCATACCACCCTTTCTCACTTCAATCATGGCCTGTGGCATCTGATATCGTCATACCAACCTATAAAGAATAGCTTTCCAAAATAATCTAAAAAAAGAAGGCTGACTATATCTATCGTTTCAACAGTCGGCCTTCTTTTATTGGCTTAATTGGATTTAATTTTGATTCTTGTCGTACAATATTACTTGATGAAGCTCACGTTTTTGCAGATTTCTTCTACTGCCCTGTCTTTCTTTTCATTAAAGATAATCTTGTTTTCTTCAAACAGGTTGCCGCCATGGGTATCGATCGATACGATCAGGGGCCCGAATTCTTTGACCCGGCAGGTCCAGAGTGTCTCCGGCATGCCCAGATCACGCCAGTTGGCATCTTCTACTTCCTCTACCGTTGCTGCCGCCACCACCGCACATCCGGCTGGAAATACACAGTGCAGAGCTTTATACTCCACGCAGCCTTCCATGGTTCCTTGTCCCATTCCTCCTTTCCCTACGATTAACTTAACATCTGTTTCCTTAATAAATTCTTTTTCAAATTTCTCCATCCGCATACTGGTAGTCGGGCCTACGGAGACCATTTCGAATTTATCATCGCTGCCGGGAATCGGTCTGACAATCGGGCCGGCATGGAAAATTGCTCCGCCCTTCAAATCTACCGGAAGTTCCCGTTTTGCTTCAATCAGGCGCCGGTGAGCCACATCACGGCAGGTTGTAATATGGCCGTTCAGGTATATGATATCTCCGATTCTGATATCTTCCAGGTCTTCTGCTTTTATTGGTGTTGTCAGGATTTTCTTTGCCATTATAATTCTACCCCCTTATGAGATGTAATACGATAGTTTAAGTCTTTATCGAATTCAATATGCCCCTTCCGATGTGACCAGCAGCCTACATTAACAGCTACGCCAATGGTGGAAGGATGCCGTGCGGTATTCTCAATATGAACACCCATTACGGAATAATTGCCTGACATTCCCTGCGGCCCCAGTCCAATTGAATTGATGCCGTCTTCAAGCAGCTGCTCCATCTGAGCGGCACGTTCATTCTCATTATGTTCACCCAACGGACGCATCAACGCCTTTTTGGACAGCAGCGCGGCGGTCTCGACCGAGGTTGCCACGCCCACACCAACCAGCAGCGGCGGGCAGGCATTCAGCCCATAGCTGGTCATCACATCCAGCACGAACTGGGTAACGCCTTCATAACCAGCTCCCGGCATCAGCACCATCGCCTTGCCCGGCAGAGTACAGCCGCCGCCGGCCATATAGGTATCAATCACACAGGTATCACAGTCGGGAACGATCTCCCAGAATACAGTCGGAGTTCCTTTTCCAACGTTCTTACCGGTATTGTACTCGTCAAATGTTTCCACACTGTTATGACGCAGCGGTGCATCAATGGTGGCCTGGATCACAGCTTCTTTCAGCAGTGCTTCAACATCTCCCATCAGCGGAAAATTCACTCCACACTTTACAAAGAACTGCAAAACCCCGGTATCCTGGCAGCATGGCCGGTTCAGCTCCCTGGCCAGCTTCTGGTTTTCAAACATTGTGTCATAGATAGTTGTCGCCAGTTCGCTGGTCTCCTTATCTCTCAGTTCCTCAAGCTTTGCATATACATCATCGGGTAACACCTTTCCTGTATAAGCAACGAATTTTGCCATTACATCAGTCATTTTATGTACTGCTTGCTGATTGCTCATTTCTCATTCCTCCTTATTAATTAAATATTGTTGTGTTACGGGTAAAACGGGAAAAATATTGGTAACAAGATCAGGCTTACGATCATCGATACAATGATCAGCGGTAATCCGGCCTTTACATAATCCTTAAAAGCATATCCGCCCGGCCCCAGTACCATCGTATTGGCCGGCATCCCAATCGGTGTTGCATAGGCACACGATCCGGCAATAACTGTTGCCATTACAACCGCCCGCGGATCTGCTCCCATTCCGGTCGCAATTGAAATACTGATCGGAACCAGCAATGCAGTTGTCGCCGTATTGGACATGAAATTGGTCATCACACAGGCCAGCATAAAGATTACTACCAACAGAACGAATGGTGATGCATTATCGCCGATTGCCCCGATCACCGCACCGGCAATCGTCTCTCCTGCTCCGGTTGTCTCCAGGGCTTTGGCCAGAGCCAGGGTTCCGCCGAACAGGAACACGGTCTGCATATCGATGGCCTGATATGCCTGTTTTTCAGAAATAACGCCGACCAGCACTAGTACCAATGCTCCGATACATCCTGATATCGCGAGCGGAATGCCAACCTTATCTTCAAAAATCATTGCCAGTATCGCCAATATTAAAACAATCAGTGCGGTATTCTGTTTCCATTTGGGAACTTTGCTGAAATCCTTTTGTTCTCCCTGTGTGGTTTCACCCTTACCGCCCTTGCCGCTAGGCAGCAGTTTGTAACCAATGGTGGCGAAGAAGACAATTCCGGCAATCAGCATCGGCAGACCGATCAGTCCGTACTCGAAAAATCCGAAAGTCAGACCAATCTCCTGAATTGCCGACTGTGCAATCAGGTTACCTGGTGCTCCGATCAGTGATAAATTACCACCCATCGCCGCAGCAAAAACCAATGGCAGCAAAAGCCTTGACCGGGAATAGCCTGACTTTGCCGAAATTCCGATAACTACCGGAATCAGCACTGCTGCGGTTCCGGTGTTCGACAGAAACCCTGACATCGATCCAACTACAATCATAATCGTTACGATCAGCTGACGCTCCGTCTTGGCAAACCGGGTGACCACACCACCGATCTTATTCGCCATTCCGGTCTCAAACAATGCCCCGCCGATAATAAACATGGCAATAGCCAGAATAACATTGGAATTAATAAATCCCGAAAACGCTTCATTAACACTTAATACTTTTGTTAATACCAGTGCGATACAGACCATCATTGATGTGACTGCCAGCGGGATCTTCTCCCACACAAACATTACAATTGCAAATGCAAGTAACAGTAATGTAATTACTACTGGATCCATTCCTCATCCTCCTTGATATAAGATATTTGATATTGTATCCATTTCTTGCTTTAATGATATACGATTTTCAGTTACACGTCAATACCCTTCGTACTTTTCTGCATATTTAACGATTTCCATACATCGTTTTTGTGCACTTATCACAATTTCTACTACCGGCAAAATGACAACAGCAGGTACCGCTGATCCAGATCGTCCGGTACCTGCTGCTGCAGTTTTGCTGTTATTCTTTTTGAAACCTTGTCAGAATGTCTTCCATACTCCTGATTATATGGCGGTACATTTCATTTTTTGCTTTTTCGGAATCATGACTGCGGATGGCATCCAGGATAATCTTGTGTTCCTCCATTGATACCTTTGCATAATCTTCTTCTGTAACCTTATGCCCCATCGACAATCCATTCCACAGAGAAGACAGGATTGCATTAATCTTGGCGTTATCTGCAGCCCGCCAGATGGCCATATGGAAGCCCTGGTTCTGACGGCTGTAATCACTGGAGTTGTTCTCCTGAAATGCCTGCAGGGACAGCTGATAGATCGTTTCTATCTCAGAGATATCGATGCCCGGCGCGCTGGCGCGGGCGGCCGCCTCACTCTCCAGAATCGCCCGCGTCTCATAATGGTCGCGTATCGTCTTTTCATTGACTCCCTGTACCACCGCACCTTTATTTGGACGCAGCTTGATCAGTCCATCCGCAGCCAGAATCTGAAAAGCTTCGCGCACCGGCATGCTGGATACTCCGACCTGGAATGCAATCTCTTCTAATGTCAATTCACGTCCTTCCTCCAGCTCACGGGACAGAATCGCCTTGCGCAGTACGGATGCTACCTGTTCTCTGGCGGGCAGCAGTTTTATCTTTCCTAAATTGTTCATATTCTACCTTCTATTCAAATTTCTGCATATAGTATTCGTAATACTGGTTCCATCGTTCCTTTAGTTCAGCTGCATCGCGTTCGCGCAAAGCCCGGCACAAACTGACCAAATTGTATAATTTTTCTTCAGTTTTGCCAAGATTTTCAATGGCAAAGGTAACATATCCGCACATGATTTTGTCGTAAATCTGTTCCAGATATTTATTCTGCAATAATCCCGCCAATGATTGATGAAATTCCAGTTCCAGCGAAATCAGTGCCTCTTTACTGTCTATCGCTTCTGTCCGCCTGAACACCGTATCGACCAGCGGGATCAGCCCGTCTTTGTCTAAAAGCAGCAGGACAAGTTCATATTCCATCGCAGCTACGATCCGGAATACTTCTCTGATCTGATTCTGATCAAGGGCAATCACACGCATATGGCGGTTCGGCAGGCGCTCTACAAAGCCCTCCTGAACCAGGGTCTGCAAGGCTTCACGCACCGGCATCCGGGAAACTCCCAGCATCCCTGCCAGTTCTTCCTGCAGCAGTTCTTCACCGGCTTCCATATGGCCTGACAGTATCTCATTGCGGATTGCTTTGATGATATAATCTTTAGTCTGTATATTAGCAACTTTCTTCATAGATCCTCCATCCGATATCTAATATTGTATCCATTTTTACTTTCTTTGTCAATGAACTCCTCTATTGCATTTTCTCATGAATCATTATATGATAAATCGTAACAGTTAGGACGGCGGGAAATTGTGTATATAAACAGGCGTCAAGCTTGCTTGTAAGACTGTTTATGTACACAATTCCCCATCGGATGGACATCCGATGCTTCTTGAATGACTTCAGGCATTCAAGAAGATGTCCGCCCTGAACTGTTACGATCGATATATAGGAGGATTCATCCATGTACAGTTTTAATAATGACTACAGCGAAGGGGCACATCCAGGAATCCTGGAGTCTCTTATGAAATGCAATCTGATTCAGGAAACCGGATATGGCCTGGACTCCCACTCTATCCATGCCCAGGCATTGATCCGGAGGGAGATCCAGTGTGATGACGCCGATATTCACTTCATCACCGGCGGTACTCAGGCCAACCTGATTACCATATCCACTGCCCTGCGGCCTTATCAGGCAGTCATCTGCGCCGACACGGGGCATATCAACGTACACGAAACCGGAGCAATCGAAGCCACCGGACACAAGGTCCTGGGAATGCCCACACCAGACGGCAAGCTGACTGTCGCCGATATCCGGAAAGCACTGGCTCTGCACACCGATGAACATATGGTACAGCCTAAAATGGTCTATATCTCCAACTCTACGGAAGTCGGTACCCAATACACCAAAGCCGAACTGGAGACCCTCTCCCGCTTCTGCCGCCAGAAAGAACTGTTCCTGTTCCTGGACGGCGCCAGGCTTGGGGCTGCACTGACCAGCCCTGTCAACGATTTATCACTGGCCGATCTGTCCCGCCTGACCGATATCTTTTATATCGGCGGAACCAAAAACGGTGCGCTGTTTGGTGAAGCACTGGTAATCTGTCATCCGGCCCTGAAACCGGATTTCCGTTTTATGATTAAGCAAAGAGGGGCCATGCTTGCCAAAGGCTGGCTGCTGGGAATCCAGTTTGAAGAACTGTTCCAGAATGGACTGTTCTATGAATTGGCCGCACATGCCAATGAGATGGCAGGGCTGCTGCGCAAAGGCATCGCCGCCTGCGGATTTACATTTCAGTGGGATTCGAGGACAAACCAGCTGTTTCCGATCCTTCCCAACACGATCATCCAGGACTTAAGCCGGGACTTTTTATTCTCCCCGCAGCTTTTCATCGATGAAGATCACACCTGCATCCGTCTGGTCACTTCCTGGGCGACAAAACCGGATGCGGTCTGGGCCTTTATCGAGGCACTGAAACACGCATCCGGTTCTGTCAATTAATCCTTTTATCATTCGTCACATCACCGTTTCCACTTACCGGAATTGCTTCGCCCAGGTAAGTGGGATCAGGCTGAAACAGACAGACAATCATATCTTTATTACGAGCCAGCACTTCCCGCAAGTCCCTCTTCCACTGACCGCCATAGCTGTTTGGCGCTGCCGCAACTCCCCAGGCTTCAATTCCCATACAATTGGCATTATATACCGCCCGGTACAGATGATAATCCTGAGTCACCACCACCATCCGTTCCACCAGAAACACCTCTCTGGCCCGGATCATACTTTCATAAGTAGAAAAACCAGCATGATCCATAAAGATATCTTTAGATGGTACACCACGATCGATGGCATACTGTTTCATTTCATTTACTTCATCATATTGGATCCGGCCATGATCCCCGCTCATCAGCAATTTAGGCGCCACCCCTTCCTGATACAGGGCAATGCCCTGATCCAGCCGGTCGGTCAGCATCCTGGTCGGCTTCCCGTCCAGCCTGAGTCCGCAGCCCAGAACCATAATACAATCGAACTGCTCCAGCTGCTGCAATCCCTCCCGATCAATGATTCTCTTTTCGCCCCGAAATTTTACGTACATATTTCCAAATACCGACACGGCCGTTCCTGCAATCGCAAAAACCATACACAGGAAACCGATCCGCTTCAGCCATTTTTTTATCTTCATCCGTCTTCCTCTCATGATCTTCTCGTTTGTTTTAGCTTACTGAAAAATATATAGTAAATAATAAAAAGCGAGGTCGTTATGACCCAGGTCAGCGGATAACTGAACATAATCGTATACATATCCTTCCGCTGCGGAACCACAAAGATAATCCAGCCAATCCTGATTGCACAGATCCCAATCAGGCACAGCATCATCGGCACCCAGCTGTCACCCACACCGCGCAGCGCACCCGACAAAATCTCAATCGACACATACGCCACATAAAACGGCGTCATATAACGCATCATCGCAATCCCGATCCGGATCACTTCAGCATCCTGGGTAAACAGTGCATAACCATAAATCCCCCAGTTATAAATCAGTACCGATAACAACAATGCCGAACCAATTGTCATCCCCATACAGGTTCTGATCCCACTTTTGACACGATCCATTTTACCGGCTCCAAAATTTTGCCCGACGAATGTCGTTACCGCAATACCAAACGCACTGACAATCATCCAGAACATGCCATCGATCTTACTGTAAGCTGCCCAGGCCGCCACCGTATCCGTCCCCAGGGAATTGATACTGACCTGGATAATCACATTAGACGAACTGTACATAACCGACTGCAGTCCTGCCGGAAAACCAATCTGGATAATCCGCTTCATCATCCGCTCATCAATCCCGACCCGTTTCCAGTCCAGATGATATATATCCTTCGTCCGCATCAGCACTACAATAACCAGTACCGCACTTAATGCCTGTGAAATAATTGTGGCCAGCGCAGCTCCCATAACGCCCATTTGAAAAACCAGTACAAACAAAATATCGAGAACAATATTAGTAAGACAACTAACAATCAGAAAATACAGCGGCCTCTTCGAATCTCCGACCGCCCGCAGTATCGCCGCCCCCATATTATAAATCAGATTCCCCAGAATCCCCGCAAAATATATCCGCAGATACAAAACCGACAAATCCATCACATCTTCCTGGGTTTCCATTGCTACTAGCATAGCCGGTGCCAGCCAGATCCCCAGTACCATCACCAGGACACTCATCACAATGCTGAAAGCAATCGAAGTATGAACCGCATACCCAACCATCTCAGCCCTGTTCGCCCCATAATACTGTGAAATAATAACCGCTGCCCCAGAAGAAAGCCCAACAAAAAAACCAACCACAACCTGCGTCAGCATTCCCGTAGATCCCCCTACTGCCGATAACGCTTCCTTACCGACATACCGCCCCACGATCATAGCATCAGCCGCATTATAAAGCTGCTGAAAAAAAGTCCCAAATAAAATCGGAAAAAAGAAAATCAACAACTGTTTCCAGATTACCCCTTCCGTAATCCTGTTTTTCTTAACCTCTGCCGTCATACTCATATCTCTAAACCCTTATCCTCAAAGTAATTACCCTATTGTATCACACTCCCCTAAGCCTTCACAACCTAAAACTCAGAAGAAACGGTAGTATGCCTGTTGACAACTCCTTTTCTTTGGTGTTATATTATAAAAAAGCGTCAGGAGGAAATCGTCATGTAATAAGTTACTTGTAGAGTCTGTATTTATGCAGCAGACTCGTCTGCCGGTTCATGGTTTGAAAAGGCAGATTTCGGGGCATTTAAGAAAAAAGCAGGAGCGTAATCCTGTGTATTTTTGGTACCCAATTACAAGTATACTTTTTGCAGCGGATCTTCTGATAACCAGAATGTCCTTCTTTTGATAGAATATTTCAATTGCAGCTGTGGAAAGTCTTATAATTTCCCGGCTTTTTTTATTATCAGAATAATGAAAATATGACCGGAGTGAAAAGGAGAGATATTTATGGAACATATAGTAAAGTATCCAAGGACCAGGCATGTTGAAGGTTCGCGTCTGCAGGCAGGCGATGAAGATCTAAAGTGTGTAAAGTTTGAATCACTTAATGGGCGTTTTTTGGTGCTTGAGGAAAAAGTGGATGGAGCCAACTGCGGTATCAGTTTTGATAAAAATGGTAAGCTACATCTGCAGAGCCGGGGTCACTATTTAAATGGTGGTTATAAAGAACGTCAGTTTGATTTATTTAAGCTGTGGGCAAATTGCTTTTCGGGGCAATTGTTTCATATGCTGGGAAGCCGCTATATTATGTATGGCGAATGGCTTTATGCAAAGCACACCGTTTACTATAATGCATTGACGCATTATTTCATGGAGTTTGATATCTATGACAGGGAAGCAGAGATGTTTTTAAGTACCCGGAAACGTCAGGAACTTCTAAAGGTATGCCCTTTTATTGTTTCTGTCAGGATTTTATATGAAGGAACATTATCATCTCTGGATGAATTGAAATCTTATCTGGGCAAGTCGCAATTCAAGACGGAACTATGCTATGAAAGTTTGAAACATCAGTGTGAGATCGCCGGATTATCTTATGAGCTGGCCAGAAAACAGACAGATGATACGGATTTGATGGAAGGAATCTATATCAAAGTTGAGTCCGGGGAGGTAGTGACTGATCGGTTAAAATATGTGAGAAGCTCGTTTTTAAATACAATACTAGACTCACAAACACATTGGGCGGATCGCCCCATCATACCGAATCAGCTGGGCTCAGGAATTGATATTTTCTCCAACGGAAGTGAGGAGGGATAGCATGGATATGATTGAATATCTGGAAATGCAGCAATATCAATTTTCTGCTATTGCCGAACGGTTTCCGATTATTGCAGAATTACATGGTGTGGAGCAGAATCCAAACTGGCACAGTGAAGGTGATGTATTTATCCATACCCGAAATGTGTGTGATGCTGTGATTACATTACCGGAGTGGAAGACTCTGAATCAGGAAGAACGAGGGCTTCTTTATCTGGCAGCATTATTTCATGATATCGGGAAGAAATCCTGCAGTCGGATTGAGCATGGTGTGATCACTTCACCAAAGCATGCGGTAATCGGGGCACGTATGTTCCGTGAGTATTGGTACCGTAATCAGGAATATGCTTCAGGCTTATCCTGGAACCAGCGGGAGACTGTGGTTTCGCTGATTCGGTTTCATGGCTTACCACCACTGTTTATGGAAAAAAATAATATGGATCAGTACCTTTTAAAAGCCAGGGAAATGGCACCATATCCGCTTTTGTATTTGCTTGCAAAAGCGGATCTATTAGGGCGGGAATGCAGGGATCAGAAGGTACTTCTGGAGATGGTGGATTATTTTCGGGAGTATGTACTGGAATTGGGGTGTTACTTTGATAAATGGGATTTTGCTAATGAGTTCACAAAAAACCGTTATTATCAGGGGACCAATGTCCGAGCTGATGAAGCTTTATATGACACAGCTGAATTTACTGTGTATTTGATGTCAGGCTTGCCACTGGCCGGGAAAGACACCTATATTATCAAAATGCTGTCTGAGCTGCCGATGATTTCACTGGATGAGATTCGGCAGGAGATGAGTCTGAAGCCAGGTAAAGGATCGGCAGCTGTAGCTGCTGAGGCAAAGGAAAGGGCAAGGCAGTTGCTCAGAAAGAAACAAGCGTTTGTGTGGAATGCCACTAATCTGCTATTTGATACCAGAAGTAAACTTTGCCGGTTATTCGAGGCATATGGTGCGCGGGTCCAGATTATTTATCTGGAACAGCCATATAATGTTTTACTGGAACGCAACCAGAAACGGGACCGATATATCCCGTTACCAGTGCTGGAACGGATGATAACTAAACTGGAGATTCCTGAACCGTGGGAGACATATCGGGTTATATATGATTTATCTGTAAGGATATGACAATTATTATCATTCATGCGTTTGTCTTGAGAAGAAAGGTCGTCTGGCAGCACATCCGGGGG
>JBOFYZ010000018.1:0-1589 GCA_051654925.1 Lachnospiraceae bacterium | reverse complement strand
AGAAGAAAAAGCTGAGATATCTCCATATCGTTGCAGATGAAGATCATGTGTCAGCGCAGTTCTGGAAGGAAAGAGGGGATCTACCGAAAAATAAAGATGGATATAAAGCGAATACGATTCTGACAAAAGTGATCTGTGTTTATGAAGACGTGATCGACGAGGCCAGGGAAGACTCTGGAAAGCATCGTTACCGATTGACTGGAAAACATTACTTTTGTGGGGTTCATAAAGGGACAACAGAAAATTACCAATTATGGCAGGCAGTCAGTGATTATATTGAGGGAACCTATGATACGGAAGTGTTGGAGCGAGTATATATAGCAGGTGATGGAGCCGCATGGATAAAGGCAGGCTGCGAAGTATTGGAAAAGAGCCGTTTTGTGCTGGATAAGTTTCACATGATGAAGTATGTCAATCAATCGGTCACGCATCTGAAGGACAGCGTAGATGATGTAAAAAGTGAAATTTGGGAATATCTGAATGGTGGTCACAAAAAGGAACTAAAGGAGTTGTATAAGCGGATATTATCGGTAACGGAAAAGGAGACAAAGCGAGAGGAGGTAAAGGCATCGCTTGCGTACTTCTTGAATCAGTGGGATGGAATCAAGATTCGCGTAGAAGAGGCAGGGGGCTGCTGGAAGTGCTGTGCGGAGGGACAGGTGAGCCACACATTGAGCAGCCGGATGAGCAGCCGTCCAATGGGTTGGAGTGTATTAGGGTGCGATCAGATGGCGAAATTAAGAGCATATCGAGCCAATGGAGGTAAGATCATAGATTTATTGCGTTTTCAGGAAAAACAGAAGGAAATCGAAGCCCGCCGGCAAGAGCAGGAAGTATTGATTAAAGAGTTGCGAAGACGACAAAATGGGTGGGATTATGCGGAACAATTACAGGCAAGTATTCCAGCATTGGAGAATCCGAGATCCATGGGAATTAAGGGATTGATTCGCCGGGCATTGGGGGTATAGACTGGTGCTTAAGCTGCTTGATTAATCACACTGCATAGCGAAAAAACAGAAGTCAAGGACGGAACGCCGGAGGGAATCCTTGACTTCTGGATTTTAGTGTGCGAAATTCCAAGAGCAGATTCAGCAAAAGAAAAGCTGGTCAAGGAATTCGATTTGTAGTAATATAAGGTCAGCAAATCTGAACTGAAATCTAAGATAATATCACCAAAGGGGCTTTCTATCCTTGTTTTCCCGAAAGTAAATTAACACTATCATCTGAATAGTTACATTTGACATAACATAAGAATGCTGATAAAATAATTATAAATAAAAGGTGTTGCCGATAGACGGTCAACCTATAGTATTTTGTTCACAAAAAGTGACATACCTGTGGTGGGGCGGTCACTTTTTTGTGTTATCTATGTATGCGATTAAAATTGTTACTATAATTCCGAGAACTATAAAAACAATTGAAAGTAACTCAAAATCGCTCATATTATACGCCCTCCTTTCCTAGATTCTCTGTGTAGAGATTTCTATGTAATCAGAGGTTTCAGACCCTCTGTAGAGGGCTGACCGCCTACCCGTTATGGCAACACCTAAAAGTATTTTATCAGGTTGCCTATTAGAAGGCAATGAGTT
>JBOFYZ010000017.1:0-2300 GCA_051654925.1 Lachnospiraceae bacterium | reverse complement strand
AAACCGGACAACAGTTAATGTTGTCCGGTTTTATTTCATTTTAGTAGCAGGAAAAAGTAGTGTATACAGTTTTATAAATGGAAATTAATGGAAATATTGTATTTTTTTTCTATTAAAATTTATAACATTGTGTTATAATAAAACTTAGTGCAATGAAAGAGTGGCTGGAAAGGAAGTAATATTCTATGACGCGTATTCTTATCGTAGATGACGGACCATTTATACGACAACTGATCAAGGATGTGGTTACCAATGCTTCCGGGCGGGAATATGAAATAGTGGGAGAAGCTGAGAATGGGCAGGAAGCCCTTGAGAAGTACCGGCAACTGAAGCCGGACTTAATGACTCTTGACATCACCATGCCCGTCATGGACGGTCTTGAGGCACTCCGGCGGATTATGGAGTATGATGTGGAAGCCAGAGTGGTGATGGTGTCTGCAATCGGTCAGGAAGCCATCATTAAAGAGGCTATCAAGAGAGGTGCCCGCAGTTTTGTTTTGAAGCCATTTACAGCAGATGTTTTATGTAAGGTTTTAGAAAATGCCATAAAAATATAACGATTAAAGGAATTAATTTATATGCCGACAATTACAGATTCGGATATCGAACATTTAATTTTATTTGTAAAAGCCAATTATGGCATAGACTTGTCAAGGAAAAGAACATTCGTAGAAATTCGGCTTCAGAAATGTATGAACCGCTTTCAATATGATACATATCCCGCATATTTTCAGTTTTTAACCAGTGATATGACGGGCACTGCTATGTCTGATTTTGTTAGTTCATTGCTGGTTAACTTTACTTCTTTTTACCGCGAAGCCATGCATTTTGACTTTTTGATTCAGACGGTTCTGCCGGATTTAAAGCAGGCTCTGGATAAGGAGAAGATGATTTACAGCTGGAGCGCCGGGTGTTCTACCGGAGAAGAGCCATATACAATTGCAATGATCTTCCGTGATTTTTTTAATATCAGAAAAGAACAGTGGGATACGAGGATTCTTGCCACCGATGTGTCGGATTTTTCCCTGGAGAAAGCAAGAGCGGGAACTTATCCGCTGGATAGTGTGGCTGGTCTTTCGCCGCTGTGGCTCAATTCATACTTTGTCGCGGATCCTGACAAATCAGGTAAGATACAGGTTGCGCCTGCGATTAAGGCCGATGTGGAATTCAGGAAGCATAATCTGGTTGGAAGTCCATTTATATTCCGTCATAAATTTCATTTTATATTCTGCCGGAATGTTATGATTTATTTTAATGAGAGTACCAAGAATCGTTTGCTGCAGCATTTCTATGATGCTTTGGAGGATGGCGGATACCTGTTTATCGGGATGTCAGAACGGATTGACAAAGCAAACTCGCCTTTTGTCTATGTGAATCCATCCATTTACCGAAAGGTGGTGGGAACATGCAAAAAATAAAAGTAGTAGTACTGGATGATTCCCTCTTTTATCGGGAAGCAATTCAGCAAAAGCTTCAGCAGGATGTGAATATTCAGGTGGTCGGGAAAGCGTCAAATCCTTACGCTGCAAGGGATTTGATTGTTGAGCATTTGCCCGATCTGCTGATTGCCGATGTGAATCTGGGGAAAATGAGCGGAACAGAATTTATTGAACAGTTACTTCCGCAGTATTTTCTGCCTGTTATTATGATCAGTTCCGATGTGGGAGAGCGGGCCGCCTCCCTGTCACACAATATTATTGATTTTATACCAAAGCCGGGAACCACAACACTCAAGAATAATGACGAGTTTTTTCACCGGCTGCTGATTACCATCCGGGAAGGACTGCTGAAAGAAAAACCAATGCTTTCATTCAGTCAGCTTTCCTCATCAGTAGTAGCAATCGGAGCTTCAACCGGAGGGACCGATGCGATTGAGACATTGATTCAGACGATGCCGGCGATTATGCCGCCGACTGTCATTTCTCAGCATATGTCAGCAGGATTTACCGCCTCGTTTGCGGAGCGCCTGAACCGCAAATATAATCTTTCGATAAAGGAAGCAGCTGATGGTGATATTCTTATTCCCGGACAGGTCTATATAGCGCCGGGTAATTATGACATGACGATTGTCAAAAAGAACCAGGGATTAGGTATTTCTATCCAGATTGCACCTGAAGACCGCAAGGCTCATCCGAATGTAGATTTGCTGCTTCGGTCGGTAGCCAGAAGCAAGGTGACAAATGCAGTTGGCATTTTGTTGACCGGCATGGGAAAGGACGGAGCATACGGATTACAGGCCATGCATCAGGCCAGATATGCAACAATTGTACAGGATAAGGGGTCGTCTGTGGTCTATGGGA
>JBOFYZ010000016.1:0-1174 GCA_051654925.1 Lachnospiraceae bacterium | reverse complement strand
ATTCCGTTAAGCGGTGTCGTAAGTGCAATGAGCTATCTTTTAACGATCTGTACAAAGCCGAATGCGGCAGTTGCAGTTCAGCCTCCGGTCTATAGTCCATTTTATACCATCGTACAGGCTTGTGAAAAAACGCCGGTTTACAACCACTTAATTTGTCAGAAAAATACCTACAGTATTGATTTTTTCAATCTTGAAGAATTATTTAAGACCGGTGTTGAAGCTATATTATTTTGCAACCCGCATAATCCTGTAGGCCGGGTATGGAGTAAAGCCGAACTGCGGCAGCTGGTTGATTTATGCCGAAAATACGATGTTTTGTTAATATCCGATGAAATTCATTGTGACCTGGCGCTTTATAAAAATCAATATACCAGTATGCTTAAATATGCAGAAATTTATGACAAAATAATTGTCTGTACCTCGCCCGGAAAAACCTTTAATATAGCCGGCTTACATTGTGCCAATATTTTTGTGCCGCAAGCTGATTTAAGAAAGAAAATAATCGATTGGCTTGAGGGCCGTTACATCTTTGCCCCGAATATTTTTGCAATGGAAGCCTGTAAAGCCGCCTATCTGAATGGCTTTCAGTGGGTGGATGAACAAAAGCGGCATTTGGAAAGCAACCACAAAATCATTACCGACTTTTTTAGCAGCGGTTTTCCCCAGGCGGCCATTGCACCACTTGAAGGAACCTATTTAACATGGATTAACCTCGCTTATACCGGCCTGACAAGTGCTGAACTGGTTGAAGCCTTTGCCCAAAGCGGGGCTGCGGTAAGCGCCGGGAAAACTTTCGGTGAAAGATATGACGGATATATCCGCCTTAATATAGCCGGCCCCAGAAGGCAACTAACGGAAGGACTGGAGAGAATTGGAAAATCCTTAAAAAATATAAAATAAAATTTGCATGATTTATCTCAATGTAATAAAATAAAAAGTAAATCTATTTTATATCTTTGGGAGGTAACTATTTTGCTGAATAAAGTAACTGGCTTAACTTTGTATGAAAAAATAGTGTGGGAACTTAAAAACTTAATTGCGCAGGGTGTTTATAGAAAAGGTGAATTACTGCCTTCGGAAAAAGAATTAATGGAAATGACAGGGGTAAGCCGCGTGACTGTCAGGGAAGCTTTGCGCATACTGGCAGAGGTCGGTATCATTGAAACGAAAAAGG
>JBOFYZ010000015.1:0-33618 GCA_051654925.1 Lachnospiraceae bacterium | reverse complement strand
ACGAGCCGTGTCATCATAGATCCTGATAGCATTATGGATATGAGACGTGTCCGATTTTGACACAAGTCTTGCTTCCACTTCGGCTTCGGTGTAATATCGTTCGTCATGGATATGCTCCACCGCTGCTTTATCACTATTTTATTAAGTTAACCGGACCAATTGGATTCTCAACAAAATAGTGATAAAGCAGCGGCATCACACACTCATGACGACAGATATTTCACCGAATCAGAAACAGATGCCAGACTGGCAACAAAATCGGATACAGGCCATTACCACGATTCAATCAGAATCTATGACGAAGTTGCACGTATTGCAGGACTATCCTACAAAATCACCAATACTTTTACAGTACCGGGGATCGTTATTGATGGTAGAACAATGGATCTGATTAGAAATACAGACCAGGTCGATGCAAAGATCAATGCAATTGCAATAGACTGGTCAACAACCCCATGGCGGCTAAAGGTTAATCTGTGGATTAACGGAGTAACATATACAAGGTATATTGATTTTGCAAGCTAAATGATCATTTACTAGCAAATACTTAATCCTTCGAAATATATACGAATTGACCTCGGAGATCTGTATCGGTAACAGTGGTGCCGTTGTACCATGCTTTTAAAATACCGGAAGTATCCACGTAAAGGGTGTAACGAGTCTGATTTGCATTATTGACATTTATCGGAATTGCTCCTTCTATGTTTTTAATTGCTGCTGGCAAACCAGATGCTATGATTGCAAGATTATCGGTACTGAATCCCGGTCGTAACTGTATACCCCAGATTGTAATAATCGCAATCCTGCCTAGTTTTTGCCAGGTAATGTGCGCTGCACTGTCCTGGGCATATGCATATATAGTGTTAGGGGTTACTTTGCCAGTCGTGTATGATCCTAATGCATTATAAGCGTTATACACTGCCAAACTGCTCGCTGCCACAGCACTGTCAGCATTACCGGCTGAATTGGTGTAATTGTCCGATAGTTTTACGTGTCCGTAGTTGCTTGCGTTGCCGATACCGTAGGTGGTCGCATTACTGGCATGGGATTTGTTTGCTTTATCACTATTTAGATGAAAAATGAGCTCCTTTGGTTACTGAATAATATACTTCTACTATTTATTTTATAAAAAATTGTGTTTCTTCCATATTATAGCGTAGTTTGATATTATTTAGCGATTTATGCTTGTAGTTGCCAAATTGTGGTAAATTACAACGGAAGGAGCAATGCATTATGATTAAGATTTTACTTTCTTCACGGCTGGGAGACCGGAAGTGGACACAAGCAGATCTGGCTCGAAAGACTGGTATTAGAGCAAACACCATAAATGAGTTGTACCACGAGCTAGTTGATCGAGTGAATGTAGAACATTTAGACTTGATTTGCAAAGCACTTGATTGCCGGCTCGACGAATTGATGGTCTACATACCAGATTCCGAAGTGGATGAGCATCTTAATGGCCCCAGCAAAAAGTAATTGTTGAAAATTACGAAAGAAAAGACGTTCATTTGAACGTCTTTTTCTGATATGGGGATTATAGGAGCCGATGTAAATACTCAAAGTCAAGCTGATTGTCGATATATCCTTGAATAATTGTGTTTATGTATCGCTGAGATGGGATTCCGGGGACAGCATCTTCATTCATTATATATACCATACCAGTGATGTGATCTCTGGATGTTGTTACTACTTGAATATTCTTTTTATAATATAACCTTGGGTAACCCTCATATATATCAAGAGCCTGTTCGGCCAGTCTGTCTATCTCCCATATGGCGACTGGTACTTTGGAATCAATCTCTGGTACAATAGTAGCATAAGCCGGTCCGTCTGATTCCCCCATTGAGCGGAAACATAGTGCCCAATCTTCGATAAATCCTGTTTTTAATAAATTGGCTGTACGGCAGCGATATGCCATCTGTTCAATGCTCAAGTTACTTCCATATGCAATGTATAATTTATTCATAATTCACCTTTCTCCCCGATTGGTCAGATAGGGCAACCTTTTATTTATCTTCAGGCCACAGATCTTGTGACCATACCAGCAGCTTTTTTTAGTGGTGTCATAAGGTGCAGTCTGCAGGTCCGAAATTCATCACCTTTCAGATTTAGCCGGTTCAAAAGGATGTTTCTCATAATGGTGACTTTTTGTGCTGCAGTGTATGTTGATGTTGAACGGAAAGAAATTCGTTCATTGCTTTCGATGGCCCAGGCACTCATGGACAGACAGAACTGAATATATGCTTTCACCTTGCCTGCATGGAGCGTTCCATTAAATAGCCGGAATTCTACAGTACCCTTTGAAAAGAAACTATGTAAATTGATTCCATGATATCGGGTACTGTTATAATGAGCCCGGCTTATGCCACCACTATAATTATCATTGGCAGTGCTATACCAAATTGCTTCCATTCTATTTCGTCTAATGTCAGTTGTCTTTTTCATTTCCTCTAATAACTCTGGCGACAGTTTTTTGCACCATTCATTGGCTCTGTGGCCGATCTCTAAGGATTCATAAATTAGATCTTGACGTGAGGTGAAGAAATTAACCAAGCGACGAAGAGACTGAGGATTATGATTGGCTCCATCAATGTGAATGTGAATACCACAGCTTGAATCTGTTCTGGCTCCGGCTTCTTTAAGCTTCCGAATAATCTCTTGCAGAGATTCAATATCGTTATAGTTGAGTGGGGGAGTTACCATTTCAACAGATTGCTGTCCGCCACCGGCTACAGATCCATCTCGCATAACTTTCCAGATTCTTCCTTGAGTGTCGGTTATCTCACGAGTTTCATAGCAAGTTCTATCACCGGCACTGTTACGAGTATGAAAGTATTTTGCAATTACTTTGGCAGCTGCAGCTCTGGTTAAACCTGTCATTTCAATTTCAACCCCGAATTTCTGATTTTTTAGCATGGTTGGTTCTCCTCATTATTGGTTTGTTGATTGAATCAGGCAACCCTTACCAGTCTTGCCTGACTATTCATCGCTCTCGGCTATCGTCACAGGTACGACTGGTAATCTTGGTGGGGATTTGTCTACCCCGGTTGCATTTCTGATTTCGCTGTGTTACAATCCAGATAAGGTTTGAGGTTTCTCGACGTCTCACGACGTTGATACTCCCTCGGTGGTCGTTACCTTATCAGGTCAATTGCAATCGCAGCAACGATTGTGACCTTGATAAGGAGGAAAATTAGGATTTCCATTTCATCCACCTCCTTATTTGGTTTTATAAGACTTGGATTGGGGAGTAGGCTTTTGCTTACTTCCTTTTCTTTTATCTTATATATATATATTACTATATATAGTACGAATTTTCAATAGTAAATATTTCTAAAGATAGTACGAAAAAGTACTAAAAATAGTACGAAAGCTGTTTTTGTGTTGACTTCTATAGGATTTAAGCCTATAATTAACATGACTATTACTATATATAGGACGTAGGGGGGTGGAATAATGGCAAATAAAACAGCAGAGCCGGTTTATATAAGTTTTAAGAAATTAGAATTATTATTGGAGTCAAGAGGAAAGAAGTGGCAGTATTTGAGGGATTCGGGTATAAGTCCTGGAATCGTTGCTAAAATGAAAGATGGATCGGGTCATACCGATACGAGAACGATTCAAAAGGTATGCATGCTTCTAAATTGTCAGCCGGGTGATATAATGGAATATGTTTTTGAAAACGAAGCGTGACATTATTGTGACATTAAAAATTATGCGAACGAAATGAACAGAGTGATTTTTTCTGTTTTCTTGTGGACAAGCTGGATTGATTGGCACATGTTGATACATGCTGAACGGTGACGACGATAGAGTTCGAATAGTACAAAATTACACAGGCAATTTTAAATGGCAGATTTTCTTTTAGAATATCTGCCATTATTTATATTATTTCAGATTGCCCACAATTCGATATTTTTTGCTGCCATGCCGATATCGGCAAATACAAAATAAATCCGTGAATCAATAATTGATTTATTGCCGATAATATTATATAATATAAACATTTGGAGGGAATGGCTATGAAATATATCTCAGTTTCAGAAATGGCGAAAAGATGGAGGATATCTGAGCGGACAGTGCGAAACTACTGTGCGCAAGGTAAAATTGAAGATGCATATTTGACCGGCAAGACATGGAATATACCTGAAAATGCTGAACGGCCAGAACGAATTAATAAAATTCAAATTACTCCGCGTACATTACTGGAGGTCTTAAAAGCAGAAAAAGCAGGAGCTGTATCCGGTGGGATATATCATAAAGTTCAGATTGAATTAACCTATAACTCCAACCATATAGAGGGGAGTAGGTTAACTCATGATCAAACTCGTTATATTTATGAAACGAATACAATAGGTGTTTCAAATGAATCTTATAATGTGGATGATATTGTAGAAACAGCGAATCATTTTCGTTGTATTGACATGATAATAGACCAGGCATCTTATGTGCTTACTGAAAAGTTTATTAAACAACTTCATTCTGTATTGAAAAATGGAACAAGTGATAGTCGAAAGAATTGGTTTGTAGTAGGAGATTATAAGAAGTTACCTAACGAAGTTGGAGGAAGGGAGACGACACCACCAGAACAAGTTCAGACTGAGATAAAAGAACTTTTGCGATACTATAATTCATCTAATAGAAGGACAATGGATGAAATAATTGATTTTCACGTAAAATTTGAGCGTATTCATCCGTTTCAGGACGGGAATGGTCGAGTCGGAAGATTAATATTATTTAAAGAATGTCTTCGCAATAATGTTATTCCATTTATTATAGATGAGAAATTGAAGATGTTTTATTATCGAGGTATGTATGAATGGGAGAATGAACAAGGTTATCTAAAGGATACGTGTTTGACTGCGCAAGATCGATTTAAAGAATATCTTGATTATTTTCGGATTTTGTATCAAGAGGAATAATGCAATGGTAACATTTTGGCAACAAAAAATCAGTGTCTGTCATTATTTCTTTTATTTCTATTTCATGGTTACGATTAAATTGTGTTGCCTGGGAGCAGACATGCGCGATACAATTATTCGCAACACAGATTTAAGTCAACGCTGCACTTATTATTTTTCTAGATAACTACGACCATCCAATGTTTGAAGACGGAAAACTACTGGTTGATATGGTATATCTGAAAAAAGAACAATAAGTTTCAGTTGTTACTCGAAGTTTGCAAGTTCTAACTTGGATGATGAAAAAAGTGTGTTAGGACGACCCCAAGGTAATTCGTTTGAATGGAGTATAAATATGGGAACTGATTTTATAAATATCACAACAGAAAACCTAGCGGAAGAGCATATCTGCTGCATCATGCGCAGCAAAAAAGCACATCCAGGAATTGGTGCAAAGAAAGAATGGCTTTCTGAGCGGCTGACCGAAGGGCATGTCTTTCGCAAGCTGAATGCAAAGGCTACGGTTTTTATTGAATATGCACCACTAGAGACGGCTTGGGTTCCGATCATCGGCGATAATTATATTTACATCTATTGCCTATGGGTTGAAGGTGCTCCAAAAGGGAGCGGATATGGGAAAGAACTCATGGAATATTGCATAGCTGATGCGAAAGCTAAAGGCAAATCCGGTGTTTGTATGTTAGGAGCGAAAAAGCAAAAGGCTTGGCTCTCCAGTCAAGATTTTGCAAAGAAATATAGCTTTAAAGCAGTTGATACCACCGAAAATGGTTATAAGTTGTTGGCACTCTCTTTTGACGGAACAACACCAAAATTTGCAGAAAATGCAAAAAAAATGAGCATTGACGGCGATACGCTGACAATCTATTACGATATGCAGTGTCCCTTTATTCCTGGATATGTAGAGAAGATACAGACGTACTGCGAGGAACATAGCGTTCTAATATATTTTATCAAGGTGGATACGCTGCAAAAGGCAAAGGAATTGCCGTGTGTGTTCAATAACTGGGCAACATTCTACAAAGGCGAATTTCAGAATGTTAATTTGTTAAATACAGGCTCTTTGGAGAAAATGCTCAAGCGGGGATTAAAAATTGAACGATAAATAACAATTTTATGAATAAGAATTGGGTGGCTCTACTTTGGCTCTAATAATTTTGTTCGAGGAGAATAACAGAGAGATTTGAGAGAAATACAGATAAATTAATCACAGAAATTAAAGGATTAAATATTGCGTCAGGTAAAACAGGACAAGAACAAATATTAAGTTGGATTATAACCCATAGTTGATAATTGTACTGGCAACACTTTGGTAACAAAAAATCGGTAAACCAAAATATACAGTTGAAAATATATCACATGAAAATCTCGCACCATTTGGTACGAGATTTTGTGAATATTATGAGTATAAAGTTGGATTAGTGTGCAAGCAATTATTGAGAAATGAGCATACAATACAATAGTCAGTGCCAAGATGCCTGGTCAAGGCTGTACTAGAAAAGGTCATAGAGGAGAGGCAAACAACCATGAAACAATCTTACAAACATACCATGTATGCGTGCTTTACAGGATATATTGTACAGGCAATTGTCAATAATTTTGTGCCATTACTTTTCCTGACATTCCAGTCATCTTATGGAATACCAATAACGAAAATTACGTTTCTGGTAACGTTTAATTTCGGCTTGCAGCTGTTCATAGACTTCCTGTCAGCCGGATTGATCGATAAAATTGGATATCGTATTTCTGTTGTGGCAGCACATATTTTTGCGGCAGCAGGGCTGGCGTCGCTGGTGTTCCTGCCGGAGCTGTTTTCGGATCCGTTTATCGGTCTGCTGATAGCGGTAATGATCTATGCGATGGGCGGCGGTTTAATCGAAGTGCTGATCAGCCCGATTGTTGAAGCATGTCCGAGCGATAATAAAGAGACGGCGATGAGTCTGCTTCATTCCTTTTATTGCTGGGGGCATGTGGCAGTAGTATTACTTTCAACGATATTTTTTGCCGTGTTTGGTATTTCCAGCTGGAAAATATTAGCGCTGCTGTGGGCGGTTATCCCGCTGCTGAATGCCGTGTTTTTTACCAGGGTACCGATTGTGAGCCTGGCGGAAGACGGGCACATGCATTCCGTTAAAAATCTTCTGTCGAATAAGATTTTCTGGATTATGATCATCCTGATGGTATGTGCAGGCGCCAGCGAGCAGGCGGTCAGTCAGTGGGCTTCAACCCTCGCGGAAAAGGGGCTGGGAGTCAGTAAGACGATCGGTGACCTGGCTGGTCCGATGTTCTTTGCAATCATGATGGGAATATCGAGAATCTGGTACAGCAAGGTGGGGGAGAAGGTCGACTTGCAGATTGTCATCCTGTTCAGCGGTATCCTCTGTGTGACCAGTTATCTTTGTATCTCACTGTCACCATGGCCGTTTCTTAGCCTGATCGGATGTGGGATGTGCGGTTTGTCGGTGGGGATATTCTGGCCGGGGACGATCAGTATGTCAGCGGGTCAGATTAAAAGCGGTACCGCCATGTTTGCCTTCCTGGCTCTGGCCGGTGATCTGGGCTGTTCGCTGGGACCGACTGTAGTGGGCAGAATTGCCGGCATGGCCGGTGATGATCTGAAAGCCGGGATTTTGGCAGCGATCATCTTTCCGGTATTGCTGGTCGGCGGAATACTGGTTAATATGGTTCTTATGAAACGAGAATAAATATTGGTACAGTGTATTGCAAGTTCGGGTATTGGCATCTGCTATCCACGCAAATCTGCGATATACTGTACTAAAAAATACTTTTTCATTTTAATACATTAAACTTCTAAGCTTTAAACTTGACACGTGTATTTCGCCATGTTATGATTTTCGTATTATACAAATATGGAGGAATACATATGCAGCAGAATACAAATCCGGGAGTACAATTCTTTTCCGGTGAACAGGTACCTTTAGAAATGCACAAAGCGCGGATGGTGCAGCGTATCAATCTGCGCCCGGTGCGGACACGTCTTGAAGCAATCCAGGAAGCGGGCGGCAATACTTTTTTGCTTCGCAATGAAGATGTTTTTCTGGACATGCTGACAGACAGCGGTGTCAATGCTATGAGCGATGCCCAGTATGCGGCGATGATGATGGCTGATGACAGTTATGCAGGATCCCGTACTTATTATCGGCTGCAGGAGGCACTGGAGAAGTTTTTTGGAACCAGGAATTTCCTGCCGGCGCATCAGGGCAGGGCCTGTGAAAATATTCTGGCGAATACCTTCGTAAAGCCCGGCAGTGTTGCAATTATGAATTATCACTTCACAACGACCAAGTCACATATCACCCGTCTCGGCGGCAGTGTTGAAGAGGTGGTTGGAGATGTAGGCAGTCAGGTTAACAGCGATCATCCGTTTAAGGGCAACCTGGATATGGACAAGCTCCGCGATACAGTATCCCGTGTTGGTATGGAACAGATCTCCTTTGTCCGGGTAGAAGCTGGTACGAATCTAATCGGCGGACAGCCGGTGTCACTTGAAAATATGCGAGAAGTAACGACATATTGTAAGGAACAGGGGATTTTAAGTATTCTCGATGCCAGTCTGCTGGCCGATAACCTGTACTTTATCAAGACCCGTGAGGCCGCATGCAGGGATCGTTCATTGAGTGATATTGTATTGGATATGGGATCGATGTTTGATGTCATTTATTTTTCCGGCAGAAAGCTGGGCTGCGCCCGCGGCGGCGGTATCTGTACGAATAATGAGACATATTTTGCGGCTATGCGTGAGCTGGTTCCGCTGTACGAAGGATTTCTGACCTACGGCGGGATGTCAGTACGGGAGATGGAAGCAATTGCAGTAGGCCTGATGGAAACTCTGGATTTCGATGTAATCAGCCAGACTCCGCTGTTTGTCAAAGCACTGAGCGATGAATTGCAGGCCAAAGGAGTTCCGGTAGTTACTCCAAGCGGCGGCCTGGGCTGCCATATCGATGCGATGCGCTTTGTTGATCATATTCCGCAGAATCAGTATCCGGCTGGTGCACTGGCAGCGGCAATATACATAGCTGGTGGTATCCGCGGTATGGAACGAGGAACATTATCGGAGCAGCGTAATCCTGACGGTTCCGAGCATTTTTCGGAAATGGAACTGGTCCGTCTGGCTGTGCCGAAACGCGTATACACATTATCTCATATGAAGTTCGTTGCAGACAGAATCAGCTGGCTCTATGAGAATCGCCAAATGATTGGCGGACTGGAATTTGTGGATGAACCAAGTACACTTAGATTCTTCCTTGGGAAGCTGAGACCGACGTCTGACTGGCAGGAGAAGCTGGTAGCGAAGTTTGAGGCGGATATGCCCAGTGGGGTGTAAGGAATACATATGAAAGCGGTGGGGCGCTGCGAAAGCGTGTCCCCGGTTCGGACGGGTGAGGGGGCTGGTGGTGGTTCCTTTGCAGCTGCTGTTTCCGGACTATAAGAAACACTAACAGATCAAAACGAAACTAAAGGCATCATAACACTTGCAAACTCGCTGCGCTCAGACAGATGCTGCGTGTTATGATAACGTTTCGTCTTGATCTGTAAGTGTTTCTAATAGTCCTTCAAATGCAGCTGCAAAGGAACCACCACCAGCCCCCTCACCCGCCCGAACCGGGGACACGCTTTCGCAGCGCCCCTTCTATGTTCAGCCCATTCAGCTTACGTTGTAATTAAGTGGCGGGAGCTGGAACGGTGTATTGTAAGATATTCTTTTGATATTATGACTAGCATAGGGCATATATTTGCTGGTTTTGCAAATATAAGTTGTGTGTGATGGGAAGATTATTTATAATAGAAGAAGAATTTGTTTGAGAGGTGACGGGATGGCTGAAAAAGTTATGGATAAGTTTTTGCGGTATGTTGTAATTGATACGGAATCGAAAGAAGATCAGGAGATGGTGCCCAGTACTAAGACTCAGCGGGTTCTTGCGGAGTTGCTGGTAGAAGAGTTACGGGGGATGGGGGCTTCGGAGGTGACGATTGATGAGCATTGTTATGTGATGGCAGTTATTCCGGCGACGACCAGTAAAGAGGTACCGGCGCTGGGTTTGATTGCGCATATGGATACGGCACCGGCTTTTTCGGGTAAGGATGTAAGACCGCAGATTATTGAAGGGTATGATGGCGGTGAGATTTTGCTGAATCGGGAATCGGGGCTGAAATTATCGCCGCAGGCGTTTCCGGAATTGTTGAGGTATGTTGGTGATGATCTGATTACGACGGATGGGACGACACTGCTGGGAGCGGATGATAAGGCGGGGATTGCGGAAATCATGGTGATGGCGGAATATTTGCTGGCGCACCCTGAGATTGCGCATGGTAAGATTTGCATTGGTTTTACTCCGGATGAAGAAGTGGGCAGGGGTGCCGACTATTTTGATGTGAAGAAGTTTGGTGCTGATGTGGCATATACAGTGGATGGCGGTGCGATCGGTGAACTGGAATATGAGAATTTTAACGCAGCGTCTGCCCGGGTGAAGGTTCAGGGACTCAGTGTTCATCCTGGTTCGGCAAAAGGAATGATGAAAAATGCTTTGCTGATCGGTATGGAGCTGCAGGCAATGCTGCCGGCGGCTGAAGATCCGATGTATACGGATGGTTATGAGGGATTTTACCATTTGCACGGGATGAGCGGCGATGTGGATCAGGCGAAAATGAATTATATTATCCGGGATCATGATCATGAAACGTTTGAAGGTAAGAAACAGTTGATTCAGAATGCAGTTGATTTTTTGAATACCAAGTATGGTGCCGGTACGGTGGCAGTACAGCTAACGGACTCTTATTATAATATGAAAGAAGTTGTAGAACCGCATCGATATTTGATTACGCTGGCAGAAGAGGCGATGCGTGAACTTAATATTGAGCCATTGATATCACCGATCAGAGGGGGTACCGATGGTGCGAGACTATCTTTTATGGGTCTGCCATGTCCCAATCTCTGTGCGGGGGGACATAATTTTCATGGGCGCTATGAGTTTGTTAGCGTTCAGTCAATGGAACGAATTGTACTGCTGTTGGTGAAGCTGGTGGAGATGTTTGCCAGTCATTAGTTAATCTAATAAAAGAAGCTATTGCATTTGGGCATACGGTGTATTATAATTTCTACTGAAAGGGCATTCTTTTATATTTATAACTTATAAAAAGGACAGGTGGATACCATGGAGAAATGTGAATTACTGTATGAAGGCAAGGCAAAAAAGGTTTTCAAGACGGAAGATCCAGAGGTTTTAATTGTATCTTATAAGGATGATGCAACTGCTTTTGATGGTACTAAAAAGGGTACGATTGTGGGTAAGGGTGCGATTAACAACCGTATGACTAATCATATTTTCAAACTGTTTGAAGCTAAAGGAGTGCCGACTCATCTGGTTGAAGAAATTAATGACCGGGAGACTGCAGTAAAGAAGGTGGATATTGTTCCGCTTGAGGTGATTATCCGTAATTATTCCGCGGGCAGCTTTGCGAAGAAGCTGGGAATGGAAGAGGGGATTAAGCTGGCTTGTCCGACGCTGGAGTTCAGCTATAAGGATGATGAGCTGCATGATCCATTTATTAATGATTATTATGCGCTTGCCCTGAACCTGGCGACCCGTGAGGAGATTGACCTGATTTCTAAATATGCTTTTATTGTAAATGATGTGATGCAGGAGTATTTTGCCGGTCTTGGTATTGACCTGATTGATTTTAAGATAGAATTTGGGCGGTTGTCTGATGGAACGATCATTCTTGCGGATGAGGTTTCTCCGGATACCTGCCGTTTGTGGGATAAGGAAACACATGAGAAGTTAGATAAGGATCGTTTCCGCAGGGATATGGGTAATGTGGAAGATGCTTATAATGAAGTATTCCGCCGTCTTGGGATTCAATAAAGAAAGGGAACAACAATTCCATGGATAACAATAGAAATGAAATGTTTGCTTCAGATGAATTGCATGAGGAATGTGGCGTCTTTGGTATGTATGATTTTGACGGGAATGATGTTGCCTCTGAAATTTATTATGGATTGTTTGCCCTGCAGCACCGTGGTCAGGAGAGCTGTGGTATCGCGGTCAGTGATACCGAGGGACCGAAGGGCAAGGTGAATGCTTATAAAGGCATGGGATTGTGTAATGAAGTTTTTACCCCGGAGATTCTGGAGGGACTGCATGGCAACATCGGGGTCGGACATGTCCGTTATTCGACGGCCGGCAGCAGTACCAGAGAGAATGCTCAGCCGCTGGTATTAAATTATGTCAAAGGAACCCTGGCTCTGGCCCATAACGGCAATCTCGTCAATGCACCGGAATTGCGCCGGGAACTGGAGTATACCGGGGCGATCTTTCAGACGACGATTGATTCAGAAGTTATTGCTTATCATATTGCCCGTGAACGGATTCATACCAACACGGTTGAAGATGCGGTGGCTAATGCCATGAAGAAGATTCAGGGGGCTTATGCGCTGGTGATTATGAGTCCCAGGAAGATGATCGGGGCGCGTGATCCGTTTGGCTTTAAGCCGCTTTGTATTGGTAAGAAGGATCAGGCGTATATTCTGGTATCGGAAAGCTGTGCGCTGGACACAATTGATGCGGAGTTTGTCCGTGATGTCGAACCGGGTGAGATTGTTACGATTACAAAAGACGGCATTAAGTCGGACAAGAGTCTGATGCTGTCGGATCCGGCAATGCAGGCCAGATGTATTTTTGAATATATTTATTTTGCCAGACCGGACAGTGTGTTTGATGGTGTCAGTGTGTATCATTCCCGTATCCATGCCGGACGCTGTCTGGCCCAGGATTCGCCGGTTGAGGCTGACCTTGTGGTCGGTGTTCCTGAATCAGGCAATGCCGCGGCGCTGGGATATTCGATGGAATCAGGAATTCCCTATGGAACTGCATTTGTTAAGAATTCTTATGTGGGCCGTACCTTTATCAAGCCGAAGCAGAGCAGCCGTGTCTCCAGTGTCAAGATTAAACTGAATGTTCTGAAGGAGGCGGTGGCGGGCAAGCGCATTATTATGATTGATGATTCAATTGTACGCGGTACGACCAGCCATCTGATTGTCAAGATGCTGCGGGACGCCGGTGCTACAGAGGTTCATGTAAAGGTCAGTGCACCGCCGTTTCTGCATCCCTGCTATTTTGGAACTGATATTCCGTCGGAAAAGCAGCTGATCGCACATGGACGTACAGTTGAAGAGATCAGTGAGGTGCTTGGTGCGGATTCCCTGTCCTATCTGAAAATGGAGCGGCTGGATGAGATGGCGGATGGCCTGTCGATCTGTACCGCATGCTTCAGTGGTGATTATCCAATCAAACCGCCGACCGAAGATATCCGCGGTGAATATGTGAAGTAAACAATTTGAGGAGAATATTATGTACGATAAATACCAGAGTCCCTTATCCGAGCGCTATGCAAGCAAAGAGATGCAGTACATCTTTTCACCGGATAAAAAATTTAAAACATGGAGACAGTTGTGGATTGCCCTGGCAGAGACTGAGATGGAACTGGGTCTGCCAATTACCCAGGAGCAGATCGATGAACTGAAGAGCCATGCACAAGATATCAATTATGAAGTGGCAAAAGAGCGGGAGCGTCTGGTTCGTCATGATGTTATGTCTCATGTATACGCTTATGGGGAACAATGCCCCAAAGCGAAAGGAATTATCCATCTGGGGGCGACCTCTTGTTATGTAGGTGATAATACCGATATTATTATTATGACGGAAGGCTTGAAGCTGGTCCGCAAGAAGCTGATCAATGTAATGGCAGAACTGGCTAAGTTTGCCGATGAATATAAGCATCAGCCAACCCTGGCATTTACCCATTTCCAGCCGGCTCAGCCGACTACCGTGGGCAAGCGGGCGACCCTGTGGCTGCAGGAACTTTGCCTGGATCTGGAAGATCTGGATCATGCCCTGGAGACGATGAAGCTGCTGGGCTCAAAAGGAACAACCGGAACCCAGGCCAGTTTCCTGGAACTGTTTGACGGCGATCATCAGATGTGCCGCAAGGCCGATCAGCTGATTGCTGAAAAGATGGGATTTGACAGCTGCTATCCGGTATCGGGACAGACCTATTCCCGCAAGATCGATACCCGGGTTCTGAATGTACTGGCAGGAATCGCTCAGAGTGCCCACAAGTTCTCTAACGATATCCGGCTGCTGCAGCATTTAAAAGAGATCGAAGAACCATTTGAAAAGAATCAGATCGGTTCTTCCGCAATGGCATATAAGAGAAACCCGATGAGAAGCGAACGGATTGCTTCGCTGGCTAATTATGTGATGGCTGATGTGATGAATCCGATGCTGGTGGCATCCACCCAGTGGTTTGAACGGACTCTGGATGACTCTGCCAATAAGCGTCTCAGCATTCCGGAAGGATTTCTGGCGGTTGACGGAATTCTTGACCTGTACCTGAATGTAGTAGATGGTCTGGTCGTATATCCAAAAGTAATCGAGAAGCATTTCATGGCAGAGCTGCCATTTATGGCCACTGAAAATATCATGATGGATGCGGTTAAAGCCGGCGGTGACCGCCAGGAATTACATGAACGTATCCGTACCCTGTCAATGGAAGCCGGCCGAAATGTCAAAGAAAAAGGTCTGGACAATAACCTGCTGGAACTGATTGCAGCAGATCCGGCTTTCGGACTGAGTCTGGAAGAACTGCAAAAGACGATGGAGCCGTCCCGGTATGTTGGCCGTGCGCCACAGCAGGTAGATGAATTCCTGACCGAAGTGATGAATCCGATGCTGGAAGAAAACAAGGCAATTCTTGGTATGACAGCAGAAATTAACGTATAACAATTGTGAGCACAGCTAATAAGTGTTAATAAGTTGCTCTAATGAATAAACACAGGTAGATTAGAAATAATTGCCTGTGTTTTATTAATTCATTATTGATTTTAAAGAGGTTTTCCTATATACTGTATATTGTTGCGGGAAAGAAGAGAAATTTTCCGTGTTTCACTGCAAGCGGTGAACCGCTGTTGATTAAGGAGGACAAACACACATGGTAAGAGCAATCGTAGGTGCTAACTGGGGAGATGAAGGCAAGGGTAAAATAACCGATATGCTTGCTAAAGAATCTGACATTATTGTACGGTTTCAGGGAGGCAGCAATGCCGGACATACCATCATCAATAATTACGGCAAATTCGCGCTTCATCTGCTTCCATCCGGTATATTCTATGACCATACAACCAGTATTATCGGCAACGGAGTTGCACTTAATATTCCATATCTGTTTAATGAAATCAATTCTCTGGTTGAGAAAGGGGTGCCAAGACCTAAAGTACTGGTGTCTGACCGTGCCCAGATTCTTATGCCATACCATGTATTATTCGATACGTACGAAGAAGAACGTCTGGCAGGCAAATCCTTCGGTTCTACCAAGTCGGGAATCGCTCCATTCTATTCAGATAAATACGCAAAGATCGGTTTTCAGGTCAGCGAGCTGTTTGACGAAGAAACCTTAACAGAAAAAGTAGAGCACGTCTGTGAGCTTAAGAATGTCATGCTTACCCATCTCTACCATAAGCCGGCCATTGATCCGCAGGAATTGTTAAATACACTTCATGAGTACAGAGATATGGTAGCACCTTATGTCTGTGATGTTTCCGTATACCTGAATGATGCCATCAAAGCAGGCAAGACGATTCTGCTGGAAGGTCAGCTGGGTTCCCTCAAAGACCCGGATCACGGTATTTATCCAATGGTAACATCCTCATCGACACTGGCCGCATACGGTGCTATCGGAGCCGGAATTCCGCCATATGAGATTAAGGAAATTACAACGGTCGTTAAGGCTTATTCGAGTGCAGTCGGAGCAGGGGCATTTGTCAGTGAAATCTTTGGTGAAGAAGCCGAAGAACTGAGAAAACGCGGCGGTGACGGCGGCGAATACGGTGCGACCACCGGACGTCCAAGACGAATGGGCTGGTTTGATGCAGTAGCTTCCCGCTATGGATGCCGGATTCAGGGAGCGACAGAAGTCGCGCTGACCGTACTCGATGTACTTGGTTATCTTGACGAACTTCCGATCTGTGTCGGATATGAAATCAATGGTAAAGTAGTCAGAGATTTCCCGACTACGGTTAATCTTGAGAAGGCCAAACCGGTATATGAAAAGCTGCCGGGATGGAAGTGCGAGACAAAGGGAATCCGGAATTATGAGGAGCTTCCGGAGAATTGCCGGAAATATATTGAGTTTATCGAGAAGGAATTAGAAGTTCCGATTACCATGGTATCAAATGGACCGGGGCGGGAAGATATTATTTATCGGAATAAATAATTGTTAGTATTGTCCTGAAAATGGATGAGAAAAAATATATTAGGAGCTATCGCACTAACTGTATGTATCAGTTGGAACGGTAGCTCTTAGCAGCACAGGAGATAAATATTATGCCAAATATGGATTGGAAGGCACTATCAGAGCAAAGTCGCCAAATGTTTGGTGCATATGGTGAATATCCACAGATATTATAATCGATTCGGAGTCTTTTGACCGAGGTGGCATAGCAGCTGTGCGAGATAAGCCTGAACACATTCCGGATCTTCCAGACAGACATGATCCAGCGGCGCATAGATGATCTTATCTTTGGGTTCCTGCTTCATCTCCGGCTGCCACAATGGTGAGAACTGCGGGACAAAGCAGCCGGTCTGCCTGGTATAGCAGGTTCTGGCGGTCGCTTTTTCACGGGCATCCCGATCGACGTATTCGCCGATGCTTTTATGTATGGCGGTATCTTCGTAGATTAGATAGTAGTAGTCCTTGTAATTCGGATAGAAATGCTTTAACGTTCCTTCGTACAGGTCAATCGTAAACGTAATGCCGTGGTCAGCTGCATGGCATTCCACCGGAGGATTGCTGATATCAAATGGAACCGGGATGGCGCATTTACTGACGAAAATCAATTCCAGCATATGGTGCTGATCTCCGAAGATATCGGTTTCGGCCAGAATCTGATGACTGTTCAGCTGCAGCGGCTGTTCCAGAAAATCAGGATAGTTTAGTATCGGAAGAATGACCGGCATGCCTTTCAGATCATCTTCATTATGAAGCATCAGCATATCATACAGAAAGCTCTCGTGGGTAACCAGATAATCCTTGTATACCTCAATTAACTGTCCGCCGCTGTATTTGTCCTGGCGGGTTACCCCTAGAAAATGTTCGATCGATTTTTGTTTCAGGCTGTCCAGCTGAAGCAGCTTGCGGTATGGCTTGATCTTTTTATAAATATCCAGACTGGTAATCCGGGAAAAATCATAATCCAGCCCGAAGTGGCGGCAGCGTTTCAGCAGATAGGGGATGTCAAACCCGTCTCCATTGAAATGAATCAGGATACGGTAAGAATCCATAAATGAAAAAAAGCTGTGCAGCAGTTCTTCCTCGGAATCTGCCGTTTCGGCAAACCACTGGATCAGATTCCAGCAGTCATCCTGATAATAGGTACAGCCGATCAGATAAAGATTGGAATAGTCACCGGAAAATCCGGTGGTTTCAATATCAAAGAAAAGCAGTTGGGTAAGCGCTCCGATCCGTTCCAGCGGATAGGTATCGGGCAGCTCCAGACGCTTTGTTACAGTAATCATGAAGTACCTCCTGTGCCGTTTCCTTAGGTGCCATGTTCTTCTGGTATTATAACGGAGCCGGGCAGACAAGTCAATCATGACCAGAATATTTGTTCGATATTCGTCTTGCATTGGAACCATGGATATGGTATGATGACCTAAGAAAAAATCGGAACCAATGAGGAGATATTACGTTGATTTCTTATATAAAAGGACCACTTATTGCAATAGAAGAAGATTTGATTATTGTGGAGGCTGCATCGATGGGATATCATATCCATGTGCCGCTGTCCGTACTGGAGTCACTGCCCCGGATCGGGGCGGAAGTGCTGATACATACTTATCTGCAGGTCAGGGAAGACGCCATGACGCTGTATGGTTTTCTCAACAGGCAGGATCTGAAGATGTTCCGCCAGCTGTTGGGAGTGAACGGTGTCGGCCCCAAAGCAGCCCTGGGGATTCTGTCAACACTTCGTCCTGATGATCTGCGGATGGCGATTATTGCCGCGGATGCCAAGGCGATTGCCAGAGCACCGGGAATCGGGGCGAAGACAGCCCAGCGAGTCATTCTCGACTTAAAAGACCGGATTAAGATGGAAGATATCTTACCGGGCGGCGGACTGGCTGTGGCAGCCGAGACGGTTAAAGGCGCTGAGGCCAAGACCGACGGCGTGGGCGGTGAAGCCATTGAGGCATTGGTTGCCCTCGGTTATTCCATGTCCGAATCAGTCAAGGCAGTCAGACAGGTAGAAGTGACCCCGGCCATGACAGCCGAAGAAGTATTGAAAGCATCCCTGAAATTTTTAGCAATATAAGAACCGGATTACGGAGTAAAGCATGGAACGAAGAATTATAACAACTGAAATAACAGAAGAAGATAAGATTGTGGAGCCGAATCTGCGTCCGCAGATGCTGAGAGATTACGTCGGTCAGGAGAAGATCAAGACCAATCTTCAGGTATATATGGATGCCGCCAAGGCCCGCGGGGAATCCCTGGATCATGTCCTGTTTTACGGTCCGCCCGGACTAGGCAAGACGACGCTGTCGGGGATTATCGCCAATGAGATGGGGGTAAGCATGAAAGTGACATCCGGACCGGCGATTGAGAAGCCGGGTGAGATGGCCGCGATTCTCAACAACCTCCAGGAAGGTGATGTGCTGTTTGTTGACGAGATCCATCGCCTGAACCGGCAGGTGGAAGAGGTGTTGTATCCGGCGATGGAGGATTACGCCATCGACATTATGCTGGGGAAGGAGTCTTCTGCACGATCGATCAGACTTGAACTGCCGCGTTTTACGCTGGTCGGAGCGACGACCCGGGCCGGGCTTCTTACCGCTCCGCTGCGGGATCGTTTTGGGGTGGTACAGAAGCTGGAATTTTATACTCCCGACGAATTGACGGTGATCGTCAAGCGGTCGGCCGGAGTCCTCGGAGTATCAATTGAAGACGAGGGAGCAGCAGAGATTGCCCGCCGTTCCAGAGGTACGCCCCGTCTGGCGAACCGCTTGCTTAAGCGGGTTCGGGATTTTGCACAGGTGAAATATGACGGTGTTATTACCAGAAAGGTAGCGGATTTCGCCCTGGATATTCTGGATGTAGACAAGATTGGCCTGGATCACAATGACCGTATGCTGTTACTTACCATGATTGAGAAGTTCGGCGGCGGACCGGTCGGGCTTGAGACTCTGGCGGCCGCACTGGGAGAGGATTCCGGAACCCTGGAGGATGTATATGAACCTTATCTGCTGATGCAGGGATTCCTGAACCGGACGCCCCGCGGCCGTATTGCAACTGACCATGCATACCGGCATCTGGACATTCCGCTGCCATAACAATACCAGAGGAAACAATTTACTATTAAAAATATTTGCCGAACCGAGTCTTCTCTGCTATAATAGTGCTGTATTCAGTACATTGAAAGAAAAAGGTCAGGAGATAACAGTATGGACCAGAAACAATATACAGAAGTTTTAATCGATGGAAAGATTTTTATATTAGGCGGAACGGAACCGGAAGGCTATCTTCGCCGGGTAGCCGCTTATATTAATGAGAAGATATCCACCCTGAAGAAACAGGATGGTTTTACCAAACAGGGGGCTGACTATCAGTCTACTATGATTGCATTAAATATTGCAGATGATTATTTTAAGGAACAGGAACGGGCTGACCGGCTGGCCGAACAGAAGGCCGCACTGGAGAAGGAAACCTACAGCTTAAAACATGAATTAATCACCACGCAGATGAAGCTGGAAGAACTTCAGAATGAACTGAAGGGACAGAAGAGCAAACCAAAGACTGCCGCCAGTGATAAATAATTCAAATACGAATCACCAATCACGGGGTGTCCAAGGTTAGTGGGACAGCCCTTGTTTCTTGATTTTAGGATGAAATGTAACACTATGCTCATCGCTAAGCATTCAATGCAAGGAGGATTTCTTGAAACCAAGAGTAGAAATTCTGGCTCCGGCCGGTTCTTATGAAAGTATGATTGCCGCTGTCAATGCAGGTGCCGACGCCATATACATGGGCGGCGGCCGTTTTGGTGCCCGGGCATATGCCGACAATCCGGATGAAGAGCGTTATCTCGAAGCAATCGACGAAGTGCATCTGCGCGGCCGCAGACTTTATATGACCGTCAACACACTGGTAAAAGAAGCTGAGTTCGATCAGCTGTACTCTTATCTGAATCCCTATTATGAACGGGGGCTGGATGCGGTCATTGTTCAGGATCTGGGCGTGTTTTCCTATATCAGAACACAGTTTCCGGATCTGCCGGTTCATGCCAGTACCCAGATGACCATTACCGGTCTGCATGGCGCAAAGATGCTGGCTGATATGGGCGCATCCCGGATCGTTACGGCCAGAGAACTGTCACTGGAGGAGATTGCTGCGATTCGTGATACGGTTGATATTGAGATTGAAAGCTTTGTCCACGGAGCGCTCTGTTACTGCTATTCCGGACAATGCCTGCTCAGCAGTTTTATCGGCGGCCGCAGCGGTAACCGGGGCCGCTGTGCGCAGCCATGCCGGCTGCCCTTTGAGGTCAGACAGAATGGCAAAAGGCTGAATAACAGGGATGAGGCCTATGTTCTCAGTCCTAAGGATTTATGTACGCTGGATATTATTCCCGATATTATCGAGGCTGGCGTATATTCTTTAAAGATTGAGGGGCGGATGAAGAGCCCCCGCTATACAGCCGGTGTTGTCAGCATTTACCGCAAATATGTGGATTATTATCTGGAACATGGCCGAACCGGCTATATTGTTGATCCGGCTGATAAGGCGATGCTGTCTGACTTGTTTGACCGGGGTGGGACAAGCAAGGGATATTATCAGCAGCATAATGGCCGCAATATGATGGCACTAACAGAAAAACCGGCATTCCGGGAAGGCAATCAGACATTGTTTGATATGCTTGACCGTGAATATATAAATAAGAAATACCAGGAACCGATCAGCGGTAATGTCTCGGTCATTCAGGGACAGCCGTCAGGTTTGAAGCTTACATGGGATACCCTGCAGGTGGAAGTCAGCGGTGCTTTGGCTGAGGCGGCCCAGAACCAGCCGCTGACGAATGAACGGCTGGTCAAGCAAATGAAAAAAACAGGCAATACTCCTTTTTATTTTAATCATTTGGAGGCTGAGATCATTGGCGATTGCTTTATGCCAGTACAGGATCTGAATGAACTTAGAAGAACTGGTCTGGAAGCCCTGATCAACCGGAAGCTGGAGAGCTACCGGCGCAACCCGGGCCTGGCAGCAGGCGATAAAAGCGCCCCGACCGCATCAGATCAGACCAGTCAGATTGACATGGCACCGGTGCCAGATTTGCATGTTCTGCTGGAAGAACCATCAGGTCTGGCGGGCATTTTATCAAAATCAGATGTAAAAGAAGTATATCTTGATGCCACGGGATTTGGTGCAGACAGCTGGGCAGATGCTGTCAGGGCATGTCACCGGGCCGGCAAACGGTGTGTCCTTGCGCTGCCGCATATTTTTCGTCAAGATGCAGAACAATACTTCTGTAAACAAAAAGCGTTATTATTAACAGCCGGATTTGACAGGCTGCTGGTACGATCATTGGAAGAAGTGGATTTTTTAAACGTGCAGGAGATTGCGCTGCCGCTGATATTTGATTATAATATGTACTGCATGAACCAGATGGCAGTGCAGGAAATGAAAAAGCTGGGTGCAGGGACAATAACTCTGCCGCTGGAATTAAACAGCCGGGAATTGGAGACCTTACGATCCCCAGGCAGTGAATTGATTGGCTATGGATATCTTCCGGCGATGATTTCAGCTCAGTGTATTACCAAAACGGTGAAGGGCTGCCGCCATCAGCCGGAGCTTCTGTGGCTGAAAGACCGTATGAAAAAAGATCTGCCGGTTAAGAATCACTGCCGGTTCTGCTACAACACGATCTACAATCCGACACCGTTATCTTTGCTTGGACAAAGCCGGCTGGTGAATCGGCTGGAACCGGCGGTGCTGCGTCTTCAGTTTACTTTTGAGACAGATGCGCAGATTGCCGCCATTATCGATGCTTATGCAGCAGAATTCCTGCATGGTCAAAGCTTGAAAGCACCCCTGAATGATTTTACCAGAGGACATTTTAAACGGGGGGTAGAATAGGTGAATTATGATTAATGTCATGATCGAAGTTTCAAAATATCTGATGATATTGATGATCGCAGTTTACACATATTGGAATTTCAGTTATTTCCGTTTTCATGATGATGAAAAGCAGAATCGTATCTGCGGCAGGCAGAACGCCGTTATGTTTGTTATGCAGGCACTGGCCTATGTCATTATGTACCTGAAAACCGGAGACGAGCGGCTGGTTCTTTTCTATCTGGCGCAGGTTGTCTTTCTGGCCGGATATATCTGGATTAACCGCCTGTTCTACCGGAATGGTTCGCGGATCCTGGTAAATAATATGTGTATCCTGCTATGTATCGGCTTTATTATCCTGACCAGACTGAATCTGGACCGGGCTTTGCGGCAGTTTATTATTGTTGCAGTTTCGGCATTGATAACATTGATTATCCCTTATATTATGGACAGAGTCTGGCAGCTGAGCAAAATCCCCTGGATCTATGGGAGCCTGGGGCTGATTTTGCTGGTAGTTGTCTGGATTATCGGCAACAACAGTTTCGGGGCGCAGTTATCGATTAGTTTTGGCGGGGTTTCTTTTCAGCCGTCGGAGTTTGTTAAAGTCAGTTTTGTGTTTTTTGTCGCTACGATGTTTTACCGTTCCACCAGTTTTAAGACAATCTGTGTGACAACGGTAGTGGCAGCGCTTCATGTCCTGATTCTGGTTCTTTCCAAAGATCTGGGCAGTGCGCTGATCTTTTTCCTGGCGTATGTCACGATGTTGTTTGTAGCTACAACCAACTGGTTTTATCTGCTGGGGGGACTGGCCGGCGGATGCGGTGCTTCGGTGCTGGCTTACCTGCTGTTTAGCCATGTTCGTACCCGGGTGATGGCTTGGCGCAATCCTTGGGCTGATATTGATAATAAGGGATATCAGATTACCCAGTCATTGTTTGCCATCGGTACTGGCAGCTGGTTTGGCATGGGGTTATATCAGGGTATGCCTTACAAGATTCCGGTAGTGGAAAAGGATTTTATCTTTTCGGCAATATCTGAGGAACTGGGCGGCATCTTTGCTCTATGTGTGATTTTGATCTGCCTTGGCTGTTTTCTGCAGTTTATGATGATTGCCGGAAGCATGCAGGCGATTTTTTACAAGCTGATTGCCTTCGGTCTGGGAATGGTATATCTGGTACAGGTTTTTCTGACCGTCGGCGGAGCGATCAAATTCATCCCTTCGACCGGTATTACCCTGCCGCTTGTCAGTTATGGAGGCAGTTCTGTACTCAGTACCTTTATTCTGTTTGGAGTGATTCAGGGACTTTATATCCTGAAGAAGAATGATGAGGAAGATTATGAAGAAGGGGATACCTAATCCAAAAGCAAATAAAAGCATTTTATATATCACCTATCTGATGGTGCTGCTGTTTGTAGGCATGATCGGATATTATGGCTTCTTTCTGCAGGTTAAGAGTGATGATACCATTAATAATGCCTATAATGCCAGACTTGACCGGTTTGCCGACCGGATTGTACGCGGTGATATCCTAAGCAGCGACGGCCGGGTGCTGGCACAGACCGAAACTGCCGATGATGGTACCGAAAGGCGGAATTATCCATATGGTTCCCTGTTTGCCCATGTGGTGGGATATTCTGACCATGGCAAGACAGGCATTGAATCACTTGCCAATTTTTATCTGCTCAGTTCGAATGTCAACCTGATTGAGAAGACGATGAATGAACTGGCTGATGTTAAAAATATCGGTGATAATGTAGTGACCACGCTGGAAGTGGATCTCCAGCAAACGGCCTATGAGGCACTCGGTGACCGGCGCGGCGCGGTGATTGTGATGGAACCGGATACAGGGAAGATTCTGGCGATGGTCTCCAAGCCGGACTATAATCCCAACACATTGTCGGCGGACTGGTCGGCTTTAATATCAGAGGAGAATACGCAGGCCCAGCTGCTGAACCGGGCAGCGCAGGGATTATATCCGCCTGGTTCCACGTTTAAGATTATCACAGCCCTGGAATATATCAGGCAGCATCCCGGGGACTGGCAGGATTTCCAGTTTGACTGTAATGGGTCCTTTACGTATGAAGATTATACCATCTCCTGTTATCACGGCAATGCGCACGGCCATCAGAATCTGGAGCAGGCGTTTGCCAATTCGTGCAATGGTGCCTTTGCGAAGCTGGGGCTGGAGCTGAATCAGGATCAGATGCGGGGTCTGACAGAACAGCTTCTGTTTAATGCGGAACTGCCGCTTTCTATTCCATATAGTAAAAGCAGCTATACGATGAGCAGCAGCGGCAGCACCTGGGATATTTTACAGACATCAATCGGCCAGGGTTCTACCCAGATGTCACCGATGCATAATGCGCTGCTGACAGCTGCCATTGCCAATGGCGGAACATTAATGAAACCATATCTGGTTGATCATGTGGAAAATTCCGCCGGTGAGGAAGTTAAAAAATTCATGCCGGAATCTTATGGAGCTTTGCTGAGTGCTGAAGAAGCAGATAAGATGGCATCATTGATGCGCAGTGTTATTACGGTCGGGACGGGCTCGGCCCTGCGGACTGATGCATATACAGTTGCGGGAAAGACCGGTTCGGCAGAATTTGAGACCGGTAAAGATACGCACGCATGGTTTACCGGTTATGCCCCGGCTGAACAGCCGCAGATAGTGGTTACTGTTTTAGTAGAAGAAAGTGGTTCGGGCGGTCAGATTGCAGCACCGGTGGCCAGAGCTGTTTTTGATAATTATTTTTCCAGATAACAAAGGAGGACATGAGTTGTTTCGTGCAAAAGAGTATGTCAAAGCGGAGTCGCTGGAGGATGCGTATGCATTGAACCAGAAAAGGAGCAGTGTGATTGTCGGCGGGATGATGTGGCTGAAAATGGCCAGCTTTTATAAGATGACAGTTATTGACCTGTCGGCACTTGGACTTAATTACATTGAGGAAGATGATCAGGAGTTTCGGATCGGGTGTATGTGCAGCCTGAGGCAGCTGGAGCTGCATGAAGGCCTGAATCAGTATTTTCATGGAGTATTCCGGGAATGTACCAGACATATTGTCGGTACCCAGTTTCGCAATACGGCGACTGTCGGTGGAAGTGTGTTCGGGCGGTTTGGCTTTTCGGATATCCTGACCTGTCTGATGATGCTCGATGCGTCTGTTGAACTGTATCAGGGTGGGATTGTATCGATTCAGGAATTTACAGAAATGAAACGTGGCCGGGATATTCTGGTCCGGGTTATAATAAAAAAAGACGGGCGGGTCAGCGCCTACACATCTCAACGCCAGAGCAAAACTGATTTTCCGGTAATTGCCTGTGGTGTCGCCAAAAAAGGGAATACCTATTATATTTCGGTCGGGGCCAGGCCGCATAAAGCCAGACTGGCAGTTGTGCGGGAAGAAGATGGCCGGGAGCTTCAGGAAATGGCATTGCTGGCCGCCAACCAGATGGAATTCCAGAGCAACATGCGCGCCAGCGGAGATTACCGCAGGCATCTGGCTAACGTATACATAAGAAGATTGATGGAGCAGCTGAAAGAGGAGGAAGTTTAAGATGAAGATACAGTTTACCTTAAATGGAAAGATGGTACGTGCTGCGGTTGAAGCAGACACCCTGCTCCTGGATACGCTGCGGGCGAAAGGCTGTTACAGTGTCAAGCGAGGCTGCGAGACATCCAACTGCGGCCTCTGTACCGTATGGCTGAACCATAAACCGATCCTGTCCTGTTCAACCCTGGCCATTCGGGCCGATGGATGTGAGGTTACCACATTAGAAGGAATACAGGAGGATGCCAGACGTTTCGGTGATTTTCTGGCCAATGAAGGGGCTGAGCAATGTGGATTCTGCAATCCCGGCCTGATTATGAATGTGATCGCGATGGAGCGGGAACTGGACAGTCCGACAGCAGATGAGATCAAAGAGTACCTGGCCGGTAATTTATGCCGCTGCACCGGATATGTGGGACAGCTGCGGGCCATTGAAAAATATCTCAGCCAGAGAAAGGGGGCATAGGACATGATGAAAAGGACGATGCGTTATGTAGGTGCCCCCATCCGGAAAAAAGATGCCGCGGCGCTGGTTACCGGGAAACCGGTCTATACCGATGATATTGCCCCTAAAGACTGTTTGGTTGTCAAAGTGCTCAGGAGTCCTCATGCCCATGCCCTGATTACATCGATTGATACGAGGAAGGCTGCGGCACTGGCCGGAATTGAAATCATTCTGACCTGGGAAGATGTTCCACAGAAACGTTTTACCATGGCGGGTCAGACCTATCCTGAGCCCAGTCCATATGACCGCCTGATTCTGGATCAGAGAGTTCGTTTTATTGGGGATGCGGTGGCAATTGTTGCAGGCGAAGAAGAAGTGATCGTAGATCGGGCTTTAAAATTAATCAAGGTTGAGTATGAAGTTCTTGAACCGGTACTGGATTTTTGTACCGCTAAGGACAATAAAGTTCTGGTCCATCCGGAGGAAAACTGGAAAAGCCTTTGCCCGGTTGGTGCTGATAATCAGCGCAATCTGTGTGCTTCTGAGAGCGACGGCAGTGACAGCGGTGAGGTAGATGAGATCCTGGCCTCCTGTGATTATATTATTGACCGGACCTACCATACCAAAGCAAACCAGCAGGCGATGATGGAGACCTTTAGAACGTTCACCGCCATGGATACATATGGCCGTCTGAATGTTACTTCATCGACCCAGGTTCCGTTTCATGTACGCCGGATTCTGGCTCATGCCCTGGATATTCCCAAAGCCAAAGTAAGGGTCATGAAGCCCCGGATCGGCGGCGGATTCGGGGCCAAACAGACGGTTATTGCCGAGGTATACCCGGCAATTGTTACCTGGATGACCGGTAAGCCGGCCAAAATACTGTATACCCGTTACGAGACACAGATCGCATCCTCGCCCCGCCATGAAATGGAAGTCCGGGTGCGGCTGGGTGCAGATAAGAACGGGATTCTGCAGGCAGTTGATTTATATACATTGTCCAATACCGGAGCATTTGGTGAACATGGACCGACTACGGTAGGTTTGTCGGGACACAAGTCAATCCCGCTGTATTCTACTATCAGGGCTTTTCGTTTTACTTATGATGTAGTCTATACCAACACAATGTCAGCGGGTGCTTACCGCGGTTATGGTGCGACTCAGGGGATTTTTGCCCTGGAATCGGCGGTTAATGAACTGGCTGCGTTATTACAGATGGATCCGGTGGCAATAAGAGAAAAAAATATGGTACATGAGGGCGATGTGATGCCAGCCTATTATGGTGAGACCGCCAACAGCTGTACCCTGGATCAATGTATGACCCGAGCCTGTGAGTTGATCGAGTGGGACAAAAAATATCCATTCCGTCAGCTGGACAATGGTAAGATCCGTTCCGTTGGCGTGGCGATGGCAATGCAGGGATCGGCGATTTCCGGGGTCGACGTGGGATCGGTAACCCTGAAGCTGAACGACGACGGTTTCTACAGTCTGATGATCGGTGCCTCCGATATGGGAACCGGCTGTGATACGACACTGTCGCAGATTGCCGCCGATTGTCTGGGCTGTTCTGTTGATAATATTATTGTGCACGGTGTGGATACGGATGTTTCCCCCTATGATTCTGGTTCTTATGCGTCCAGCACCGCCTATCTTACCGGGATGGCCGCAGTGAAAACCAGTGAGGCCCTGATCAAAAAGATCATCGAAAAAGGGGCCGGTTATCTGGGACGCAGTATTGAGGATGTGGAGTTTGACGGAGAAAAGGTGTATACGCTTGACGACAGTGCCGAAATTAGCTTAAAAGATATTGGCAACCAGGTTATGTGTAATAATGAACAAGCTTTGGAAGTCACAGAATCACACTCTTCACCGGTCTCTCCGCCGCCATTTATGGTCGGCATGGCCGAAATTGAACTGGATCCAGAGACGGGAGCTTATGAGCTGATTGACTATGTGGCAGTGGTAGACTGCGGTACGGCAATCAACCCTAATCTGGTCAGAGTCCAGACCGAAGGGGGGCTGGCTCAGGGTATTGGAATGGCGATGTTTGAAGAAGTCAGCCGTTCAGAAAAAGGTCAGGTCTACGAGAATTCCTTTATGCAGTACAAGATCCCGACCAGAGCCGATGTCGGTGATATCCGGGTAGAAATTATTGGCAGTTATGAGCCGACCGGGCCATTTGGTGCCAAATCTATCGGTGAGATTGTTATCAATACTCCGTCACCGGCAATCGCCGGAGCCGTAGTAAATGCAACCGGTGTCCACATTCGTGAGCTGCCGATCACAGCAGAAAAAATCTACTGTGCCATGCAAAATACGGACAGGGCATGAAAAAACTTCGTCTTGCATCTTCCATAGAAACGCGGTATACTAAAACCAGTCTAAGATGACACACCATAACAGGTATCTGTCAGTTTGGTTTTATGCAGACCTGTTCAATCAGGAGGGATTGCAATGATTGAGGCAACGAGCTGTGGCGGTGTGGTTATATTTCGGGGCAAGATACTGGTCTTATACAAGAATTACAAGAACAAGTATGAGGGCTGGGTTTTGCCAAAAGGAACTGTAGAAGCCGGCGAAGAATTCAAAGAGACGGCACTTCGGGAAGTAAAGGAAGAAACCGGAGTCAGTGCCTCTATCATTAAATATATCGGAAAGAGCTCCTATTCTTTTAATACCCCTCATGATATGGTAGAGAAGGATGTGCATTGGTATTTGATGATGGCTGACAGCTATTACAGCAAACCACAACGGGAGGAACACTTTGTCGATTCCGGATATTATAAGTTTTATGAGGCATATCATCTGCTTAAGTTTTCGAATGAGAAGCAGATTCTTGAAAAAGCTTACAATGAATATCTGGATTTGAAGAAGGCGAACCTTTGGGGCAGTAAGAAATATTTCTAGAGGGGATGTCGCAGGCAGACGCGAGGGAAAGCGGGCAGTTCGTGCAGCATGCGACTTCGTTTTCCTGACGGGACATTCTTAAATCATAAAAAGCGATTTGCAGCGGCACCGGCGCCAGGCGCACCGAAATCTTGATGATTTCGCAGCTTCGGCGCCTGGTTTTCTGATCGGAATTCAGAAAACCTCCGCTGCAAATCGCTTTTTATGATTTAAGAATTAACTCCATTGGGTAAAAAGCGAAATGGAAAAGCGAAGGGCAAAGAATAAAATTAATGAAAGCGGAAACATTAAGCATAGCATTTTATGTAGATTAAGAAAAGCAGGAGATGATTATGAAGCAGGAATATCAGAAATTACAGCCCTATTTAGAACAGGCGATAGCATATCAGACTACTTCGATTTTGTATGAATGGGATAATGAGACTCTGGCTCCGAAACAGGCTGGTGCTTATACAGCAAGGATGGAGGGTACAATTTCCGCGATGTATCAGGAACTGATCACCAGTAAGGCGGTTCTTGAATTGCTGGAAGCGTGTGAGCAGGATGACAGTCTGACAGAGGCTGAGGCAGCTATTATCAGGGAAGTCCGGGAAGAGGTTAATGATCTGTCATGCATTCCACCCGAAGAGTACCGGGCATTTAGAGAGTTGGTTTCAGAGTCAGGCAGAATCTGGGCGAAGGCGAAAGAGGACAATGACTTTCAGGCGTATGCACCAAATCTGGGTAAGATAATTGATTTTCAGAAGAAGTTTGCTGCTTATCAGGCAAAAGAAGGACAGCGGCCATACGATGTTATGCTCAATCATTTTGAAAAGGGCTTTCATATAGAGCAGCTGGATGCGTTTTTTGCACAGATTAAGAAAGAACTGGTACCGTTTTTAAAATCAATCACAACGAGCGGAATAAGTATTAATAACGAATTTCTGAAAGGTGATTATCCAAAAGATAAACAAAAGGAACTTGCTGTTTTTGTATCTGACTATCTTGGTTTCGACTTTCAGAGAGGTGTGCTGGCGGAAAGTGCCCATCCATTCACGACAGCTCTGCACAACCATGATGTAAGAATGACCACCCATTACAATGATATAGTCAGCAGTTCACTGTTTTCTGTTATTCATGAAGCAGGTCACGCTATCTATGAGATGGGAATATCAGATGAGTTGACTCAGACCTTTGTCGGTCAGGGGGCATCGATGGGGATGCATGAGTCCCAGTCCCGTTTCTTTGAAAATATTATTGGCAGAAATGAAGCCTTCTGGGTTCCGATCTATTCAAAAATGCAGGAATTGTTCCCGGAACAGCTTCAGAATATCAATCGTTCTGAATTTGTAAAAGCCATCAATAAAGTTCAGCCAGGTCTGATCCGTACGGAGTCTGACGAATTAACTTACAGTCTTCATATTCTGGTTCGTTACGAGCTGGAAAAGATGTTGATCGAAGAGGATATGCCGGTAGAAAAACTGCCGCAGATCTGGGCCGATAAGTACGAAGAATATCTGGGCCTCCGTCCTGATAATGAGACTACCGGCGTCCTACAGGATATTCACTGGGCGCAGGGAGCCTTTGGATACTTCCCTTCCTATGCTCTGGGCAGTGCGTTCGGAGCTCAGATGTATGCCCACATGAAAAAAGAAATGGATGTGGAGGGATTACTGGAACAGGGAAATATCACAGAAATCCGGGAGTATCTTAAAAAGCATATTCATCAATACGGCAAACTCAGAGACAGCAACCAGCTGCTGACAGATATGACCGGAGAGGCTTTCAGTGCCGATTATTATATTCAGTATCTGAAGGATAAATTCACCAGATTATATCAACTGTAGGAGATACAGTAAGGAAATTAGAGAATCTGGGCAAACAGATGCTGCAGGCCTTTCACATCGAAGGTACATCCGTGGAAGGTCTGACAGCGATATAGCAAAGGAGAAACTACTATTAATCAATCTCTGTATTCTCTGGCCGGCAGCCGGACAATAAATTCCGATCCTTTTTTGGGGTGGCTGGACACCTGAATCCGACCACAGCACATGGTTACTATTTTCTTTACCAGAGCCAGTCCCAATCCATTTCCTTCCATGCTGTGACCGGATTCCCCCTGATAAAATTTGTCAAAAATTCGTTCTTGTACTTCTTCACTCATGCCAATTCCGGTATCCCGGATATTTACTACAATCTGATCAGGTAAATGGGTCAGGATCACAGTAATCGTACCATACTCAGGTGTAAACTTAATCGCATTGGTCATCAGGTTAATCCAGACCTGATACAGCAGATCTACATTGCCGTAATACTTGACGGAAGGCAGATCCAGATCGATATCAAGCTGCTTTTCACTCCACCATTGTTCCAGGGTCAGAATCACCTGACGCAGCTGTTCATCCAGATAGAATGTTTCTTTTTTTTCCATTTCCTGCTCATTCTCCAGTCTGGATAATTTCAGAATATTGCCGCTCAGGCTCGATAGCTGCTGGGCACTTTTCAGAATCCGGCCGGTGTAATCATGAAGCTCTTCTGAAAGAGGTGCGGCATGCAGCAAGGTAGTATAGCCTTCTATCGATGCCAGCGGTGTCTTGAATTCATGGGAAACATTCTGGATAAAGTCAGACTGGATCATTTCTATAGAATTGAGTTTCTTTACCATATTATTAAAATTCACATTCATTTCCCGGATTTGTTCATAGGAGGATTGTTCATCAAGCCGGATTTTAAAATTGCCTGCGGCAACCTCCTGCAGGGCATGGATTAAATGTCCGATAGGTACCAGAATCCACCGCGATACAAGAATAGTCATTATTGTTGAAATGATGACAGCAGTAAATAGCAGGCCGACCAGCGGCACCATAGGAAATGAGTCAATCCGTTCCTGAAGCTGCGGACGTACCAACATGAAACCAATTAACGCAGTCAGAAAAAAGGTCAGGAAAAAGACAACAATAACACTGACAGAGAAGGTGATCCAAAGCTTTAAATGCTTCATGAGCACACCATCGCCTTATAGCCCAGTCCCCGTATCGTCACAATCTCAAAGTCGGGATTGTCCTGAAAATGCCGGCGCAGCCGATTGATATGGACATCTATAGTCTGAACATCAGAATTGCTACCCGGACCCCAGATCTCATCCATCAGCTGCATTCTGGTAAATATTTTATTAGGGTAGGAGATCAGTTTATACAATAAAAAGAACTCCTTCTGAGGCAGCATCTGTTCTTCGCCATTATAAGTGACGGTCAGTGAATCATAATCCAGGCTGGTACTTCCGACCACCTGTTTTTTGTCATGCATAATGTGGGCACGCCGGAGTAAGGCCTGAACCCGGAGTACCATTTCATTGACATCGATTGGTTTTGTCATATAGTCATCTGTACCGAGCCGAAAGCCCTGGTGTTTTGAATCAAAATCATCTTTTGCCGTGATCATAAGTATTGGTATCGTTTTGTTTATCTGGCGAACACCCTTAACAAACTCATACCCGTCTACTTCCGGCATCATAATATCTGTAATAATCAAATCAATATGTTCTTCTTCCAGGATATCCCATCCTTTCATTCCATCTGGGGCCAGAGATGTTTCATATCCGGCTTTTTTTAGTACGATATCATAAAGCTGGGACAGTTTCGGATCATCTTCTACAATTAGAATTTTCAGCATTAACAAAAGGCTCACCTCCTGGATTTTCCAATATAATTATCCCAATTATAGTACGAAAATATGAACTATAGATGAATTGAAAATTACAAATTTCATCTTAAGTTCATGTTGAGTTCAATTTCGATTCAGATTGCTGTAGTAAGATGACACAAAATACAAACAGGAGGGATCCAGGTGCCAAAAAAAAGATTTAACCGTTTAGACAGCAAAAAGCAGGAAATTATCATTAATGCAATTGTGACAGAGTATCACCGTACTGCATACGGGGAACTTCATTTCAGTAAGATAGCCAGAATGGCCAAAATTTCCAGGAGCAGCTTGTACACATATTTTGTTGATAAAGAAGATATGTTTTTGTTTGCAGTTGAAAAGGGAGCCAGAAAGAAAGAGAGGACATTTTAAATGCGGAAAAGTATTATCGGATGGGGTGTTGTTGTCATCGCCCTGGGAGCCGTGGTAGTGACTAAGCTAATGAGTAATGAACCGTTTACGGAAGGTGTTGCCAATCCAATTGTGGAAGCAGCAGCACCGGAGTATCAGGATATGCTGGTACATACAAGTCTGGTCGGCAAGGTTGAGCCGGAGTCACTGGTGTATGTTTATCCAAAGCAGTCTGGTGATGTGACTGAAACGAGGGTGAAGACTGGTGATACCGTTGAAGCCGGACAGTTGCTATATGTGATCGACACCCGGCAGGTGGAAAGTGCCAAGAGTTCAATGGATTCGGCCCAGCTTGCTTTGAGTCAGGCGAGTGACGAACTGTCCAGACAGGCAATTCTTTATTCCGGCGGCGGTATCTCGGAGCAGACATATAAGCAGTATCAGGATAGTGTCAAGTCGGCTCAGATTACTTATGAGAATGCCAAGACCAATTATGAATATCAGGTTTCTTATACAAAGATCACAGCACCGATATCTGGTGTGATCGAGTCAAGTAATGTGGAGACTCACGATGTTATC
>JBOFYZ010000014.1:0-34643 GCA_051654925.1 Lachnospiraceae bacterium | reverse complement strand
GATATGGCAGTTGCCGGTGCCCGTTTCAATCACCGGGATGGTACTGTTCTCCACAACGGTTTTGATCAGTCCGGCACTGCCGCGAGGAATCAGCACATCGATATATTGATTCATTTTCATGAATTGTTTTGTTACTTCTCGGTCGGTATCTGTAATCAGCTGCACGGCGGCTTCGGTAATTCCGGCTCTTTTTAATCCGCTCTGCAGGCTCGCCACGATCGCTTTGTTGGATTCGATGGCGTCACTTCCGCCTTTCAAAATGACGGCATTACCAGTCTTAAAGCAGAGTCCAAAAGCATCAGCCGTCACATTTGGACGCGCCTCATAGATAATGCCGATAACGCCAAGCGGAACCCGCTTGCTGCCAATCTGCAGACCATTCGGACGCAGTTTCATTGATGTAACTTCTCCGACCGGATCGGCCAGCGCCTCCAGTTCATGCAGCCCGTCGGCCATTCCCTGGATTCTTGCTTCGCTAAGGGCCAGCCGGTCAATCATGGCTTCGCTCATGCCGTTTTCACGAGCCCGTTTCAAATCCGCCTGATTGGCGGTAAGAATTGCGGAGGTCTCGTCCAGTAAGGCCTGGGCAGCCAACGCCAGAGCGTGATTCTTCTCAGTGACACCCAGACGGCCCAGATAACCTGATGCCTCTTTTGCCTGCAGGCAAATCTCTGTCAACTTCATACTTCTTCAATCCCTCCATGTTTTTTGCCTAAATCAGTGATACTGCCATCTTTTTCGACGATGGAAATATTATTTAAATTTGACCGCATGTTTTTGCGGATCGTTTCGATGTATGCTTTCCGCAGCAATGCCTGCTCTGCCTTCTCATCTTCAGTCAGACCGCCGTTTTTGGATTTGCGGTATAATTCGTTGATTCTGTCAAGATTTTTCTGTTCCATAAGTAATAATATGTTCCTTTCTTTGCATTGCGTGATGGTGTTACCTTAATACTGATAGTGAATGTAATCCATCAGGTCAAAATCAAGATTACTGTGAGCTATAAACAGGGTTCCTTTTTCTTCACCTGACATAATGTCAAGAATCACTTCAACATTATCACCATTGGCAATAATCATATCCGAACCGCTGTCGGTTGCAATTCTTGCGGCCGCCAGCTTGGTGGACATCCCGCCGGTTCCTACATTGCTGCCCGAGCTTTCTTTCCCCATGGAAAGCAGCTGCGGGGTGATTTCATTAACCAGGCTGATAAAAGCAGCGTCCGGATTTTGATGGGGATCATCGGTATACAGTCCGTCAATATCGGACAAAAGGATCAGCAGATCCGCCCCGATCAGAGCCGCAACAATTGCAGAAAGCCGGTCATTATCACCAAACTGAATTTCGTGAGTAGAAATCGTATCATTCTCATTCACGATCGGTATTACGTTCAGATTCAACAATTCATCAAACGTATTCTGGGCATTGTAGCGAGAAGAGTCATTTGTCATGGTATCCTTTGTCATCAGTACCTGTGCGGCAACATGATTATATTCGGCAAACAGTTTCTGATAAACCATCATCAGGCGCGCCTGCCCTACGGCGGCATATGCCTGTTTCTGGGAAATAGTCTCCGGCCGTTTATCCCGCCCAAGCGCCTGACGCCCTGCGGCAATAGCACCTGAGGACACGAGCACCACATCCTTTCCGGCCCCTTTCAGGTCACAAATAATACGGATTAATTTTTCTATTTTAAGCAGATTTAAATCGCCGCTCTCATTGTGGGTCAGAGAGGATGAACCAATTTTGATTACAATCCTGTTCTTGTCTTTTAATTTCAGTCTTTCTTTGGTATCCATTGTACTGCCTCCTGCATTTAACATCACTATCTTACACTTTTTTTGGCATCTCGTCAATTTGGATAGTACCGGGTACCGATTGCTTCGGCTGTTTTGATGCCATCCATCGCCGCGGAAGTAATGCCGCCGGCATATCCGGCCCCTTCGCCGCATGGATACAATCCCTTTACCGGACTCTCCATCTGGCTGTCTCTAAGAATCCGAAGCGGCGATGAGGTCCGGCTTTCAACTCCGGCTAACACAGCATCTGGGCGGTCAAAACCGTCAATCATCCGGCCAAAGCTTGTCATCGCCTCCAGCAGGGAATCGTTCAGGGGATCCGGCAGTAGTTCGCGAAGATTGGCAAATGCCCAGCGGCCCTTCACCTGGGGATCAATCGCGCCCAGCTGTGTTCCGGTTTTATTCCGGATATAATCCTGATACAGCTGCACCGGTATCGCTCCCTGCGCACATTGATATGCCAACTGCTCCAGATGCCGCTGATAATACACGCCGGCCAAAGGAAAGTCGCTTTCACATGCGGCCGGTGAAACCTTGGCAAAATCGGCGGGTGTCACAGTGACAATCAGGGCACTGTTGGCATTCTTCCCGTCCCGGGCGTGATAGCTCATGCCATTGACAGCCAGCATCCCTGGTTCAGAAGAGGCATTTACGACATAGCCTCCCGGACACATACAGAACGAGTATACGCCTCTGCCGTTTGACGCCTGTTTTGTCAGTTTATAACTTGCAGCGCCAAGATCGCCGGCTTCCGTTTGGCCATACTGTGATAAATTAATCATCGCCTGAGGATGCTGGATACGCAGCCCCACGGCAAATGCTTTTTGTTCCATTGGAATATGGTGTTCATACAGCGTCTGGAACGTATCTCTGGCGCTATGTCCGACCGCCAGCACCACCGTCTCTGCCGGGAGCAGTTCGCCATTGCTTAAGCGAACCCCTTTCAGGACATTCTGTTCGATCATGAAATCGGTTACGCAGGTTCTGAAGCGGACAGTTCCGCCCAGACGGATAATCTCGCTGCGGATATTCTTCACTACAATACTTAATACATCGGTTCCAATGTGTGGTTTGTTTTGATACAGGATCGCAGGATCAGCACCAAACTCTGCCAGAATTTCCATAACCAGATGATTCCGCTTCTGTGGATCTTTTACCAGTGTATTTAATTTGCCGTCGGAAAAAGCTCCGGCTCCGCCTTCGCCAAATTGTACATTGGAATCAATGTCAATAATGCCTTCCTGCCAAAAACGGTCAACATTCCGGGTCCGGGTATCGACATCATCACCGCGCTCCAGAATAACCGGCCGATATCCCTGACGGGCCAGCAAAAGTCCGCAGAAAAGTCCGGCCGGACCTGCTCCGATAATAACCGGCTGATGTTTCAGCTGCTCCGTCCCCTGTTGGGGAAAGCGGTATGGCGGTTCCTGATGAAGAATAATATCAGGATGTTTCGCTTTATGTACAACAGCGGCTTCCTGGGCCGTTTTAACATCAATAATATAACTGTAAAATAAATCCGGTTTTTTCCGGGCATCCAGGGATTGCTTACGGATCTGGTAAGATAGAATTTCTTTGGGAGTGATCCGCAGTAATTTGCAAATTTTCTTTTCCAGTGCCTCCTGGGTATGGGTAACCGGAAGCTTTATTTGTCGCAATCGAATCATATGAATGTACTCACTTTCCTCTTCCCGCACAGCTTCCGGCGATCATTCCGGTAGACCATGCCCATTGCAAGTTATAACCGCCGCAGATGCCATCCACATCCAGCAGTTCGCCGGTCAGATACAGTCCGGGAACCAGCTTGGATTCCATGGTATCGGGTCTGATATCTCTGGTATTCACTCCGCCGCAGCATACCTGCGCCTGTTCGAAGTTATTGGTTGCCGTCACTACGGCTTCAAAGCTTTTCAGCTGTCCCAGCAATGCTTCGAGCTGATGTTCTTTTAAATCACCGGTCTTGCCTGTCAGGCTGATCCCGGCACGTTTTAATAAAACATGGGTCAGCTTTTTATTTAAGACTCCGGTCAGAAAATCGCCGCAGTCACGGCTGCCCATCCTCGTCCGGCGGGTCAGCAAAAATCGTCTGGTATCATTGATACTCTTGGAAGGAAGATAATCAATCAATACTTTAACATTGGTGTGTTCGGCCAGTGCTACCGATGCGAAGCGGCTGATCTGGAACACCGGAATACCGGAGATTCCATAATCAGTAACCTGCAGTTCACCTTCCTCACTGGCTCTCACAGTGCCGTTAATCAAAAGCCGCAGCGCCGCTTCGCAGCGGACTCCAGCAAACTGTTTGTAGTCTTTCCCGGCGCAACGAAGCTGTACCAGTGCAGGAAGCGGATTGATAATTGAATGGCCGAATTGTCTCGCCAGTTCATATCCGCTGCCGTCCGAACCGGTTACCGGTGCTGCTTTGGAACCGGTCGCCATAATCAGAGCATCAGAGTGGACATTTCCCTGGCTGGTTTCTATTCGAAAGCCTTTTTTTATGTCTTTTTTTATTCTTCCGACTTTACAGCTGCAGCGAATGACCACACCAAGCTCTTCTGCTTCCATCCTGAGAGCATCCAGCACCGCCGAGGCCTGCTCGGAATTCGGATAAATATAGCCGCCTTTGCTCTTGGTGACAATTCCAATTTCATCAAAAAAAGTAAGGGTATCCCATACCGAGTACTTATCCAGTACCTTCATCGGAAACTGCTGCTGATTGCTGCGGTAGCAATCTTGACGCATAGTCAGATTCGTCATATTGCAGCGGCCGTTGCCAGTCGACAAAATCTTCTTCCCGACCCGGTCCATGTGTTCTATTATTGTAACATCGGCACCCTGTCTGGCTGCGGCAATTGCAGCCATCAGGCCGGACGCACCGCCGCCGATGATAGCGATTTTCTTGATCAATGGTTATCCTCCAGTATCTCTTTATCTTCTGTCTTCCTATTGTATCTAGTTTTGCCATACTTTTCAAGAGTTTTTAACTGGTATGTGATTCTAAGTAGTTGTATACCTCCATCATCGTGCCAAACCAGATCCCCTCCCGAAGCCGGCCCTGCTCATTCTCCGGGAAATCGATCAGGGGAATATGGGTGTGCAGGCAGATGGTTTCTTTGTCTTTATTAAATACCAAAAGAAAACCATCTTCCGACACGAGATAGTACTCTTCTTCCTGCGCTTCATGACGGATGTTCTCCTGATTGGAGACAATCCGGTCTTCCTGCACGGTTTCTGTCTCCAGTTCAGTTGCCGGTACACCTTGAGCAGTCTCTTTTTGTCCTTCTCTGGTAATCATATATCCGGCTGTCAGGCATGCCGTACAGACTACCAGAAATAAAATTAAGCAGATCATATACTTTTTCATTGGAATCCCTCCATAAGTACAGTATCTGCTCATTTTTACTATTTTATCCAAAATCTACTGATTTTCCTGAAATTGTTCTTTTCCGATCGCATCACCGGTCATCACACAGACCCAGGTCTTGCCCTGATTCAATGTGATTTCGTTGCCCTCAGAATCATAGTAATGGGTCGTGCCAAACTCGCCATCCTTTTCCCAGGTAATCGGACGGGCTTTTCCTTCCGTTATGTAATAACCGGTTATGCCATCATGGACATTGATATTGCGATAGTCTGTGGTGGCATAATATCCGGCCGCACAGTATTGGATAATAATGTTCTTCACCGCAATCTGGCCCTCGTCGCCATTATGTGCAGCCCCATATTGGAACCGGTAGTACAGGCCGTCATCCTCCTGATATACAAACCACGGTTCGTTATATTGATAACCGGGCGTGACCTGATAGGCACCAAAGACATCATCACCGCTTAATTCAACTGGTGCACCGGTACGGGCAAACTGAAAATGACCCTGATAGGCGGGATCGTATTCCTGCGAATATCCCAGCTGCCCGATGGCATTTTGAATCCCGGTATAGCTGGCATATGCATTGTGAGGGCTTTTCCGGTCCTTGGAACGAAAGTATGCAAGACCGCCGGTACCTTCAATTCCGTTGATATTTTCAATCCCCTGCAAATAAGGCTTCGCAAAGGTGCTTTGTCCATAATGGGCGTAGATGGCTTCGAATTCTCTGGCAAAGTAGATATAGTAGGTACGGCAGCTGCGGACAGAACCAATCCGTTCAAGCATGTCATAGTCTTCAATAATAGCCAGATAACGGTTCATCACCCCTTCGACAGGTGCTTCGTATACCACACCGGCCCGGTTGATCCCATATTGGGGCAAAGCAGCTTTGTCATTGCTCATCATAATAGCCAGGGGACGCCGGTTGGCCTGATTCACATCAACCATTTCCCCGGTCAGATAGCTGCGGATCTTGCCATCCTGCTCAATTCGCTCTTCCGGTTCGTCAGATATGAATGCTTCTGTTTCTATGATAATAGATATCGGTTCCGTTTCCACTTCGATCACAATATCGGCAGATTCACTTTCTGCTTCATCGGCGGAAACCGCAATGTACTGTTTCCCGCTGCAGCCGGTCAGGGTAAGTCCCAGAACAATGGCTGCAAAAGCCTTCCTATTCATCTCTCGTAGCCCTTTCCAGATAAAATATCCCGTTGCTTCTGTTCCATGATCACGCGTTCGTCTTCTTCCATATGATCATAGCCGCATAGGTGAAGAACGCTGTGGGCGACCAGAAAGGCCAGCTCCCGTTCCTGGGAATGTCCGTAATTCTCCGCCTGTTCTTTCATTTTATCTACAGAAATAACGATATCACCCAGCATCAGCTCACCGGTCTCCATGTTAAAACAGGACTCTGCGTGATCCTCCAGATGACTGAAATCTGCTTCCGTTTGATATTCAACCGCCGGAAAGGACAGTACATCGGTAGGCGCATCAATCTGCCGGTAGTCGCGGTTAATCTCACGGATGGATTCATTATCCGTCAGAACAACATTGATCTCTGCCTCATAAGGACACTGCTCATAATCCAGGCAGGCCTCGGCAATCTCAGGAATAATCTTCTGATAATCAATATCCAGTGCCTGTGGTGCTTCATAATCGATGGTAATTGTCATGTTTCCTGCTTTCTACCGGTCGCGGTGCCGTTTGGCCCGTTCTGTGGTTTTATTCTTCTGTTCAAAATCATCATAGGCTTTAACAATCTTCTGAACCAGCGGATGACGAACGACGTCTTCGCTGGTCAGGGTACAAAAGCCGATATCATCAATCTTATGAAGTATTTTCATAGCCATATCAAGTCCGGAAGTTGCACCGGCCGGCAGATCTTTCTGGGTCTTATCGCCGGTTACAATGACTTTGGAGCCAAAACCGATCCGGGTCAGAAACATCTTCATCTGGGCCGGCGTGGTATTCTGGGCTTCGTCCAGGATAATATAGGCATTATCCAGCGTCCGCCCCCTCATATAGGCAAGCGGAGCCACCTCGATCAGACCCTTTTCTGAATTATGAAGAAAACTCTCTGCCCCCATAATCTGATACAGTGCATCGTACAGCGGACGCAGATACGGATCAATCTTGCTCTGCAGATCACCCGGCAGAAAGCCCAGCTTTTCTCCGGCCTCAATCGCAGGCCGTGTGAGAATAATCCGGTTCACCTCGCCGTTCTTGAATGCCTGGATAGCCATGGCCATAGCCAGATATGTCTTGCCGGTACCAGCAGGACCCACACCGAAGACAATCATCTTCTTGCGGACCGTATCGACATAATGTTTCTGTCCCAGAGTCTTTGGCTTGACCGGCTTGCCGTTAATCGTACGGCAGATAATATCCTTGTCAATCTCCAGGATCTGGTGATCCGATTCCGTAAAAGAAAGGGATAATGCATAATCCACATTCTGTTCGGTAATGGCATTGCCCCGGACGGACAGTTCCACCAGATTGTTAAAAACACTCTTGGCTTTCTGGATCATCTGGTCCGCGCCGATTAATTTAATGGCGCCGTCCCTGGCTACAATTGTGACGTGAAGGGTTCGTTCTATTTTTTTAAGGTAACTGTCAAATTGACCGCATACATTTCTTTCGTGTTCAACAGGTATGTCAATGATAGTTTCAATTACGCTCATCCGATTGTTCTGTCTCCTCTGTCTGATTTTGGTTGATACTCTGTCCGATCCCGATCCGTTCCTGGATCAGGAATTCTCCCTGAACCTGCCAGCCGGTTCCGTTATCTACTATTTTAACACTATTATGGATAATTTGTACCCCTTTTTCTAATAAATTCAACATTTTCTGTTCATGAATCTTATTTTTCTCTGATTGCAGTTCATTTTTCGTATAAGAACGTTCGTATAACGTGTATTCTGTTGCTGTGATCTGCTCCAGCCAGACCGGCAGATAAAAGTCCCCGAGGACGGAAAGCTGGCGGCTTTCGCGGACAAATTCCCAGAGATTGGTTTTGCTTCCCGGAATCAGCAGCACCAGAGAACGGTTCATCAGACTAAGCTGAATGCCATGACGTGTTTTGCCGGTATTCATCCGCTGGAATGTCAGATATGGAATGGCGGCAGTATAGTATTCTGTTGTTTCCGCATAGATATCCGCATCGGCCCGGACATATTGTTCGTTCACCAGTTCTAATGCATCATTATAGATGGGAATAATTCCGCTGACTAAAACCTGTCCCTTTTCAACCGTATCACCGATTGCCACCTGTGCTTTACCACTTCGGACAATCATGCTGGTAATTACACCATCTTTGTCTGCTACCAGATCCCTCGGACTCTCGTCTTTCAGGGGAATTGACGCCATTACCTCATTTTCCTTCACTTTTATCATCAGCCTCGTGCCTGACACACGTGCAGATACCCAGATGATTTCCGGAAAATCCATCCGGATAGCGGCTTCGATTTCATCGCAATTAATCGTATTCTTCATAATTCCATACCGTATTTCTTGCTGATCCAGATATTTTAGGATAGTATCATCGGTAAAACGATAGTTCCCTTCCAGCGTAATATTCCAGATAAACTGTGACATAACAGCCAGCAGCAGAAAAAAAGCCGTGAGGCCGCAGGCATACAATTTGCGCCTGCGGTTGCGTTGTAAAAAAAAAGGAAAACCTAGTCTGTTAACGATTTTTAATCTGACATGGGATTTTCTTACCAGCGGACGAATTTTGCGATACCCCTTCAGTGTTATTAGAAACCGGTATCCATGTTGAGGTGGCCCCCCCTCACCTGCGTTCGGCAGGAAATCATGATATTCCAGATTCCAGATTTCTATCTGGTTATTCCGGCAAAGATTCAGAAAACGCTCCGGAGAAAATCCGCACAGCTGGATTTGCAGATACCCATGTATGTAATGGTTTATGGTCTGTATCACTCAGTTCACACTCCGTCCATCTTTAATCTCCAAATTCCATCGATTGTATCTGTCCTGTTATTTTCATCTCGGAATGATCATAATATTCAATATGAAGTCGTTTTCCATGAATCAGAAGCTTACAGTTCTTGGCCTGAAGCTTGACGGTATTATCATCGTAAATGAGGATTCCCCTGTAATTTTCAATCGTTACGCTATATCTTCCAATAAATGATACCAATATTTCTCCCAAAACCACATCTTTCGGTAATTTGAGATTTTCTGTCGCTGATACTTTTAACTGATTAAACAATCGCATCTTCCCATATCGGTATTTATTATTATTCTACGAAAAAATCCTCAGTCTTATGACTGAGGATTCATTACTATTAATTGAATTTACGTTTTCTAGCAGCTTCAGACTTTTTCTTACGTCTTACGCTTGGCTTCTCGTAATGCTCTCTTTTACGAATTTCCTGCTGAATACCAGCCTTTGCGCAGTTTCTTTTGAATCTGCGTAACGCGCTGTCTAGAGTCTCGTTTTCTTTAACGATTACGTTTGACATAGCTCACACCTAACCTCCCTCCAGTTGTGTACTTGTGCATAATACAACTGTTTGGGTATTTTATAGCACTGTTATGATTATAGCATAAAATTCCTATTCGTCAACTATTTTTTACAAATTCAACTGCTCTTTGACAACTTCATATACTTTTTCAAGGGCTGCATCGACTCCGGCAGGATTTTTTCCGCCGGCCTGTGCCATATTCGGACGTCCGCCGCCGCCGCCGCCGACCAGTACTGCTATTTCTCTGATCAGATTGCCGGCATGGGCTCCTTTCTGCTGGGCTGTATCGGTTGCTGCGGCCATCAGGTTGACTTTGCCGCCCTGAACAGATGCCAGAACGATAACGCCCTCACCCAGCTTATCCTTAAGCTGATCACCGAGATTTCTCAGGCCATTCATATCGACATCAGAAACCTTGGCGGCCAGTACCGGAAGCTCTCCGATTGTCTGAACCTGAGTCATCACATCACCCAGCGAATCATTAGCCAGCTTGCTTTTCAGCTTCTCATTCTCTGAATGGAGGCTTTTCAGTTCCTCAAGCATAGCCTCAATCCGGTTCTTCAGTTCTGCCGGTGTGGTCTTGGCTGCTTTGGCGGCAGCATGCAGTTCGGCTTCGGCTTTCTGGTAATAATGCATCAGGCCGTCGCCGGTTAAAGCTTCTATTCTTCTGACTCCGGCTGCAATGCCGGTCTCTGATATGATTTTGAAAGTCTGAATCGTACCAGTGCTGCCAACGTGAGTACCGCCGCAAAGTTCAGTAGAGAAGTCCCCCATTTTAACGACACGTACCGAGTCGCCGTACTTTTCGCCAAACAACGCCATAGCGCCGGTTTTCTTAGCTTCATCCAGTGTCATCTCCTGTGTGGTTACGCCGAGGTTTGCGCGGATTTTTTCATTAACCAGTGTTTCAACGCGGTTCAGTTCTTCCTGCGTTAATGCGGAAAAATGAGTAAAGTCAAAACGCAGCCGGTCTGCTGCTACCATAGAGCCAGCTTGTTCAACATGCTCACCCAGTACGGTACGTAATGCTTTCTGCAGCAGATGCGTCGCACTGTGGTTCTTTTCGGTGGCCAGCCGGCCGACCGGGTCAACCTGAAGTGACACTTTTTCACCGGTCTGCAGCATGCCGGATACCATCACTCCAACATGGCCGATCTTGCCACCCTGCAGATGAATCGTATCTTTCACTTCAAAGCGGCCGTTTTCACCGATAATCATACCATGATCACCAGTCTGTCCACCCATGGTGCCGTAGAATGGCGTCTCATCAACAATAATTGTACCATGATCACCGTCGGTCAGCGCTTCTACCAGTTCGGTCTCAGTTGTCAGAACCCGGATATCTGAATCATGACATAATTGCTTGTAACCCACAAATTCAGAAGTAATATCAGCCGGGATTGACTGATATACAGTAACATCAGCCCCCATATAGTTCGTGGTCTTTCTGGCGTTCCGGGCCTGCTCGCGCTGCTTGCCCATTGCTTTATGAAAGCCCCCTTCATCTACCGTCAGGTTCTTTTCTTCCAGAATCTCAATCGTCAGATCAAGCGGAAAACCATACGTATCATATAATTTGAAGGCATTATCTCCGGTTAACACCGTCTTGCCGGCAGCAACCATTGCCGCTTCCATCTCGGCTAAGATTGACAGCCCCTGATCAATGGTTTTGTTGAACTTTTCTTCTTCCTGGCTGAGAACCTTAAGAATCATGGCCTTCTTCTCTTCCAGTTCCGGGTAACCATCCTTTGATAAGGCGATTACTGTTTCACTAAGGCGGGCCATAAAATCACCGCGGATTCCAAGCAGTCTGCCATGACGTGCGGCACGGCGCAGTAAGCGGCGCAGAACGTAACCGCGGCCTTCGTTGGACGGCATAATGCCGTCAGAAATCATAAATGTACAGGATTTCACATGATCGGCAACAATACGGAGTGAAATATCCTTCTTATCATCAGACTGGTATTCGGTTCCGGCTAAAGTACAGACCTGATCCAGCAGTGCCTTGTTGGTATCCACTGTGAACAGGGAATCAACTTCCTGTACGACGACAGCCAGACGCTCCAGTCCCATACCGGTATCGATATTTTTGTGAGTCAGTTCGGTATAATTACCCTTTCCGTCACTCTCAAACTGGGTAAATACATTATTCCATACCTCAATAAAACGGTCGCATTCGCAGCCAACCGTACAGTCCGGACTTTGGCAGCCATATTTCTCGCCGCGGTCGTAATATATTTCGGAGCAGGGGCCGCAAGGACCAGCTCCATGTTCCCAGAAGTTATCTTCTTTTCCAAAACGGAAAATCCGTTCCGGAGCAATCCCGATATTCTTGTTCCAGATTTCAAATGCTTCCTCATCATCCAGGTAAATGGAGGGATATAGACGGTCAGCATCAAGACCAACCACTTCGGTCAGGAATTCCCAGGACCAGTCTATCGATTCTGCTTTAAAATAGTCTCCAAATGAGAAATTGCCCAGCATTTCAAAAAATGTACCATGCCGTGCGGTCTTTCCGATATTCTCAATATCACCGGTTCGGATACACTTCTGACAGGTGGTAACACGCTTGCTCGGTGGGATCTCCTGCCCTGTAAAATATGGCTTTAACGGCGCCATCCCGGAATTGATTAACAATAAACTGTTGTCATTATGTGGAACCAGAGAAAAACTTTTCATAGGCAGATGGCCTTTGCTTTCAAAAAATTCCAGAAACATCTTTCTCAGTTCGTTAACACCATACTTCTTCACTTAACTACGTCCTCCGTACTATCTGCTTTCCTTCTGCTCAATCGCATTTTGGGCATCTTTTTTATCTTTGAATTTCTTTCCGCAGATAATGCCTGCGTAAGCGATTACCGCAAAACAAATCACTTTAAACGTATATCCGATAAAACTGACTGCAATATTTGTCATAGCAATCCCTCCTTTAAATTGTGGCACTTTCATCCTTGTATCTTATCATAGTAGTCTTTATTTATCAAGTGTAAATGTCGCATCAGCAGTTTGTTGTTTGAGGGCTGCCGTGCTAAAAAGCCTGCGTGCTCTGGCGGCGGCCGTGGTACCCATCCGTATTGCCTGCGGTTTCGGACTATAAGAGTCTCTAAGAACAAAGAAATGACGCTAAAAGCAATGCCAGAAACGCCAAAACTCGCTGTGCTCAAACAGTTGGCCGTTTCTGGCATTAACGCGTCATTTCTTTGTTCTAAGAGACTCTAATGTTCCTGCAAAGGCAGGCAATACGGATGGGTACCACGGCCGCCGCCAGAGCACGCAGGCTTTTTAGCGCGACAGCCCCAGCTACTTTTATGGCGAGCGTCAGGTGAAAAACAAAAACCTAGATAGTGCGTTGCTAAAATGTTTTATCTCATTCTAAGTATGTAATATATTCGGTGGCCAGGTCATAAGCTCGGCTGCGGGTATCATCGAGCTGGGAGCGGGTATATTCCAGTTCTTCGGAAGATGTTTTGTTCTGACGGCTCGAGGCGGCCAGGGCTCTTGATTCCCGGTCGCGGATCCAGGTCTGCTGCTCCATTAGAAGATGGTCGGATTCTTCTTTGGGAAGGCGGTCCTCTAGCAGATCAAGTATCTGCTCTACTTCTGACTGCCAGAGTTTTAGTTCATTTTCCAACCTGGCCTTAGTGGAATAACCGGTGGCGGAGCGCTGATCGGTCTCGTGATTCTTCTGCAGCTCCTGGTCAAGCTCATGGAGGCGGGTCAGATAGCCGGAATCTTCCGATGCATCTGATGAACTCAGAACCTTCTGGGCAATCCCTTTAGAACGGGCAATATCCTCTGTGGTACCTGGCTCTGCTGTGGTTGTCTGTAAGTCGAGCATCGCTTCTGTCTGATGTTCATTGACATAGCTTTTGGTATAGGTGGTGAAGCCGATGCCGGCCGTCAGAATTATTAAAATGGTTACTCTTATCCTCTTATTTTTCATTTTTTCATTCCTGTTTAATTAATGATTGTCTCTGTTTTTCTTACCATAACACAAACAATCAGGAATGAAAATACCCAGATGAAATTAGTAATATTTTGTAAGAGATACTTAATTTTCTACCCCTGGATCAACCTGCAGATCAGTGCCATCTGCGGCTGTCGTTGCCAGCATATCGCAGCGTTCGTTCTGGGGATGACCGGCATGTCCTTTGACCCAGTGAAAGCTTACCTGATGTGGGGTTTTGGCGGCCAGCAGCCGTTCCCATAAATCAATGTTCTTCACCGGACCGCTTTTGCCGCGTTTCCAGTTGTTTGCAATCCAGTTGTCAATCCAGCGCTGGTTGAATGCATCGGTTAAATATTTGGAGTCAGAATACAGTTCTACCGTACATGGCCGGTTCAGTGCTTCCAGCCCGGCTACTGCCGCCATTAGTTCCATCCGGTTATTGGTCGTCTTTTTGTATCCGCCGGACAGTACTTTTTCATGCAGGTTTCCCTTACTGTCGGTAAACTGAAGCACTGTGCCATATCCGCCTGGTCCGTCAGGGTTGCCCCTGGCCGAACCATCGGTGTAAATCTTAACATTTGCCATCTTGTTGTTGTCTCCTTATCTGTCCCACTTATCGCATAATGAATGAATCTGATCGGCAAATTTGGCAAGGTCTTTATTGGTTCCGCCTTCATTGCGCATAATTACCACCAACACGCGTTCGCCTGCTGCTCTAAGCCTTGCAAAGACACCATTGGCTTTCTTTGTTGCTGCAGTTTTTGAAGCCACCGGTACGCCCGCGGTCTCTTTCAGCCAGCAGCCTTCCCGCAGATCATAAACGGAACCGCTGAAAGGAGCACTGGCCGGTATTTTGGTATGGACGGTAACCAGCTCGGCAAAGCTGTCACAGACAGTATCACTGCCGTGGACGATAAAAACCTGTTTGGGCTGTTTTTCAAAAGCACCGATCCATTCCAGCAGACCGTTCTGATCAGCATGTCCGCTGATGTCATGAAGTAATTCTGTCTTTGCTTCCACATCAATGGTCTCACCGAACAGCTTCACTTCTTTGGCTCCGTCAACCAGCAGGCGTCCCAGCGTTCCTTCTGCCTGGTATCCGGCAAAGACCACCGTACATTCCGGCCGCCACAGATTGTGCTTCAAATGATGACGGATTCTTCCGGCATCACACATTCCGGATGCCGAAATGATCACCTTGGGTCGGGAATCAAAGTTAATATTTTTGGATTCCTCACTGGTGACCGAAAGCTTCAGACCCGGAAATGATATCGGGTTAATGCCCTGGGCTACCAGCGCTCTGGTCTCTTCATCATAACAATTGAGCATGTGTTGTTTGAAGATGTGGGTTGCTTCGACTGCCAGCGGGCTGTCTACATAAACCTCAAAGTTATCATGCCCCTGAATCAGCCGGTCTGCTTTAATCTGACGAAAAAAATATAATAGTTCCTGGGTCCGGCCTACGGCAAAAGCCGGTAATACGACATTGCCGCCTTTGTCCAGCGTCTGCTGGACGATCCGTACCAGTTCTGAAATGTGATCCCGGCCTTTTTGGTGAAGCCGGTCTCCATAAGTGGATTCCATTACTACATAATCAGCTTCTTTTGTATATTGCGGATCTTTTATCAGCGGTTTGTTTTTGTTCCCGATATCACCGGAAAAGACTATTTTTTTCTGAACCTCGTCTTCCTGCATCCAGACTTCTATGGATGCAGAGCCCAGCAAATGTCCGATATCTGTAAAACGAATTTTAATATTGTCATTCAGCTTCAGTATTTTACCATAATCATAAGGCAGCAGATGCTCCAGCAGTCCCAGGGCATCATTCATGCAATACAGCGGTTCAACGGTTTCTTTACCGGCCCGCCTGGCCTTGCGGTTTTTCCATTCGGCTTCGGATTCCTGGATATGAGCACTATCCTTCAGCATGATCTGACACAAATCACAGGTGGCTTCCGTTGCCACCACTTTGCCGCGGAAGCCTCTGGCATAGATATATGGGAGCATCCCGGCATGGTCAATATGGGCATGAGTCAGAAGTACATACTGGATATCTGAATATGCCACCGGCAATTCTTCATTCACATAGACATCCCGCCCCTGCTCCATGCCGCAGTCGATTAAAATTCTGGCATCTCCCACTTCCAGATAATGACAGCTGCCTGTCACTTCATGGTCTGCTCCGATAAATGTCAATTTCATACAATGTCCTCCTTTTTCTTTTGCATCCTACTCATGATTGCAATATCAAATGATGATGCAAATCATGCCGCCATTGCTGTCATTAATGATTTTCTGTAATGCATCCTGGAGCTTCATCTGGCAGTCTTCGGTCATCTGGCTTACCTTTGTCTGGATGCCATCTTCGACAATCTGCTCAATGGACTTACCAAAAATATTGGTATCCCAGATACCGTCTTCTTTTCTTCTGGCATTATCTTTCATATAGGCAATCAGATCTTCGGCCTGCTGTTCACTTCCGACTATTGGTGCAATCTCCGTCTGGATATGAGCTTTGATCAGATTGATAGAAGGTGCTTCTGCTCTCATCTTGACACCGTATTTATTTCCATGTTTAATAAGCTGTGGTTCATCCAGAATAATCTCTGTCCGTTCCGGAGTCATTACACCATAGCCTTTCATCCGTACCTGATTCAATGCATTCAGGACTTTATCATATTCACTCTGCATCTGGGAAAGATTTTTTAGTGTCTGCATCAGCTGGTATTCGTCTGTAATCGGCATACCGGTAAAATCACTCAATGTCTGATAATAATAGTCATCGTCCATATCTACCCGCACTGATACACTGCCATCCGACATATCCATCTGATCAATGCGCATGGATTGAATGGCATCAGAATTGCCATCCGACCAGTTACTGTGGACATCTTTCATGTGACGGGCTTTCCCCATCAGATCCTTTGCCATCTGAACGACTTCTTCTTTCAGCCAGTGTGTAACCGGCAGAACTTCCAGCCACTTTGGTATGTAGAAATCCACTTCCGTAACCGGAAATTCTTTCAGCACATGTTCCAGGATGCGGCTGATATCTTCTTTTTTTAGTTGCTCACAATTGACCGGAAGTACTGTCACTCCATATGTATCCTGCATCTCCCCGGCCATCCGTTTGGTTTCTTCTGAATATGGACGGTCTGAATTCAGCAGCATAATGAAAGGTTTGCCAATCGCCTTTAGTTCATTGACAGAGGTCTCTTCGGCATGCTTATAGGCATCTCTTTTTAATTCGCCAAAGGATCCATCTGTAGTAATCACTATTCCAATCGTGGAATGATCGTTAATTACTTTTCTGGTACCAACCTCTGCTGCCCTGGTGAAGGGGATTTCAGCATCAAACCATGGTGTTTTAACCAGACGTTCCTGCTCGTTTTCCTCATGCCCGGCAGCACCTTCAACCATAAAACCAACACAGTCAATCAGGCGTACTTTAGCCTGAATACCGTCATCCAGCTGAATCAGTGCTGCTTCCTTGGGGATAAATTTGGGTTCTGTTGTCATAATCGTCTTGCCGGCAGCACTCTGCGGCAGTTCATCCCGGGTACGGTTTGCCTGGTGCGCATCATTCATTTCAGGCAGCACCATCTGTTCCATAAACCGTTTGATAAATGTAGATTTACCGGTTCTTACCGGACCGACAACACCAATATAAATTTCCCCTCCGGTACGGGCTTTGATATCTTTATATACATTGTAAGTTTCCATTAGGACACCCCCTTGCTATACTGATACAGTATATGCCGGTGGTATTGTAATTATTTATAATTTGTATGATTATTCTGTCCGCGCAGGATTTTCAGGGCCCGGCTGGCTCGGTCTTCCTTATTATAAGTGCGGAAAGACATCTTGGCAACACGCTTCTCATCCTGATTATCTTCGATCTCAGCAATCTTAATCTTGGCGGCCAGACTGCCGCAGCTAATATCATCAATATAATCAAAGTAGGTCATATCACTGCGCTTGGTCAGCATCCCCACAGTTTCCAGAATTTCCCGGGGAAACCCCTCTTCCTGAAGATCACGCAGGGATATCTCACTGTCTTCCACCACATCATGCAGCGCTGCCGCAATTTTCTCTTCTTCGGTATCCATCTGGCTGATTACACGCAAGGTATGCTCAATATATGGCTGCCCTTGTTCATCCACCATCCCACTAAGCGCCTTTCTGGCAATCTCAACTGCACGGTTTAGCATCGTATCACCCTCTTTTCTTTCTTACTTTGTTGTCATATACAGATGTCTTGGAATACCATTCACCATAACACAGGGATAATCGCCCTGAATTAATGGTCTGACGTAATCAATAAATGCTTCTGTTACATAGGTGCCATCTTTGGTAATCCATTCTCTCGGCACCAGCTTTTCGCCATTGGCAATCTTATGTACATCATAGATTCCTGTTGCACACTGATAAGGATCGTCTGATACCCGGTCGATCACCACCATCTTGCCGGAATCGCCTTCATCGGCAGCTTTTACTGCAGCACCGCCAACCATATATGCTTCATTCACATCAACCCTGGAGGCCAGGTGAGCCGCGCTTCTCTGCAGGGTGCTGAATTCTACGGATCTTGTCTTACAGCCGATCTCGGCGCTGATAAAATTCGCCAGATAGGTGGCCGAACCAGTCAACTGCTTGTGCCCGAATGCATCTACATAATTGGAGCCTTCAGCCAGTTCACTGACATATTTGCCATCTTTGGTCTTGATGCCTTCAGAAACAGCCACCACTACCACATCCTTCTTTTCCTGCAGCTTTTTAACTTTTACCAGAAATTTGTCAAGGTCAAACGCCACCTCCGGCAGATAGATCAGATCGGGACCATCACAATCTTCCCCTTTTGACAGTGCCGAGGCACCGGTCAGCCAGCCGGCATTTCTGCCCATGATTTCAATAATGGTCACCAGCTTTTTCTTATAAGAAAAGCCCAGTCCATCCCGGATCACCTCTTTGGTTGAGGTGGCGATGTATTTTGCGGCACTGCCAAACCCCGGAGTATGATCGGTCAGAGCCAGATCATTATCAATTGTCTTGGGAACACCGACAAACTTCTGGCTCTGCCCGGTCAGTATCGCATAATCAGATAATTTCTTAATCGTATCCATAGAATCATTTCCGCCAATATAAATAAAACATTCTATGTTCAATTTGTTCAGAATATCAAATATTTTTACATAAACATCCTGATTCTCATGGATATCCTGCAGCTTATAGCGGCAGGTTCCCAGAAAAGCAGAGGGTGTGCGCTTAAGGATCTCGATATCCAGTTCGCTCCTGATATACTTGGATAAATCTACGAACTGCTCATCTAAAAGCCCCTGAATACCAAATTTCATACCATATACCTTTTTGGCCCCCCGATCCATAGCGGTACGGTAAACACCGGCCAGACTCGAATTGATAACTGCTGTTGGTCCGCCAGACTGCCCTACAATAACATTTCCCTTCATGAAAATCGCCCCTTTTCTTTTACATTATTAATATCTATCATCATAACAAAAAAGAAGGAAAAAGTCTACAACTCTCCCCTTAAAAGTCAGTTTTCTGAATATTTGAATTTTGCAGTTATTATGACAATTTCCTGTTATTCACTCAAATAAGCCTTCTTAACGGAATCATCATTCATCAGTATTTTGGCATCGCCGCTTAAGGCAATTATGCCTGTCTCAAGGACATAGGCACGATCTGCAATCGACAATGCTTTCTTGGCATTTTGTTCAACCAGCAATACCGTCGTTCCGTCTGCATTAATCTGTTGGATAATATCAAAGATCTCCTGCACATAAATTGGTGACAGACCCATCGACGGTTCATCCATGACGATCAGTTTGGGATGAGACATCAGTGCCCGTCCCATTGCCAGCATCTGCTGCTCACCGCCGGATAAGGTGCCGGCCAGCTGCTTCTTACGCTCCTCCAGACGAGGAAAGCGTTTGTAAATCATTTGCAGGGTTTCCTGCATCTCACCTGGATTGCTGCGGGTATAAGCGCCCAGCTTCAGGTTCTGCAGAACCGACAGCTGCGCAAATACACGACGGCCTTCCGGCACATGGGCGACTCCCATCGGAACCAGCTTGTGTCCCGGTACTTTTGTGATTTCATTTCCTTCATAAAAAATTTTACCGGATTTGGAAGGAATCAGGCCGGTGATTGTCTGTAAGATGGTCGTTTTGCCGGCACCGTTCGCACCAATCAGGGCGATAATCTCACCCTGGTTTACATCGAAGGAGATTCCCTTAATGGCCTGGATAACGCCGTAATACACTTCCAGATCCTTTACTTCCAGTATTGCCATAGTTCGCTCTCCCCTCTATTCTCCAAGATATGCCGTAATAACACGCTTATCATTCAGTACCGAGGTCGTCTCACCTTGTGTCAGGACCTGGCCGAAATTCAGCACCGTCAGTTCTTCACAAATGCCGGATACCAATTTCATATCATGTTCAATCAGCAATATCGTCATCTCAAATTCATCCCGGACAAAACGAATCGTATCCATCAGTTCTTTGGTCTCATTCGGATTCATTCCGGCAGCCGGTTCATCCAGCAACAGAAGCTTGGGATTGGTTGCCAGTGCTCTGGCGATCTCCAGTTTACGCTGCTTCCCGTAAGGAAGATTGGAAGCCTTAAAGGCAGCTTCCTGATCCAGATCAAATACTTTTAAAAGCTCTAAAGCTTTTTGATTCATGGCCTTTTCCATCTTGAAGTATCCAGGCAGCCGTAATATGCCTTCCATTGTTGTATAGCTATAGTGATTGTGCAGACCCGCCTTAACATTGTCCAAAACGCTTAAATTCTTAAACAGGCGGATATTCTGGAAAGTTCTTGCAATACCCTCCTGATTGATTTCAATATTACTTTTCCCTGAAATGTTTTTCTTGTCCAGCAGGATACTGCCTTTATCTGGTTTATAGACACCGGTCAGCAGGTTGAAGACGGTTGTCTTGCCGGCTCCGTTCGGGCCGATCAGGCCATACAACTGCCCTTTTTCAATTGATATGTTGAAATTATCTACTGCTTTCAGACCACCAAAGGAGATGCTTAAATTATTCACTTCCAACATAGCCATAATTATGCCGCCTCCTTTGTCGTCGTTTGTTTCTTTCTTTTTAGTTTATCCAACACAACGGCACGCATTTCGATCGCTTTCGGACTGGAATTAAACAGCATCATAACAATCAGAACAATTGCATAAATCAGCATACGGTAATTATTAAGGCCTCTGAGTAGCTCCGGAAGCAGGGTCAGAAGCACCGCCGAAATAATCGAACCTCTGATATTGCCAAGCCCCCCCAGAACCACAAAAACAAGAATCATGATCGACATATTATATCCAAAGTTTTTTGGCGTTGCGGCAAGGGTTGACAGATTATGGGCATACAATACTCCGGCAACTCCGGCCAGTGCTGCTGAAATTGCAAATGCCATCATTTTATAGCGGGTAACATTGATGCCGATCGATTCAGCGGCAATCCGGTTGTCACGAATCGACATAATCGCACGCCCGGTACGGGAATGGATCAGATTCAGTACAATCAGCAATGTGATCAGAACCAGAATAATACCAATTGTAAAAGTCGCAGCTTTCGGAGTTCCGGTGATTCCCTGTGCACCTTTTATAATCACAATTCCGGTTTCATCCATTCCCAGAGAGGTGGTATCTTTAATGGAAAAATGAAATCCGGAAGCATCTTTACCAATGTACATAACATTAACCAGGTTCTTGATAATCTCACCAAATGCAAGCGTTACAATCGCCAGATAATCGCCCTTCAGCCGCAAAACCGGAATTCCGATAATCAGGCCGAACACACCGGCTGCCGCTGCACCTATGAGGATTGCAAAAAAGAAACGCATACCCAGACTGGGAATGGAAGTTTCCATTGCTTTTGTGAAAAATGCCCCGGCAAACGCTCCTACACACATAAAGCCAGCATGACCCAGGCTCAGCTCACCGAGAATTCCAACTGTCAGATTCAGGGATACTGCCAGAATCACATAAATGCACAGCGGTACCAGCAGACCTTTAAGCAGACTGGATACCTTGCCCTGTGAAATCAAAATCTGCATCACAACCCAGCACGCAATGACAAGTGCATATGTGATACTGTTCTGGATTAATAATTTATTATTCTTCATCACATATCACCTACACTTTCTCGTTGATCTTCTTACCCATAAGTCCGGTTGGACGCACTAACAGAACAATAATCAATACGGAAAATACAATCGCATCCGATAACTGGGAAGAGATATATGCTTTTGACAGGTTTTCGATCACGCCAAGAAGAATGCCGCCAATCAGCGCACCCGGTATCGATCCGATCCCGCCAAATACCGCCGCCACAAAAGCCTTGATCCCCGGCATGGAGCCGGTATAGGGAGTCAGGGACGGATAGGCGGAACAAAGCAGCGCTCCGGCAATGGCAGCCAGTGCGGATCCAATCGCAAAGGTAATAGCGATGGTTTTATTTACATTGATTCCCATCAGTGTAGCGGCACCATTATCCTCTGATACGGCCAGCATCGCCTGGCCAATCTTCGTCTTATTAATGAAGGTTGTCAATGCAATCATAATAACAATACAACTGATAATCGTAACCATGGTAACACCGGAAACAGTCAGTCTTCCTCCGGCCAGCTTTAAGCTTGGGACGGTAATCACGGAAGTAAACTGACGGGCATTGGAACCAAAAATCAACAGGGCAATATTCTGAAGTAAATAGCTGACACCAATTGCGGTAATAAGTACTGCCAGTGGGGAAGTTCCTCTCAGTGGTTTGTAAGCGACCCGTTCAATCACCACGCCTAAAACCGTACAGACAACTACTGCAACCAGGATACCGGCCAGCGGCGGAAGTCCCATGGTACTGACTGCAGTAAAAACCGCAAATCCTCCGACCATAATAACATCGCCATGGGCGAAATTTAACATCTTGGCAATACCATATACCATCGTATACCCCAGAGCTATGATAGCATAAATACTGCCAAGGCTGATTCCGTTAATCAAATAAGAAAAAAAGCTAATCAAATCAGACGGAAAACTCATGAATACTACACCTCTTTGTACTTTCTTTATTTTTCAAGACATTTATGTCGAATTATAACATAGAGAGAAAGCATGCGCAAGTGGAAAGTAAGTGCAAAAAAGGAGGGTGCCATGTCTGACGACCCTCCATTGGTATCTGAAATACTACTGCATCTGGTATGCACCATCTACAATTTTAACTGCTTTTGGTGCTTTGTTAGGCTCGCCTTCTGCGTTCCAGGTCATACCTGCACCGGTGAGTCCGTCGATGGTGATCTCAGTCATAGCCGCTTTCACACCATCACACATATCGGAGATGCTCATATCCGGAGTAATTGCAGACTGCTCTGCTGCTGCCTTAATTGCATATACGGCATCATAAGCATCTGCGGCAAACTGGTTCGGATCAATTCCGTAAGCAGCAGTATAAGCTGCGGTAAAGTCCCTGCTGTCTTCTTCATCAGCTGAGAAAGGAGTAAGCAGCATCAGGCCTTCGGCCAGGGATTTGTCGAAGTTTTCTACGGAAAGGATTCCATCCATACCATCACACCCAAAGAAAATAGGTGCAAACTCTTTGTCGCTTGCCTGTTTCAGAATTACGGAAGCCTCCTGATAGTAAATTGGTAAAAATACCAGTTCAGCACCAGCTTCTTTTGCTTTGTCCAGCTGTACGGAGAAGTCAGTATTGGTGTCAGCAGTGAATGCTTCATCTGCTACAATCTCGATTCCCTGATTAGCAGCTTCCTTTACAAAGGATTCGCGGATACCAGAAGAATACTCGGTGGAGCTGTCATAAATAATGGCAATTTTGGTTGCCAGGCTGTGCTCACCGATATATTTTGCTGATGCAGTTCCCTGATCAGGGTCAGCAAAGCATACCCGGAATACATTGTCATAGGCAACACATTCAACAGCAGAACCAGATGGGGTAATCTGGAACATATTGTCATTAGCCGACTCAGCAGCGACTGCGATACATGGCTTGGAAGTAACACTACCTACCAGCATCTGCATGCCCCAGTCTTTTAAGGTATTATAAGCATTAACAGATTTCTCGGGATCATGTTCATCATCCTGGCAATTCAGTGCAATCTGATATCCGTTAATACCACCATTTTCATTGATTTCCTTAGCTGCCAGTTCGGCACCGTTCTGAACTGCGGTTCCATAAGCGGCTGCCGCACCGGTCAACGGTCCGATCACGCCAATCTTAAAACTTCCTTCGGCAGAAGCTGCAGCCTCAGTATTATCTGCTGCATTGTTCTCTGCAGCAGTCTCTGTCTGACTAGCTTCTGATGCAGTATTGCCGGATCCGCTGCCGCCACAGGCAGTCAGGGATGCCGCCATGGCAACTGCAAGACCTAAACCTACTAACTTTTTCATAATATTTCCTCCTCTTATAAAAAATGTGCCTCGGCACATTTCCGTGCCGAAGCATGTTGCTTTGCTAAGCTAACGTTAATTATAGATGTACTTGAATATCTTGTCAAGCTTTAATTCCAGAGGATCGCTGCGCTTTCGATGGTTTTATCCCGCAGCATCAGGTCGCCGACTGCTTCGGAAGCCGGCTTGCCTTCGAACAGTACCCGGTTGACTGCCTCGATAATCGGCATTGTTACCTGGTAGCGATCGGCCAGAGCCAGCCCCGCCTTTGCTGAGTAGACACCTTCAACTACCATCTTCACTTCTTTCATCGCCTCTTCCATGGTATAGCCTTTGCCGATCAGGATTCCGGCCCGGCGGTTACGGCTGTGCATGCTGGCGCAGGTAACAATCAGATCACCGATTCCGGTCAGGCCGCTAAAGGTCTGCAGCTGCCCGCCCATGGCCGTACCAAGTCTGGTAATCTCATAGATACCACGGGTAATTAAAGCAGCCTTGGTGTTGTCACCATAGCCCAGACCATCGGCAATACCAGCGGCCAGCGCAATGACATTCTTCAGCGCACCGCCGATCTCAATGCCCAGAATATCAGGACTTGTGTAAACACGGAAGGTCTCGCTCATAAATTGATTCTGAATATACTCTGCGGTCTGCCGGTCAACTGCTCCGGCCACACATGTGGTCGGAAGCCCGCGGCTGACCTCTTCCGCATGGCTGGGACCTGACAATACTGCCACATTCGCCATTGGTAATTCTTCTTTGATAATCTCAGACAGCGGCATCAGCGTCGCCTCTTCAATCCCCTTTGCCACATTGACAATGATCTGCCCCGGCTGACAGTATGGTTTAAGCTTCGCTGCGGTCTGGCGGACATAAATGGAAGGAACCGCCAGAACCAGCAGATCAGCATCTCTCATTACAGTTTCAAGTTGATCTGTGAAGATCATCCGGTCGGAAAGTATTAGTTCAGGAAGTGTTGCGATCCGGCGGGTCTGATTTAGTGAATCAATTTCTGATTCGATTGCCGACCATACGGTAATCTGATGTCCGTGTGTATCCAGCATTGCTGCCAGTGCAAGACCCCAGCTTCCTGCTCCGACCATTCCTATCTGTGCCATATTGTCTACTCCTTTTTTGCGCCTAATTTATTTTCTGTCCCATTCAGCAGACGTTTGATATTAGCACGGTGCCGCCAGATTCCCATCGCGGCGATCACACCTGCCATCATATAAAATTCATTAAGATATCCGGCAGCCAGTCCATAATCCCCCCGCCTGCCAAAGAATACCATACCGATAAAGAACAGCAGCATTACCAGAATCGATCCCAGTGATACATAACGGGTGATCACAACGATCAGGACAAATACAACCAGGCAGACCAGGGTAAGCCGCCAGTCGGTGGCAAGCAAAAGTCCTGCCGATGATGCAATACCCTTGCCACCTTTAAACTTCATGTAAAATGGAAAATTATGTCCCAGAATAACACCAAAGCCGGTATACAGCAGGTACAGATACACGGCCTCCGGCTGCGCCCGGAATAAATAGCGGGTAAGCAGGCAGGCGAAGATCATCTTAAAGCAGTCACCTAAGAATACCACCAGTGCCGCCCGAACCCCCATCACCCGGAGAATATTCGTACTTCCGGCATTACCGCTGCCGTGCTGACGGATGTCCAGCTTATGAAGGTTGCTATACAGGTAGCCGGACTGCAAAAGTCCAAAGACATACCCCATCACGAGACATATGACCCGTTCCATTATGACTCCTTTCCGGAACGTTCCCGAATGATAAACTTAAGGGCCGTTCCTTTAAATCCAAAGGATTCCCGGATGCGGTTTTCCAGATACCGTACATAAGAAAAGTGCATCAGTTCTTTATCATTAACAAAAATCACAAAGGTCGGCGGCTTCACTGCCACCTGTGTCATATAGTATAATTTCAGCCGTTTGCCCTTGTCTGAAGGCGGCTGCTGAAGCGCAACTGCTTCCGTCATAATCTCATTCAGCACACCGGTCGCCACCCTAAGATTCTGATTCTCGCGGACCGTATCAATCAGTTCAAACATTTTGTTCAACCGCTGTCCAGTAACAGCCGATATAAAGATCAGCTCAGCATACTGCATAAATGAAAGGGTATTTCTGACTTTGCGGCTGAATTCGTAAATCGTTTTATCATCCTTCTCGATTGCATCCCATTTGTTAACCGCCACAATGATGCCCTTGCCTCTGTCGTGAGCGATTCCGGCGATCTTGGCATCCTGCTCGGTAACACCTTCGGTGGCATCAATGACCATGATTACAACATCGGCCCGTTCTACTGCTGACACTGTCCGGATGATGCTGTATCGTTCCAGGTCTTCACGGATCTTACTCTTTCGCCTGAGGCCGGCTGTATCGATAAATACATATTCCGTTCCGCCAAAGATAACCTCTGTATCAATAGCATCTCTTGTCGTTCCGGCAATATCCGAAACAATGACCCGGTTCTCTCCCAGCAGCTTATTAATAATAGAAGATTTACCGACATTCGGCTTGCCGACAATGGCTACACGGGGACGGTCATCCTCTTCTTCTTCCAGCTTATCGGCAGAAAAATGCTTAACCACTTCGTCCAGCAGATCACCGATTCCAAGCCGGGATGCCGCCGATACGGCAATCGGATCACCGATTCCCAGATTATAAAACTCATAGATATCGTTGCCGAACTTCTGGAAGCTGTCCACCTTATTCACGGCAAGGACAACTGGTTTTCTTGATTTTCTTAGCATATCAGCTACTTTTGAATCAGAATCGATCAGACCCTGTCTGACATCAACGATAAAGATAATGACGTCCGCCGTGTCAATCGCGATCTGCGCCTGTTCACGCATCTGGGCCAGAATGATATCACTGCTGTCCGGTTCAATTCCGCCGGTATCAATCAGGGTGAAATTCATATCCAGCCAGCTGCAGTCCGCATAAATCCGATCCCTTGTTACTCCCGGTGTATCTTTGACAATAGAGATCATCTCACCGGCCAAAACATTAAATAACGTAGACTTTCCCACATTAGGTCGCCCTACGATTGCTACAATTGGTTTACTCATAACCGCTCTCCTTTAATTCATATCCTCCATAAACAACAGTTTCTTCTTCTGCCGGATATAAAATTGCCTGTACAAAATCTTGACCGCTTGATTTTACAATATTCACCGGGACTTGTAAAGTTTTTTGCACATCTTCTTTTGTAATATCATCTAAAAACACGTCTTCTCCGCTCCTGAACATACAAACCGGAAGCAGCAGTCTGTCGCCCAGCGGCTTATCTTTAAGCTGTTTGATAATATCCTGTCCGGTAATCAGGCCCGCCACTGTAATCATCTCACCAAAAAACTCATTTTTAACCGGGTAGATCCGGATCTTTTTCTGCGGATATTTAGCCATAACTTTATCAGCCTGTTCCTGAATATATGGCCAGGCCAGCCGGCCGGTGACAATCGACAGTTCTTCCGGAGCGGCCGCCGATTCCATTATCTCGTCTGAAAGCCTGTCCAGTTCCCGGGCGATCTCAGTATCCAGAATCCGCAGCATACCAACACCATTTTCCAATTGCGGATAGCCATCATATTGATCCTCCTCAGGCATTGGTCTTTTGGCCAGAATATAAAATTCATCACTGGCATGGATAAAGTGGCTGCCATGTTTCTGATAGAGAATCTGCTGCCAGCGTTCAATGATATCCAGGGTCTGACAGGCATCTTCTTTTTCTATTGGCTTCAGTGGATAGAGTCCGTTACGGTATTTGGACAGACCGACGGGCACTACCGATACACTCTCCATATACGGAAGATATTCGGACAGGTCTCTGATCGTACGATCCAGTTCGGCACCGTCGTTGACTCCTTTGCAGAGAACGATCTGGCCGTTCATCGGTACCTCGGCCTGAAACAGACGGTCCAGCTTGCCCAGGGAACTGCCGGCAAAACGGTTGTGCAGCATCTCGCTGCGCAGCTCAGGATTGGTGGTATGGACAGAGATATTAATCGGAGCCAGCTTGAATTTGATGATCCGTTCAATATCTTTGTCCTTCATATTGGTCAGTGTCACATAGTTGCCCTGTAAAAAAGAAAGGCGGGAATCATCATCCTTGAAATATAAGGTCTCCCGCATTCCCGGAGGCATCTGGTCAATAAAGCAGAAAATGCACTTGTTGCTGCAGGATTTATAATCACTCATCAGCCCGTTTTCAAAAGTAATCCCCAGATCCTCGTATTCGTTTTCAATCTCCAGTTCCCAAAGCTCTCCGTCAGCTTTTTCCACCAGCATCAGCATACTGTCATTGTTTACATGGTATTGATAGTCAAAAATATCTTCTATTATATTGCCATTTATTTTAAGAAGGCGGTCTCCCGGCTCTAATTCCAACTCCCATGCAATGGAATCCGGGTCTACCATCTTAATCAGATGTCCTTTTTGCTTCATAGCTGCTCCTTCATTTGTTTGGTATTATCATATCAATATATCCCAGCTTTGTAAAGGAATCCAAATTTGTTTTTTTTTGCAAAAAGTGACAAAGCTATTGACTGTCTGCTTATTAAAATGGTATATATTATCTTAGGATTTTATGGCATTTTATCTTAAGAGGAGAATTATAATGGCTAATAATTATGTTTTTAATGATATCTTACCGGTGGCACCGCTGAAAATCGCCGCACTGGAAAGCTGCCGGGACCTGGCAGAAAAAGTAAACGATTATATTGTAGAATTCCGCAGAAATGATACCGAAGAGCTGATCCGCTGCAAACGTGAAGAGGATCTTCATTATCGCGGATATGATGCCGATTCGTATCTGCTGAATCTGAAGTGCCCTCGTTTCGGAACCGGGGAAGCCAAGGCGGTAATCAAAGAATCTATCCGCGGAACCGACCTGTTTGCCATGGTAGATGTCACCAATTTCAGCATCCCCTACCGGGTGTGCGGATATATCAACCATATGTCACCCGATGATCATTATCAGGATTTAAAACGGGTGATCGGTGCCTGCTCCGCGAATGCTCACCGGGTTAATGTAATTATGCCATTTTTATATGAAAGCCGCCAGCACAAGAGAACCACACGCGAATCTCTGGACTGTGCGATGGCATTGATGGAACTGGCGGATATGGGTGTTTCTAATATTATTACATTTGATGCTCATGATCCGCGGGTTCAGAATTCTATTCCGCTGCATGGCTTTGATAACTTTATGCCGACTTACCAGTTTGTCAAAGCACTGTTCAGCCATGACCGCAAATTAAAAATTGACAAAGAACATCTGATGGTGATCAGTCCGGATGAAGGAGCGATGCACCGGGCGGTTTATCTGGCTAATAACTTAAGCGTTGACATGGGAATGTTTTATAAGCGCCGTGATTACTCAAAAGTAATTGACGGACGAAATCCCATCGTAGCTCATGAATTTTTGGGGACTTCCGTAGCAGGCAAGACGGTTCTGATTATCGATGATATGATTTCTTCCGGCGAAAGCATGCTGGATACAGCAAAGGAATTAAAAGAGCGGAAGGCTGAAAAAGTAATCATCTGCTGTACCTTTGGTCTGTTTACCAATGGTTTGGAGAAATTCGATGAGTTCTATGAAAAAGGATATATTGATTATGTAATTACAACGAATCTCAATTATCGTCCGCAGGCGCTGCTGGAACGGGAATGGTATCTGGAGGCTGATATGAGCAAGTATCTGGCGGCAATCGTGAATTCGTTCAACCATGATGTTTCCATCGGCTCTGCGCTCTCACCGACGGCTAAGATTCAGAAGCTGGTCAAACGGTATCAGGCGGGCGGATATGAATATTTCCAGACGTTAGTGTAGGGCTCCTCCACTGCAAATCCCTTTTCTTATCCTTAATAGTGATCAGTCATAGGATGGTTCTTGCCGGTCCTTGAACATGCTTTTGCCAATGATGATAATAGCAATCAGGGATACCACAAAACCGGCAGCTTCTGCTATTGGAAAGGCTGACCAGATGGTATTGTGGGCGGCTGCTGATTGGGTCATGAACCAGGCCAGGGGGATGGGGATCAGGATTAGTCTTGTCAGGGAGATGACTAGTGAGATGATCCCGTGTCCGAGGGCCTGGAAGATGCCCTGGAATGCTACGTTGGCGCCTACGAAGAGGTAGCCCAGGGTGATGATGTTGATGGCCTGGATGCATAGTCGCTTTACTTCTTCTGAGACATCGAATACTCCGATTATCTGGCTGGAGAACAGGCGCAGGCCAATTGCTCCGAGAGCCATAATAATGACTGTGTACAGGACTCCGTATCCTATGCCCTGCCGTATTCGTTTATTGTCTTTCATACCGTGATTGAAGGCAACAATCGGAATGATGGCATTGTTGAGTCCGAAGGCGGCGAAGAAGACGAATTGCTGGATTTTATAGTACATGCCGTAGGCGGTTACTATTGATGTACCCAACTTTGCGAAAATAATATTGACGCTGTAGGTCATGATTGACATCAGAGCCTGCATAATGATAGCGGGTATACCGATCTGGTACATACGACCGATAAGCTGCAGGCGGGGACGTAAGTATTTGAGGCCTGAGTCGACGTCTTTATTAAAGCCGTGATGAAAGATCATCCCCAGAATTAATGATACAATCTGGCCGGCTACGGTTGCGTAGGCGGCACCGGCAATGCCCATCTCGGGGAATCCGAAGTAGCCGAAGATCAGGATCGGATCAAGGATAATATTCAGTGCTGCTCCGACTACCTGTGCGATGGTTGACAAGGTGGTCCGGCCGGTTGCCTGGAGCAGCTTTTCGTAAATCATCAGCAGGATTGATCCGAAGGATAATATGACACAGATTCTCAGATAGGTAATGGACATTTCCATAATCTGGGGATCGGATGTCTGAGAAGCTATGTACGCTTCTACTCCAAAGATTCCAAACAGCAAAAAAACAATATAAGTACAAATACCTAAAAAGATTGCATTGCCAGCAATCAGACTGGCCTGCTTACGGTCTCCCATCCCGAGACTTTTAGAGAGCATGGCATTGATGCCGACTCCGGTTCCTACACCGATTGCAATCATCAGCATCTGGATTGGGAAGGCCAGGGTCAGTGCGTTTACACCGGCATCTCCGGTTCCCGGCATACAACTGACGAAATAGCTGTCCACGATGTTGTAAAAGGCCTGCAGCATCATTGACAGAATCATCGGCAGGCCCATGGCTGCCATCAATTTAGCAATGGGTTCTGTACCCATTTTGTTCATTGTTACTTGTTCTTTCATGTCTTTTATTTCCTCCATTTTCATCACGCAAAAAAACGCGTAAATCCGTACTTGGATTTACGCGTTATGCTACTCAGCGACTATAAGTATACTAAAAAAAGGGTTTTAATGTCAAGAATTTTTTTCTTCTAACAGATTGGTCATGCTCTTGATGCTGACACCCAGTGTCGATATGTTGTGCAGCAATGCAGAGGTTGAAGGGGCCAAAAATCCGCCTACACCCAGAATGATCAGGCTGAGATTAAAGCCGATGACGAAACGGTAGTTGCATTCAATCCGGTTCATCAATGAATTGCTGATCAGCTTCAGGGTAACCAGACGATACAGGTCATCTTCGGCGATGGTAATATCTGCGATCTCTCTGGCAATCTGGGCACCTCCGCTGATGGCAATCCCTACATCTGCTGCTGATAATGCCGGTGAATCATTGATACCGTCGCCGATCATAATGACCTTGCGGCCTTTAACTTTCTCTTCTTCGACGAATCTGGCCTTATCTTCAGGCAGAACCTCAGAATAATATTCATCAACACCGACTTCTTTCGCTACGGCACAGGCCGTCCGCTCACTGTCACCGGTCATCATGACGATTTTGGTCAGACCGCAGCGGCGCAGTGCTTCGATTACGGCACCGGCCTCTTTTCTGAGCGGATCTTCAATGCAGATAACTGCAGCCAGTTCGTTTTCAATTGCCATATACAGCAGGGAATAATGCGGCGGAAGCTGTTCATACAAATGCCGTTCTTCTTCCGGGACGATACAGCCTTCATCTTCAAAAACGAAATGATGGCTGCCGACAATCACATGTTTGTCTCCTACATAGGAAGAAATCCCATGAGCTACGACATACTGCACTTTGCTGTGCATCTCTTCGTGTTCAAGGTTCCGTTTTTTGGCTTCGGCTACTACGGCATTGGCCATGGAGTGTGGAAAATGTTCTTCCAGGCATGCTGCCAGGCGAAGCATCTCATTCTTGTCGCGGCCGCGGAATGCAACGATATCTGCAACCGTCGGCTGAGCTTTGGTCAAAGTTCCGGTCTTATCAAAAACGATGGTATCGGCAGCAGCGACTGCTTCCATAAACTTGCCGCCTTTGATGGTGATGTGATACTCTCCTGCTTCCCGTATGGCCGACAATACCGCCAGCGGCATAGCCAGCTTCAGCGCACAGGAAAAGTCAACCATCAGAATCGCCAGCGCCTTGGTTGTATTACGGGTAATCAGCCAGGTAAGCAAAGTTCCGCCAAGACTCCAGGGAACCAGGGCATCGGCCAGAGTTGCCGCCTTCCCTTCCAGTGAAGATTTCAGCCGTTCGGATTCCTCAATCATCGTTACGATCCGTTCAAAGCGGGTGGAACCGGCTGTTTTTTTGACGCATAAGGTAATCTCACCCTCTTCTACTACCGTTCCGGCATATACATACATATCGGTTTCTTTTTTCACGGGAAGCGATTCACCGGTCATGGAGGCCTGATTGATCATGGCTTCACCGTCCACAATCGTTCCATCCAGCGGAATCATATTGCCGACATGAACCCGAATCAGATCGCCTTCCTGAATCTTCGATACCGGTACCAGCACATCGGTGCCGTCAGCGACCTGCCACACCCGGTCAATATTCAGAGACATGCTCCGGGCCAGATCGCCGACAGATTTTTTGTGCGTCCATTCTTCCAGCAGTTCTCCGATTCCCAGCAGGAACATCACAGAGCTTGCTGTATCATAATCCCCCCGCAGCAGAGAAACACCGATTGCCGTTGCATCGAGCACCTCTACCTCAAGTCGTTTATCGGCAAGAACTCTCAGCCCATGATAGAGATAACGGATCGATTGAACGGTCGTAATCGCAGTCTGTATGGGGGCTGGCAGAAACAGCTTTTTACCCAGCCGGAGCAATACCCGCTGAATTAGTTTTTCTTTGTATTCCCGGTTCAGTCCCCGGCCGGTATCATGCGGGACAAGTTCTTCGAGGGCCGTTATCTGCGTAAAAGAAAAGGAACGGAGTTCATCAATGATTTCGTTGCGGGATCCAGAATAGTTCACCGCAACATCAGCCGTTCTGTCATATACCTTGGCACCGGTTACACAGCCGAGATGCATCAGATAATACAGCAGCAGATCCGCCTGACGGACCGTCATCTGCCTCTGGTAACAGGGCGCTTCACCCTCTGCCGTATTCACCGGAATGTGGAGATGGATCCGGATGCGTCCCTTTAACTCGTGTTTTATTGTAAATTTCATGCATCCTCCTCTGATTAAAATAACCGTCCGAAGCAGCACCCTCAGACGGTCATTTGGTTTCTATTCTTCGGTTGCTTCGGTTTCATCCTCAATCACTTCTGCCTGACGCTGATCATTGATCTCTTTTGCTTCTGCCAGAATATCTTCGGCATTCTCCTGGATCGTGGTTGCGGTTGTCATCACGCAGTCTTTGGCACGTAATCCAGCCGCCAGACAATTGACATAGAATTTCTTGGCATCAGTACTTCCCAGAATCTTAACTCCAGCAGTTCCAAACAGCACTCCACCCGCAAATAATGCAGTCTTTTTAGCATTTAACAATTTTAAACAGTTTAACATTTAACGCACCTCCTTTGTATTATTTGAATATAAATTCATTGTAACAAACCAGCAGCAGGTTAGTCAAATGTAACCGTTCTTATTGAGAAAAATCACTAAAATTGTAAACACTAATTAAGCAGAATGTAACGTTAAGAATGCTGCCAGATTTCCGCGTTTTTCGCCCATTGCCCGGTGTGAAAACAGCAAATCGGGATTGCAGTGGGTACAGATATCCGTAGTATGAATCTGCTGCGGCAATACACCGGCCTCTTCCAGAATGATTCGATTAGCCTTCCACAAATCAAGCTGAAACTTACCGTTTGCTTTGGCAAAGAAAAGCTGGTTATGATATTGCGGACTAAACTGGCTGTGAAATAGTTCGACAACCTCTGCTCCTACTTCAAAGCAATCCTGGCAGATGCTCGGACCAATGGCGGCAACCACATCTTCCGGTCTGGTTCCGAATTCACGATTCATAGCTTCCAGCGTCTTTTGGCCCATCCGCCCGACTGTACCACGCCATCCGGAATGACTCAGACCAATCGCCTGATGAACCGGATCGACCAGAAACAACGGCACACAGTCCGCATAAAAGGTTACCAGCGTAATTCCGGGGATGTTGGTGACCAGGCCATCAATATCCCGGTAATCCCGTTCCCGGATAATTCCCTTTCCGGCATCGGCCTCCGTGACGGTCCTGACGTTTGTTGTATGGGTCTGCCACGACAGAACCATCCGGTTCATGTCCACCTCCAGTGCCTCTGCCATCC
>JBOFYZ010000013.1:0-1020 GCA_051654925.1 Lachnospiraceae bacterium | reverse complement strand
TGTGATGAAGCAATGGTTGTGACAAACTCTTACTTCACCCGATCCGCTAAGGAATTAGCTGATTCCGCAATGGTTCGTTTGATTGATAGAAAAGAACTTCAAAACTATCTGGATGATTACAATCAGAAAATAATTGAAGATTTCCAGTCAGAATCATGAGGTAAAAATGGAGTGGTTGTAAGCCACTCCATTCAACCCTTATCAGGCCATAAAACTATTGTGTCATAAACTTATCAAGATTTTTGCAAATAAAACAATAGCGACGGCCAACCTGCTTACGTTTATAAATAATCTGAATGGTGCTGTACTCCTTATTCGCATCGGATAATAATACCCCTTGCTTTGTTAATAATGTCAGAATGCCCTTACGCTGAGATTTCGGCAAGCAGTTATGTACCAGATCCTTATCAACTGCATATACCATACGTCCTTTAACTTTGTGGATAATGACCGGTGCCTTTTTAATCGCCGTTTGGGTTTCGCGATCATTTCCAATCAGATTTAAAAGATCATCCTTTTTGCAAAAATCAATAATTGCATCAAACGAACGACCTAATGGTGACTTCATTACCTCAGGTTCAGATAAAACCACCTCAAGGGAGTCCAGGTAGCAGGTTGAGATCCCCTTCATCACATCCTGCTTTGTAAAGGGTAAAACACCATATTTCACAGCCATGGAACCTGCTCCATAAGCGATGGCAAAACGTTTGGCAATACGTACCTGAATGCCGGAGTTACGATCTACCTTGTGCTTATTCAGAAAGAACTCAATCCCTTTTTCGAGCTCCCGTTTCACACTCTCACGATCATCCTGAATATCCGCTACCAGGCGCTTCAGAAAAGCTGGTTTGGCACTGCCATAATAGCGGTGAGTTGCATCCTTTATCGCATGAACAAGTTCGTTGCTGGAATTAATACCATCTGGCAGTGATTCGAAGATCCCCATTTCAGCACCAGCATCTGCATTAACGTCGATTACACGCACATTTTCGCCTTCAAGGCGCTCAACGTTCCCGGAAG
>JBOFYZ010000012.1:0-1099 GCA_051654925.1 Lachnospiraceae bacterium | reverse complement strand
AAAAAGGGAATCCTGCAATTAATGCAGCATTCCCTTTTTTGTTATCCGTCTATTGCGCCAATGGCACGCTGGAAGTGGACTATTTTATTCAATACCGTATGCTTTTAATCTCTCAATCACAAATTCTTTTGTTTCTTTTATTTCCGCTGCGATATAATTAATATCTTCAGCCCTTGCGACAGTCATATTATAGTTTTTAATGCAATTATGAATATAGGATTCTTTGGCTTTTATCAAGTCATATTCGCGAGCTTTTATAAGACTTGGCTCGGCAGGGAATATAAGCGTTTTACCCGGAATCTCATCATCGGGATTACCAAACCTCACTTCAACTCCATTTTGCTTGGCAAATGTAAGCTGCGGCATGGTATGTTTACCGGCGCCTGTATATTCGGTCTCCTGTACGACTATAATCTGATTCTGATCCATTTCCTGTGCCAGTGCAAATGCTGCTGTTAGGGAAGTATTGCCGGCCGGCCCTCGCTCATAACCTTCCAGCACTGCCAAGGCCTGCGTCATATAAAATACCTCGCCCTGTTTAACCGTTACATTTCGATCCATATACCGCAACGTCCTGGCTGCATTTCGCGGACAATCTGAGCGATCCGGCCAGGTTATAAAAGGAACTGCAAAGCCGGTATGACCAGTGGTACAAGATTTTTTATTAAAGTCTTCATTGGATGCCATATGTAATCCTTTCAGATCGATACTGGCACCGATAATCGAAGTAGAATCTGCTCCGGCCTTAATGAGCCCCCGTGCCGTTCCGGTCAAATTACCGCCACCGGCATTGGTACATACCACCGCATCAGGAAAACTCCCATACCGTTCCTTACATTGCTCTGCCAGCTCATAACCAAGGGTTTCCACACCGGCAATCCCGAATGGGGTATAGAGAGAAGAATTGAAATAGCCGGTTTCTTCTAGCAAGCCCAGGAAGGTCGTAAACAATTCCGGTCCAACCGTCAATTGAACTACTTCCGCCCCATAAGCCTCACAGAGGCGCTGCTTTTCCAAAATCTCAGGCTGCCCGACCCCTTTGTCATCAAAACATTCCTGTACAACAATACACTTTAAACCGTAAATCGCTGCCTGGGCT
>JBOFYZ010000011.1:0-6094 GCA_051654925.1 Lachnospiraceae bacterium | reverse complement strand
CAGCGAATGGTGTGCACGTTACGGTTGGCTCTTATACCATCACAACCACAGGTACTTATCTGGTGATCATGAATCAGTATTTCAACTATCCATATAAAGCAGATATTGATATCCGCATTGCGCTAAATGGTAATTATGTGGCATTTAATGGTGATGGAGCGTCTGCAACTCGATATCGTGCAACCTTAAACTGTTCAGCCGTTATTACTGCAAGCGCAGGGGACGTGATAACTTTTCTTTTCAGAAATGAGGGTACAACTACGTTGAATACTAACAACGATCCGGACGCTTCGTTCGGCAACATAGTTAAGTTGAGAAGTTAAACTAAATAATCATTATGCGAGGGGAATATACGGTTGGTCGATAATTTGACATTAACTTGTACTGAAGTATGCACTTGTGATCTCCTGGCCGTAATAAAACAACCTTATATTCCCACCAACAGTGCCAGTTGATAAAGTTAGCTTAACCCTCACGGTGCCATCTGTATTTTTAACAGAACTTATTCCTTGCAGAATTCCTGATGTCGATATGATGGAGGTATATTCTGTACCCGTTTGACCTATTGAACCTGTTGCCATTGCTGACGGCACCCCTGTAATAATGTATATGTCCCTATATAATTGTATCTGAAAGCCTATTAAATCCAGAGAATTATAGCTTATTAAAATATTTAGGTATCTGGCACTATCACCAGGGCCAGAAATCCAAGTGGACGTACTCGCTCTTACTTTATTATACACATCATAAACTGCCTTACTGCTGGCAGCCACGCCCGCCGATGCGGCGCCGGCGGAACTGGTGTAGTTGTCCGACACCTTAACATGCCCGTAGTTCGATGCATTACCGGATCCATAAGTAGATGCTGTGCTTGCATGACTGGTTGGTGCCTTGGTTGCCAGCTTGGTATCCGTCTCTGATTCAGTGTAATATCGTTCGTCATGGATATGCTCCACCGCCGCTTTATCACTATTTAGTTGTCAAACTCCCTTTTTCTTTCATATCGGAATCCGCTATTTTGTATCTTTATACCTTTTAAATAACGGATTCTGATATATTGTAACTGTATTTACCAAGGAGGTTTTGATATGAGAGAGAAAGTGATTGCTAATATTCTTGATTCTATGTCGGCAATATTAAATTCGGAGCAGATTGAGCAGCTGGGGAACGTCCTGGTTCATACACTGTATAATTTGAAAATAGAATATGAAAATCACTCTCTCGTACCAGTAGGAATAGAGGGAAATGAAGCCAAAATACGTCTTTTCATTGGAAGTAAAAGCACGACCGGTAGGAAAGTTAATACATTAAAACAGTATAATGCGGAGATACGCAATATGCTTTGTTTTCTTGATAAAAACATAGAGGATATAACTGCTATGGATCTACGGTATTATTATAGTTTTTGCCGGCAGGAGCGACGGATCAGTATGTCAACGATGCAGACACGGTTACATTACCTATCTTCATTTTTTGATTTTTTGAATACAGAGGGGCTAATCAAAGAGAATCCCGTTAAGAAGATCGGCAATATTTTTGTTGAAAAAGTTATAAGGAAACCATTCAGCGTTGAAGAGATGGAAGCGTTACGTGTTAACTGCCACGGCCTGCGTGATCGAGCTCTAATGGAGTTTCTATATTCTACCGGTGTCCGGGTTTCAGAGGTGGCCTCTCTGTGTGTAAAGGATATAGAAATGGGGAAACAGGAGACCATTGTTTATGGTAAACGTTCAAAGGAACGGAAAGTTTATCTGACTGATAATGCAAAGTTCTATCTAAAGCGTTATTTAAAGGACCGAATGAAAGAGGAGGGACTTTCTGAAGATCAGCTTCAGGATAGACCTTTATTTGTGAGTCTAAAATCACCACATAATAGACTCACTGTTTCTGGTATTCAATTTATGCTAAGGACACTGGGGCAAGAAGCCGGGGTTAAGAATGTCCATCCACATCGATTCCGGAGAACCATCGCTACGGAGCTATTAAGTCGTGGTATGCACATTGAGGAAGTGAAAGAACTGTTGGGGCATGAAAAGCTGGATACAACTATGCTTTACTGCACAATTAAGGAGCAAAATGTCCGAGAGTCGTTCAGAAAATATGCATAAAAGCATATTTTTTTACCCGAAATGTAAGTAAAATAGTGATAAAGCAGCGGCATCTCATGTTCATGATGATCGGTATTACACCGAATCAGAAACAGATGCCAGACTAGCAACTAAATCGGATACAGACCATTACCACAATTCAATCAGAATCTATAACGAAGTTGCACGTATTGCAGGACTATCCTATAAAATCACCAATACTTTTACAATCCCTGGGGTCGTTATTGATGGTAGTACAATGGATCTGATTAGAAATACAACCCAGTCTAATGCAAAAATTAATGCAATCGAAATAGATTGGTCTACAACGCCCTGGCGGCTAAAGGTGAATCTGTATATAAATGGTGCGACATATACAAGGTATATTGATTTTACAAGCTAAATGATTATTTGGCAGTAAACTGAGCTACAAGTAAAACCTCACCGTCAATTGCACGATCAAACCTAAACTGGATTGCGTCATCGCCATATCGTTCCGCCATTAAGAGTACAGGATGGCCTTGCGTCCCTCCAGCATAGTTAATTGTCGCAAGAATCATCGGCCATTCGACCAGTGTCCCATATTCAGATATGTTTAAGACACACCAATTGTTACCATTAGGGGATATGAAGACACTTGTGGTTATACGCCTGGCATTATAATAGCCGTTGTTCAGCCCGATTAAATCACTATTTTATTTAGAATGAAAATTCAGAGCCTGAAAGGGCTCTTTTATATATATAAACCAAGAAAGGGGAAATAAAAAAATGGAAAGAATCAGAATTGGTACTAAGGATAAAGAGTACGGAATTGAAAGCATTCGGCCGATCAGCACAAATATTTTGCAAATTATTTTTGCGGGGGCAATTCCAGAAGAATATGGCGATATTACCGTTTATAATGACGGGGGATTTGAGTGTAGTAAATTATGCAATTACTCAACGGTATACAAAGACGAAGGGCGAACAGTGTATTTATCCAATGATGGAACTGTATATCAGGAGGATGCCGAGGGAGAGGAACCAGGTAATACATATATGCCTACAATGGAAGAGTTGAAAAAACGAAAAATACAGGAGATCAACTCTGCTTCTGAAATGGTAATATATGCAGGGGTTTGTGTGGTGTTATCGAGTGGAGAAGAAAAGCGATTCTCTCTATCAGATCATGACCAAATGAACCTATTCGGAAAACAGATCCAACTTGCTTCTGGGGTCGAACTGCTTGAATACCACGCAGATGATGAAGCTTGCCAGTATTATTCAGCTGAAGACATGCAAGTGATTATCCAAACTGCTATGCAGCATGTATCTTATCACCAGGCATACTGTAATTCGATTACTAAACTCTGGGTTCCGGCAGCTAAGGAGGAGTCTGATCTGGAAGTCATTTCGTACGGTGTGGAAGTACCAAAAGTATATCAAAGTGAAGTGTTAGAATCTTATCTCTCGCAACTGATAGGGGAGGGGGATGACGATGATTAAAAAAATTGTACACATAACTATTATGTTTATACTGTGCGGCCTGATGTACTTAGGGGTGGAAGTGATGTGGAGAGGATATTCCCATCGGTCCATGTTTTTAGTGGCCGGACTTATTTTTGTGATTGGAGGTGAACAGAATAATACATTGCCTTGGTCAATGCCGTTATGGTTGCAAAGTTTGATTGTTTGGGGGACAATACTGATTGTGGAGTTTGCTGCCGGTTGCATTATAAATCTGTGGTTAGGCCTTGGGGTTTGGGATTATAGCAATCTGCCATATAATTTACTGGGGCAGATATGCCTACAGTATGCATTGATTTGGCTGCCCTGTGCCCCAATGTTGATTATCCTGTACGATAGTATAAAGTATGGGCTTTTTGATGGGGAAAAACCATATTATAAACTTGTTTAAGGAGAGACAGAAAATGAAAAAAGAATATTTATTGGTGATACAAGGAGCACTGGCTGCGGCTGGGGCTTTTTTTAGTGATAAATTTGGTATCCTTTTCCCAGTATTTTGTGTGCTGCTTGGAATGATGGTGCTTGACTATATTACAGGAATGTGGGCAAGTAAGATCGAAGCTATCGAGCATCCGAATGATCCGAGCTTTGGGTGGACCTCAAAGAAAGGAGCCAAGGGAATTGCAAAAAAAGTGGGATACTTAAGTGCAATTGCAGTAGCACTGGTAGTGGATTATGTAATTTTAAATGTTTCCGGAGCAATAGGGATTGATATTCCTGTAAGTGCGTTTTTCGGTCTTCTGGTGGCGGTCTGGTATCTGCTAAACGAATTGCTTTCCATAACCGAAAATGCTGGTCGTATGGGGGCACCGGTGCCAGAGTGGCTACAAAAATATATTGCAGTATTGAGAGACACGATCGATAAGAAAGTAGAGTAAAGGGCAGTTTACCGCCCTCTTATGAGGTGTGAATATGAATAATTATGAGTTCATTCAATCAATTGCCAGTATGGTTATTGACGATATGAAAGTATCAGGTATCTTAGCAAGCGTGACAATTGCCCAGGCATGCTTGGAATCTGCCTATGGCACCAGTGAGCTTGCAACTTTGGCTAAAAACCTGTTTGGAATGAAAGCGGTATTGTCCGGCAATGCATGGAAATCATCATGGAATGGTAGTACATATGCCAAGGAAACAAAAGAGCAAGATAAAGCCGGTAATGAATATATCATTATTGCAGATTTCCGAATGTATGAAACTATTGCTCAGTCAGTTCAGGATCATAGTGATTATTTGAACAGGGCAAGGGATGGTATCTGCTTTCGTTATGCAGGATTGTCCGGCTGTCAAGACTATCGACAGGCAATACAGATCATAAAGGATGGAGGCTATGCAACAGACGTAAATTATGTTGATAAGGTCTGCAATGTAATTGAAGCTTACGGATTAACAAAATATGACGGAGGTAAGAATATGAAGATTTGTTTAGATGCCGGGCACAGTAAGAAATACAATCAGTCCCCCAGTAATAAAGATTACTATGAATCAGATATGGTATGGAAGTTGACAGAACTGCAAAAGAAATACTTGCAACAGTATGGGATCGAAGTAATCACAACCAGAACCAGTCAGGAAACCGACAAAGCATTATATGACCGTGGAGCAGCGGCTAAGGGATGTGATTTATTCATATCTAATCACTCTAACGCGGTAGGCTCTGGAGTGAATGATAACATCGATTATCCGGCTTCGTATTGTGCTGTCAATGGCAACGCGGACCAGATTGGCCTATTACTGGCTCAGTGTGTAGAGTCTACAATTGGAACCAAGCAATCTGCACGGATTGAGCATAAGAATGGCCAGAACGGTGATTACTATGGTGTGCTGCGGGGATCCACTGCGGTCGGTACTCCCGGTTTGATCCTAGAGCATTCTTTTCATACCAACTCCCGGATAACAGCTTGGTTGTTAGAAGATACGAATCTGGATAGACTGGCCAAGGCGGAAGCTAACATGATTGCTACATTCTATGGATTATCTTTAACTGTAGAAGAAAATAAATCTGGATGGCACCAAGAACCAGATGGCTGGCGATTCTATCTTGGAGATACCGGTAATTGTGTGGCTAATGAATGGTATGAAGATGAAGACAAAAAATGGTACTGGTTCGATGGATCCGGCCGGATGGTTACGAACACTTGGTATTTGTATAAAGAACATTGGTACTATCTGAGATCTGATGGGTCGATGGCACAGGGCTTGCAGGAAGTAGATGGTAAGTGGTATTACATGGATCAGGATGGTGAGATGTGCGTAGAGCCGATTGTACTTACTCCGGATCACGATGGAGCTCTTCAATATCCTGGATTAACTAAATAAAACAATAATTTCAGCATACACCAAAATGGGAATGTTATAGTAGTAAATAGTGATTATGTTTCTCGGACTAAAGACAATACCGTTGGTTCACAGCTACAATTGACAAAGAATAATGGTATTGGTGGCGGTTCCTACGCAGGTGGCCCCGTTTGGCTAAGAGCAGATTATCAAGCAAATAATGG
>JBOFYZ010000010.1:0-13986 GCA_051654925.1 Lachnospiraceae bacterium | reverse complement strand
AATATTGCATAGGCTGGGGAAATGAGCCGTTGTCAGGCCCCGTATGCCTCTGGCTCAGACCCCGAAGCACCCACCCGTTTTCCTGCGGTTTCGGAATGTAAGGAAATCTAAAATAAGAAGCATGTGACTAAACGCATGGGATAAATCACAATAACTCGCGATGAAGCCGCTCAAACAATTGCTGATTTATCCCATAACGTCACATGCTTCTTATTTAAGATTTCCTAACATCCCTGCAAAGGCAGAAAAACGGGTGGGTGCTTCGGGCTCTGAGCCAGAGGCATACGGGGCCTGACAACGGCTCATTTCTTCGCGGATGTATACATATCAGGGTCTGCTTTGGTATTAAAACCATATCATCGAGCCTAAGTTATCAACAATTACGGGTCGTATGTTGATATCCCCGAATCTGCGCTATTTACATCCGTTGATATTAATGGAGTGGGTTAAAGGAAATCTAATAACCGAACAAAACATATCTCCCCAAGGGCTAAATAAGTACATTTTGAAGAGCTAGGCAAATACAAAGAATCCCCAGAAGCCCTGTATATACTGGCTTCTGAGGTTTTTATTGTGCTAAGTGGGAAAGCACCGCTAGAGAATAAGTTGGGGGGAATGGGCGGTTGTCAGGCTCCGGATACCTTTGATGCAGGCCCCGAAGCAGCATCTGTTTTTCTGCCTTTGCAGGGATGTTAGGAAATCTTAAATAAGAAGCATGTGACGTTATGGGATAAATCAGCAATTGTTTGAGCGGCTTTATCGCGAGTTATTGTGATTTATCCCATGCGTTTAGTCACATGCTTCTTATTTTAGATATCCTTACATTCCGAAACCGCAGGAAAACAGGTGCTGCTTCGGGGCCTGCATCAAAGGTATCCGGAGCCTGACAACCGCTCATTTCCTTCGCGAATACAATACCTGTTTTTATCATTCCTTATTGACACGTGTAACTTAGTTAGTTATAATTTTAAGAACACCTAAATCAATTTAATGGATGAGATTACATACATGAGTGAAATATCTAAAATCAATGATGAAGAGATGAATTGCTGCTTATTTGCTATTATGGATATAGGGGAGCTGCTCCTTATGCATGGTGCAGAGGTGAGCCGTGTTGAGGATACGATTACACGTCTTTGCAGCGCATATGGTTTTGATCGGTCAGATGTATTTACTATTACCTCCAGTATTGTTGTGACGGCAATGACTTCTGATGGAAAAGCGATCACACAAACCAGACGGATCAAAGAACGGGATACAGACCTGGGCAAGGTGGCACAGGTCAACGCATTGTCCCGTAAGCTATGCTCAGAACCAGTGGCGTTAGCCGATTTTCGGAAACAAATACAGGAGATTAAGAACACCAAACCAGCATCAGGTCTGCTGACACTTAGCATGTATATGTTGATTTCAGCATCGCTTTCTGTTTTTTTCGGGGGAATGTGGATGGATAGCCTGGCTGCAGCGATCTCAGGAAGTGTTCTGTTTGCGGCTTTGAGAGGAAGCGCAGTCCTGAAGTTAAACAGCATTATCCAAAACATGATTTGCAGTGCAATCACAGCAGTGTCGGTTGTTCTGCTTGTCAAAGCGGGTATCGGTATCCATGCGGATAAGATCATGATTGGTAATATTATGCTTGTCATTCCGGGAATACAGTTGACGACTTCACTTCGGGATATGATTAATGGCGATATGATCAGCGGACTTCTCAATATGAGCGAAGCATTACTTAAGGCGATTGCGGTAGCAGTTGGGTTTGCGGTTGTATTGCTGATCGGAGGTGGGGGATGAAGTTTTATCTGATACAGATTGTGATGGGAATGCTTGGCTCGGTTGGTTTTGCGGTACTGTTTGGCATTTGTGACAGGACCCTGGCCGCGATAGCATTGGGCAGCGGCATGGGTTGGATTGTCTATCTTTTTTGTATGGGTTACGGATACGGTATGTTTGCCGGGCTTTTATCAGCAAGTCTGTTTGTGGCGGTTCTCAGTGAGATATTAGCACGCAAATTCAAAACACCGGTCATCCTTTTGCTGGTGCCGATGCTGATTCCGGAAATTCCCGGGGGAGATCTTTATTATACGATGTACTATTTGGTGCAAGGTCGCTATCCGGAATTTGGCAAGTCCTCTAATCTGGTGCTTGCTGAGGCGGGAGCGATTGTACTTGGAATCATTCTTGCATCCTATATCGTGAAATTTACCGCTTTGTGTAAAACCATAGTTGACAAAAGCGGCGGGAATGTTTAATATTTAACTTGACAGAAACACGGGTAACTAATGGAATATAGAGAAAGATGGCGGTAAATTGAGTAAGAAAATTACACGAAATGATGTTGCGAAATTGGCGGGAGTTTCGCCTGCGGTAGTCTCCTATGTAATGAATCAGACAAAATTTGTCAGTGAAGAGAAGACCATTGCGGTCAGAAAAGCGATAGCAGAATTACAGTACAGACCCAATTTACATGCGCGGAGTCTGAAGACTAACAAATCCATGCAGATTGCCTTCGTATGTGATAATCTTCGCAATGACTGGCTGGAAATCGCAGAGAAAATGTTTTTTGATAAAGGGTATTTTGTGTCTCACTGCTATAGCCGTGACGGTGATGATTTTGTTCAGATGCTGATCGAGGGCAGATTTGACGGTGTGTTTATGTTGTCAAACAGATATACGGCAACGCAGCTGAATCAGATTGCCGGTGCCGGCATACCGATTGCGTTGTACAAGACAAGAGATTACAGCTTTCTGGAACCCAATATTGTAACAGTTGTACCGGATATCTATGGCGGTGTTATGAAAACAGTCAGTTATCTTGCCGTCCGTGGTCATAAGAAAATCATTCTTGTCCCACCTCTCAGATACAATATGAATCTGGAGAAAGGTTATCGGGAGAGAGCCTATAAGGAAGCTCTGGAAGTCAATGGTCTGACCTATAAGGAAGCCTTCGTCTGTAGAAATACAGATTCGATGGAGGATATCTTATCAGGCGTTTTTGACCTTGTTTTTGTGAATAACCCGGATGAACGTCCGACTGCAATTGTGGCCGGAGATGATTATCTGGCCGGATATATCATGCAGTATTTAAAAAAGCTTGGCCTGCGGATACCGGAAGATCTGGCGGTTGTGGGTATGGATAACACATATCTGTCGGAGATGGTATCGCCGCCGCTTTCCAGTATTGACTTCTCAAAAGAGGAATTTTCTGAAAAGCTGGTAGCTACAATGCTTAAACTTATCGGTGGAGAATGCCCGGAGGATGTGTTTATAAACGTTTCTCTCTCAGTGCGTGAAAGCGCCTGAGAGAATTATTAAAAAAATCTATTTACACGAGTAAATAGGTGTGGTATGATATATTTGTATTTAGTGTAAAGTGTATAATAAAATAAAAATATAATAATATATATTAGAATAAATAAATAAAAATAATACAATAATATACAAAAATATTTTTTTAAAGATGAGTTACACGAGTAACTAAGGCTAAAAGCCTTTGTTATATAAAGCAATTAAAAAATTAGAATTCAAAAAGAGGAGGAGATTCAAAATGGCAAAGAAAAAGATTTATGAAGCCTGCAGACGTCTTTTGACAATATGCAGCAACTGTCAACCGGAGGAGAATATTCTGATTGTTACCGATACGGATAGTCTTGAAATCGGTATGGCACTCTGGGATGCAGCAGAGGAATTTCCAAACAAATCATTAATCATGATGGAATCAAGAAAAATGCATGGAGAGGAGCCAACCGCGCTTGTAGCTGCTGCAATGCTGAAAGCGGATGTAATATTTCGTGCCACAAAATTCTCACTTTCACATAGTCATGCCAGAAGAGACGCGTGTGCTGCTGGTGCCAGAGATTTAAACTGCTGCGATTACAGTATAGAAATGCTTGAAAGAGGCGGTCTTTACACAGATTTTGAAGCAAACAAAAAATATGTAAATCAGATGCTTAAGCATATGAAGGACGGCGATCAGATTCACATCACGTCTGAGGCTGGTACCGATTACTATGCCAGTATTAAAGGCCATAAACTCTTTCCGCAGTATGGCATGGTCCGCAATCCCGGCGAGACATGTTCACCACCTGATATAGAAATGGCATCTGGAGCAATCCCCGGAACTGCTTATGGAAAGATTGTTGTTGACGGAAGTATCACCCATCCGGCGATGGGACTCTTGAAAGAGCCAATTACCATATATGTAGAAAACAGTTTTGTTACGAAGATTGAGGGCGGCGAGGAAGCTGAATTGTTTGCAGCGGAACTTGCCAGGGTTTATGACCCAAGAATGTACCGGGTCGGGGAGATTGGTATCGGCTTGAATCCAGATGCTTCTCTTTGCGGCAGAATGCTTGAGGATGAGGGCTGCAGCGGATATGTCCACTGTGCTATCGGAAACAACGAGACGGATAATCAGGATTTCATTCTGCACATTGATATGATGTTCAAGGATCCGACGATAGAGCTTGACGGCAAAATCATTTTTGATCATGGCAAGGTGGTTTTTGATTGATACATATAATATGGGATTTAGTAAATTAAGATAAGAGAGGGATATGAAATGAATGACAATATTAAAAACGGTGAGTTGATGCCGGCAGAATTGACTGCCAAGATCCGGGATATGTACTATTACGTTGATGTTGATCCATTTACTGACAATAAGAGATTGTTCTTTGATAACTCCGGAGGATCCTTCCGGCTTAAGGCAGCTAGCAAAGCCCTTAATGATGCTGACAATCTTCCCAACTGCGGCGGACACGGCGGAGCTGCATCCGATTATCTTGATTCCCTCCGCGTACAGGCCTGCGAGGACATTTCCACGATGTTCAATGCTGAGGGCGGATGCATTGCAACTTCGATGACCGCTTCGATTATATTATTTGATGTGTCGGAAGCAATTATTGCCAATGTGCCGGGAACCAATGTAGTTACGACTGCTCTTGAACACCCGTCGGCGTTTGACGGATGCGCAGTTCCGGCTGAAAAATATGGCAAGGAGCTGAGAGTTGCACAAACCAATCCGAAAACCGGAACCATTGATCCGGAAGAAGTTATTAAATTGATTGATCAGGATACCTGTCTGCTGAGCGTGATCATGACGTCCAATATCACCGGTGCAGTTCTGGATATCGAGACGATTGCGCGTGAGGCAAGAAAAATCAAGCCGGATCTGTTTGTTGTCTGTGACTCGGTGCAGCATACACCACATGGTTTGACCGATATGAAGAACTGGGGACTTGATTGTGTAAACTTCGCCCCCTATAAGTTTGGCGGTGTTAGAGGTCTGGGGGCAGGCTGGCTTTCAGAGCGGGTGATGAATCTTCCGCACCGCAAGCTTATTCAGGAAAGGCAGAGCAACTGGGAGATGGGGGGATGCGCTCCGGGTATGTATGCAATGCTGAGTGCGATCTTTGATTATGTGTGCTGGATTGGCGGACAGGCTAACGACAGTGAGGACAGAAGGGAGCTGTATATAGAGGGAATGAACAAAATTATGCTTCATGAGCGGGCACTTCTTTACAGACTCCTGCATGGTTCGGATGAGGTCAAGGGCCTTCTTGATATGGATGGTGTCAGCGTAGCGGTAGAGATGGAAGATCTGACCGTACGTGATCTGATTGTTCCGATTGTATTTGACAAGCTGACCTGTGAGCAGGCTACCAAAGCTTATGAAGCAAACGGTGTGATTGTCCATGAGCGTACCGATGCCAGCCTTTATTCAGCCCGCCAGGTGAATTCCATCGGCAAGTCCGGAATTGTGAGAGTATCACCACTGCACTGTCATACATATGCAGATATTGATGCGTTTTTAATGATAACAAAAGAAATAGCCGGTTAATCAGTGGAAAAGGAGGATTACTATGCGGAAGGTATTGATAAGGGTGATGGCACTTTTGGCGGCAGGAGCATTAGCAGGATGCGGAACTTCCGGCACTATGACACAGGATGTTAAAACAGACACAACCACGACGACAGCAGAAAAAGCAGGAGAATCATCGGAGGCTCCGGCTGAGGGGGATGCGATATTTACACTGGGACTGATTTGTCCGCTGTCCGGTTCGTCGGCAGTTTCTGGTCAGATTTTGAAGAATGCAACAGAGCTGGCAGTTAATGAAATCAACGAAGCCGGCGGTATTAATGGAAACATTAAGATCGTTCTGGCTCAGGTCGATGACGAGGGGGTTCCGGCAAACTCCGTTACGGCAATGCAGAAACTGGTTGAGCAGGATAAGGTTCAGGCTGTTATCGGCGCACAGGCTTCATCCTGTACGCTGGCAAACATGGAAATCACAAAGGCAGCAAAGATTCCGCAGATTACACCGGCTTCTTCCAATGTTGCAGTGACCCAGAGCGGAAATCAATATATTTATCAGATGACGGCGACAGACGAACTTCATATGCGTAACATTATGAAATACATGGCTGAGGAAAATGACGCAAAGACGTTTGCTATTCTTTATGAGTCCTCTGATTTTGGTACGGGCGGATTCAAGATTGCCGACGATGTCTGCGGAACCTATAATCTGGAAATGGCTGCGAGTGAAGTATACAATTCCGGTGATACGGATTTTTCTGTTGTCCTTGGCAAGATGCAGAAGGCAGATCCTGACTTCTTCATTTTCTGGGGCTATCACACCGAGGTTGCCATGATCTGTAAACAGATGCAGCAGTACGGAATCAGCTATCCGGTCATCGGGCAGGGTTATAACTCGCCGGAGCTTACCAACCTGGGCGGCAATGCCGTTGAGGGCATTATGATCGATACTGCATTTGATGCGGCCAATCCGGATGCGAAGGTTCAGGAGTTTGACAAGAAATATACGGAGCTTTATGGCAAAGGCTATGACCAGAATGCCCCGCAGTCCTATGATGCAGTATATGTCATTAAAGATGCGGTTGAACGCTGTATTGCTGACGGTAAGGATTATACGAATGGAGAGATTTTAAATGAATATATCGCCTCCACAAGCTGGGAGGGGGTAACCGGTGTCACAACCTTTGATGAGACTGGACGCATGGATAAAGAGCTTCTGATTATCACGATTGAAAATGGCGAACACAAGATCATCAAGGATTGATTTCCGATTGCTTATCATAGTTTGCCAAAAAGGAGGTAATACAAATGCTTTTTCAACAGGTGTTAAACGGTTTGACAAATGGAAGCCTGTATGCATTGATGGCAGTCGGCGTTACAATGGTATATAAATCACTGGGAATGCTGAATTTTGCACATGGCGATACGATGATGATCGGTACTTTCATTACATTAGCATTTGTCAAGATGGGAATTCCATTCTATATTGCGATACTGCTTGGCATTGCCTGTGCAGCGGTGCTCGGATTTTTGCTTGAAAGAATTATACTTCGTAAGGTCAAATTTTCATCCTTTGTCAATCTGTTGATTGCAACGGTTGGGGTGTCTTACGTCCTTCGCAACACCGGCATGGTTATCTGGGGAACAAGTCCGCAGTTGTTTCCCAGTATGTTTTCGGAGACCTTGATTAAGATTGGCAATTTTAACATTACCCCGCAAAGTATTGGGATTATCCTGATTTCTCTGGCGATTATTACCGGCCTGCATTTGTTTTTTACCCGGGTGAAGGTTGGCAAGTGTATGCAGCTGGCGAGCTCTGATCCGGAAGGCGCGGCAATGATGGGAATCAATGTTGCCTACATGCGTTTCCTGACATTTGGCATAAGTGCCGGACTTGCTGCGATTGCCGGTATCATGATTGCTCCACTTACCTATGCCCGGATTGATATGAGTGCAACCATCGGGATGAAGGCATTTGCAGCAGCAATTCTCGGCGGCATCGGGAACCTGTGGGGAGCGCTTCTTGGCGGTGTGATTCTTGGTGTGGTTGAGGCCGTAGGTGCCGCTTATATTTCAACCGCCTACAGAGACGCCTTTTCCTTTCTCATTCTGTTTGCAGTTCTTTTCGTGAAACCGACCGGACTTTTGAACAAGAAGATTGAGAACAAACTGTAAAGGATGTGGGACGATGAAGACTAAAAATATTAATTTTTTAAAGCTTTTGCTTGCTGCGGCAATCATAATAATTATCCCGGTTCTGACTCCGAACATGTATATTATGCAGATTATTAATATGATTTGTATCTATATCATCCTTGGCACGAGTATTAATGTGCTGACCGGTTTTACCGGGCAGCTCTCACTTGGTCAGGCGGCATTTTTCGGTATCGGTGCATATACAACCTCACTTTTGAATACCAGAGCGGGAATGCAGTTTTTTTCCTGTATGGCAGGTTCTGTGCTGATCACAGCATTATTTGGAGTCATCCTTGCAGTACCGGCATTAAAGGTAAAGGGATCTTATCTGGCTCTTTTGACGATGGGGTTTGGCGAGGTGGTCAGGATCGTGATGATTAACTGGACACCGGTTACCAATGGAACCGCCGGAATCCTGGGGATTGACAGCCCGGTTATCTTTGGCTTTGTTTTCGATACATTAAAGAAGTATTATTTTCTGATTATGGTATTTGTAGTCCTTGGACTTCTTTATCAGAATATCATTATACATACCAGAACCGGCCGCGCATTCGTTGCAGTCCGTGAAGATAATGAAGCAGCGGAGCTGACAGGGATCAATGTTACCGGCTATAAAATCAGAGCGTTTGTGCTTAGTGCGATTTATTGCGGAGTAGCAGGCTGCCTGTATGCAATGATGATCAAATATGTCAGTCCTGATACATTTACAAATAATGTTTCCAGTGTTATTCTCTGGACTGCTATTGTCGGCGGATTCGGAACCGTCGCAGGTCCGGTCCTCGGCGGTATCATTATGCAGGTTCTGCCGGAAGCGCTCCGGTTCCTTGGTGACTGGCGGCTGGTTGTATATGGTGTTATTCTTCTGATTGTTATCCTGCGGTTCCCGGGCGGACTTTATCCATACATCCGGAAAGTTATCAAATCCGGTAATAAAAAGAAAGCTGTGCTGGATGCGGCGGAAAAGGGGTAAGATCAATGGCGATTCTTGAATTAAAAGGTATAACGAAGAAATTTGGCGGTCTGACTGCTGTTGATAGTGTCAGTCTAAAGGTCGATGAAAGTCAAATAAGTGCCTTGATCGGACCAAACGGTGCCGGTAAAACAACGGTCTTTAATATGATTACCGGTGCCTATCAGGTATCCGGCGGCGACATTATTTTTAATGGCGAAAGCATCTGCGGCATAAAATCTCATCAGATTGTGAAACGCGGGATTGCCAGAACCTTTCAGAATATCCGGTTGTTTAAATCGGCTACGGTTCTTGAAAATGTTATGACGGGATTTCACTGTAAGACGAATACCGGTATGCTCAACGTTATTTTTCAGCCGGGTAAATGCCGGCGGGAAGAGGCGGAAACGAGACAGAAAAGTATCGAAATTCTTCGTTTTCTGGGGCTTGAGGATGTGATGGATCTGGAAGCCCGCAATATCCCGTATGGGCATCAGCGGCTTTTAGAAATCGGACGAGCACTGGCAACATCACCCAAACTGCTGCTTCTTGATGAGCCCGCCGCCGGCATGAATTCTCAGGAAAAGGAAGAATTAGTAGAGACCATCCGTAAAATAAGAGATACCTATCATCTGGCGGTTCTGCTGGTAGAGCATGATATGGAACTGGTCATGGGGATTTCTGAAAATATTACCGTGATCAACTTTGGCCGCAGGATTGCTGATGGAAATGCGGCAGAGATCCAGCGCAATAACGACGTGATTGAAGCCTATCTGGGAAGGAGCGATGATTAATATGGCAGAATCAATGTTAAAAATCACCGACCTTGCATCCTCCTATGGGAATATAAAGGCATTGAAGGGCATTAGCCTGGAGATTAAAAAAGGTGAAATCGTTTCCCTTCTTGGCGCAAATGGTGCCGGCAAGTCTACTCTGATGAAGTCGATTCTGGGAATGGTAACCATCGAGAGCGGCAGTATTCAGTTTAAGGGGCAGGAACTGGTCGGAAAAAAGAGTCATGAGATTGTACCGTCAGGCATTTCCCTGGTTCCGGAGGGACGGAAAATTTTCGTGGATGTAACGGTAGAGAAAAACCTGGATATCGGAACCTTCTTTCGTAAGCGGGAAAAATCCAGAGACAAAGAGCTTCTGGATATGGTTTATGAAATCTTTCCAAGACTGTATGAGCGAAGAACACAGCTGGGAGGCACGCTTTCCGGCGGTGAGCAGCAGATGCTTGCAGTAGGGCGCGCAATCATGTCAGATCCCGAGCTGCTGATGTTAGATGAGCCATCGATGGGTCTGGCTCCGCTGGTAGTTGCCGAAGTATTTAATGTTATTAAGAAGGTTCATGATTTAGGCGTAACCGTTTTGCTTGTTGAGCAGAATGCAAAGATGGCGTTAAAAATCAGTGACCGGGCTTATCTGATGAATACAGGGACGATCGTTGTCAGCGGAACGGGCAGTGAATTTCTGGAGAGTGATATACTTACCAATGTTTATCTTGGTGGAGCAAAGAAAGGATAACTGCAAATGTTGAAACTTGAGAATTTAAAACTGAATCTTGAAACAGAGCTGGTACTTAATGTCGGTGATCCAGTTGGAAAAACAAATGCACCGCGGTGCTATAATAAGCTGTTTGAGCGTTTGGATATGAATGCTATCATGCTCCCGTGCGAGATTAAGAAAGGACAGCTTCCGGAATTTATCGACGCCTGCCATCTGATGGGGATTCATTATCTGTGTCCGACGATGCCGCACAAGGGAGATTTTGTCGATCTGCTGGATGATGTGGATGAGACATCCAGACTGTTTCATTCGGTCAATGCCATCCGCTTTGATGAAAACGGCAGTCATGGTGCCGGTATGGACGGAAAAGGAGCGGTCAAGGCACTGCAAAGCGGCGGGGCGAAGCTGGATGGAATTAATGCCCTGATGTATGGGGCCGGAGGCATCAGCGGGGTGGTCGCATACGAGCTGTCACGGCAAAATGTGAAGAAATTATATATTGCCAACCGTACGCCCGAGAAGGCAGAATCAATAGCCAGGATTTTACGTGAACACAGTGCCACGGAAGTCGAAGTCATCGGTACCGATCAGGACTCGCTTAATCAGGCGGCGGAGAACTGTGAACTGTATGCCAATCTCACCCCGCTGGGGATGAGCGGATTCCCCTACAACCATGACTACCTGGGTTTTATTGACCGGATGCCTGAAACTGCAACCGTATTTGACTGTATTATCAATCCCCCAATGTCAGAAACGATTGCAAAGGCAAAGCAGAATGGTTTGAATGTGGTACCCGGTATGCAGATGCTGGTATCGCAGATGGATGTTATTTTTGAGTTTATGTTCCAAAAAACCATTACTGAGGCGGATAAAGCGGCCTGCATTGATGAACTGTGTTCTTATCTTAATGTTGCAAGCCCAAAGTAAAACGGGATTCAAAATATAACTAGATGAGGAGTATCGTAATGATAAGAGTTTCATATCAGGAACTTCTGAATGAATTTAAGAGAGTGCTCGTCAGCAGAGGCTTTAACGAAAAGCTGGCAGAAGATGGTGCCACCGTTTTTGCCCAGAACAGTCTGGATGGTATCTACAGCCATGGCATCAATCGATTTCCGAGAGTTGTTTCTTATCTGGATAAGGGCGAAATCAAACCGGAAAGTGTTGCACAGTGTACCGATGCGAATGGCACAATGGAGCGGTGGGACGGCCGGAGGGGATTTGGCCCGCTGAATGCCAGAATCGCTATGGAACGTGCCTGTACGCTGGCAAAACAGTATGGTGTCGGTGTCGTGGCACTGGGCAACAACAACCATTGGATGCGCGGCGGTACCTATGGCTGGCAGGCCGCAGATAACGGATGCATCGGTATCTGCTGGTCCAATACTCAGCCCAATATGCCGGCCTGGGGCGGTAAGGATAAAAAGATTGGCAATAATCCATTTATTTTTGCAGTTCCGAAGTCGAACGGTGAACATGTCGTTGTAGATTGTGCAGTATCCCAGTTCTCTTATGGCAAGATAGAGGAGGCAAAGCTCAAAGGCACACAGCTTCCGGTTCCGGGCGGATATGATGAGGACGGCAATCTGACGACGGATCCGGCTGCAATAGAAAAGAGCTGGCGGGTTCTTCCGATGGGCTATTGGAAAGGCAGTGGCATATCGATTTTGCTTGATTTGATTTCAACCGTATTGACAAATGCAAACTCGGTACAGAAGATCGGTACGTTTGGCGATGAGGTCGGTCTTTCACAGATTATGATAGCAATTGATCCGGGCAAGTTTCAGAGTGCAGCGGTTACGGATGCAATTATTGATGAGCTGATTGCTGATATCCATTCATCCGTGCCGGCACAGGAAGACGGAAAGGTATTTTATCCGGGAGAAATTGAGATTGAGACTAGAAAAGACAATACCATGAATGGAATTCCGGTGATTGCCGAGGTATGGGAGCAGATTAAAGCGTTTTGATGATACAGAATATGAGGTGACGGTAAAATGAAAGCAATTAAAATTAAAGAGCCGGGGAAGATAGCCTGTGTAGACATCGAAAAACCGGTTCCGGGTGAGGGCGAGGCACTGATCCGGATCGTGACGGCCGGTATCTGCGGCAGTGATATCGGTGCATTTCGGGGGACGAATGGTCTGGTCTCCTATCCGCGGGTTATCGGACACGAGTTGGCCGGTATCGTCGAGGTAATACCGGAAAACAATAAGGGTGGTATTAAGGTTGGCGACAGAGTTGTTGTAGACCCGTATATCTACTGCGGGCAATGCTACCCATGTAAAATTGGCCGGACTAACTGCTGCACCAGCCTGAAGGTACTTGGGGTGCATGTCGACGGTGGAATGGCGGAGTATTTCACGCATCCGGCCGACCTGCTGGTGAAAATTCCGGCGGGAATGACCTGGGAAGAGGCGGCAATGGCCGAGCCGCTGACCATTTCACTTCATGGTATCCATCGCGGCGGTTTCAGCAGCGGCGAGTATTGCGCAATCATAGGGGCCGGCCCGATCGGTCTGGTAGCCGGCCTGATCGCCCAGGCATATGGCGGGCATGCGATTTTACTTGATCTTGTCCAGGAGCGGCTTGATTTTACAAAATCGATAGGTATTGAGCATGTGATTAATTCCGCAAGCGAAGATGTGGTGTTAAGGATTGCTGAAATCACAAATGGTGATATGGCACAGCAGGTCATGGAGTGTTCTGGTTCCAATGTGGCAATCAGAAGCGCGTTGGATTATGTTTCCAATGCCGGCCGCATCACCTTGACAGGCTGGCCTAAGAAGGAGACTGCGATCCCTACCGATATGATTACAAAAAAGGAAATCGACATCTGTGGTGCCAGAACCAGTGCCAAAGAGTTTGAAGAGGCGCTGGAGCTGATTCGTACAAAACGGGTTGATATGAATAAGATTTTGACGAAGGTAGTTCCGATTGAGGAAACACCGGAGACAATCATCGACATTGAAAAGAATCCAGGGAATTATATGAAGGTAGTTGTCAAAATCGCAGGAGAAAATTTATGACACTTGAAAATGTATCTAATATAGATGGGCTGTTTGAAATTATCAATAAGTGCAAAGGAAACGTTGAACTGGTATCCAAGGAAGGCGACAGAATTAATTTAAAGTCAAGACTGGCCCAATATTTATCATTAGCCGGTGTTTTCTCTAATGGTTATGTCAGAGAGCTTGAATTATATATTGAGGATGCCGATGACCGGGAGCAGATTATTGAGTTTATGCTGCGTGGATAAGTTATTTCTGTTGCAATGCTGCATAGTGTTATAGTCCGCTTCTGCTTTTTATCTGATGGGAGATGAATAATGTAGCTGGGGGCTGTTGGGCAAAACAAGTCTGTGGGCCTGGGCGGTGGTGGTTCCGATCCGTATTTCCTGCCTTTGCAGGACCGATAGAGTATCTTAGAGCAGAGCAATGATGCGTTAATGCCAGAAACGGCCATTGTTTGAGCGTAGCGAGTTATGGCGTTTCTGGCATTGCTTTTAGCGTCATTG
>JBOFYZ010000009.1:0-82091 GCA_051654925.1 Lachnospiraceae bacterium | reverse complement strand
AATAGGCGGCAAAAGCACTGGACTTTACCTCCCGGTTCGTAGCTAATCGTTGTTCTTTGTTCAAATAAACTTCCTCCTTTATTTCCCGACAGGGTTTTAATCAGTTTGAGAACTCTTTGCAGGAACCTGCTTGATTTATGAAAATAAGAATCTCTAAGACTGTTTCTTGAATATAGCAGATTATTGACCGTTTGTCCATATCATCTACTATAAATATCCATAAAAAAAAACAGAGTACATATCACTATATACTCTGCTTAACACAAACGACTTACTCGCCTTCCATATTAACACCAGCAATCCGAATATTGACATCAAGCACAATTAACCCTGTCATATTCTCAATCGCCGTCTTAACCTTATCCTGAACCTTCGCACTAACCTCCGGGATCTGATACCCATACTTGATATTCAGTGACAGATCAACCGACACATGTTCTTCTGTCACATCCACCTTAACACCCTTAGACAGGTTCTTCATCCCAAGCTTACCAACCAGCTCATTCGTAATATTGCCGGCCATGGAACCGACACCGTCTACTTCTGTTGCCGCCAGTCCGGCTATAATTGCAACGACTTCATCGGCGATCTGTACTTCTCCGATCTTTTCTTTCTCATATACTTTATAGGTATTTCTTTCCTCTGATATGGCCACGGTTATACCTCCTATGCAGTTCATTTTGCTATCGTCTTATTATAACAAATTCAGTTCTGTTTGCATAGGTAATTTTCCGTTTTTTCATCGTCTATTCATTCAGGTTTAATAAACTAATGATAATATCTTCTGCTGCTACGCCTACTTTTCGTTTTACGATGTCCTCAATTTGTGCACGCTGCGGGTCGGTGATGGTTGCGGCATTGATGACAACATCTACTTTTCCGTCGCTCAGACTGACGACCGGATCGGCGAATCCTTTGGCCTGCAGCAGGGTTTCTGCCGCATTTTCTTTTTCAGATATTGCAGTCATTTCAATCATACTCTGAATTGCTTCCTGCTTAGCGGCTTCATCGATATTGGTATTGTTGATGATATTACTCAGGGTTTCTTTATTCTTAGCCCGGATCTGTTCGCGGTTCAGCTGTACGCCTGCTATGTAATCAGATACACTCATGCCGCTGGTCAGTACTGCCTCACCTGGATTTCCCAGGCCTGCTTCTTCCCCTTCGTAATCCCAGCTGTCAATCTCTGCCAGCTGCTCTGCTTCCACCAGATCTGCTTCGGGCTGCAAATCATAGTTGGCCGCCCGATTTTCATTCAGAAGATCTTCATCAGAAATCTCCAGCAGACCGGCTTCAAAAATCACATCATCACCACTTGCTTCCATTTCTTTTTTTCCTGCGTAATTTAAATATCCGGCTGCTGCAATCATTACCGCCAGGGTGGTGATGATGATTTGATTTCTCCGAAATAATTTTTTCATGTTGACGTCCTTCAGGCTTTTCCGATGTTTAAAAATTTTCATACTGATCACTCCTTCTATTCCACCCGCTTTAGTACTTTTATCTTATGTGCGGGCAAGTCAAATAATGCTTCCATTGCAGCAGAAATTTCTGCACAAACTTTTGGATTGCCTCCCCCCGCCGCACTAATGATAATTCCGGACAACTCAGGACGGATCTCTTTCTCAATAACCGGCTCACTGCGGTTGTCACCGGAGACCAGTACGGTACTGCTGTCCAGCTCCTCGCTTTGAACCTTCCGGCTGCCTCCGTTGGCATCTGTTTCTTCGGTCAGGGAAAAGCTGCTGCTGTTATCTACATGCAGAACCTTTTCTGAAGAAGATTTCAGGATAATCATGACATCGACTTCCCCAACACCGTCCACGGTCTTCAGTATTTCCCGAACCCGGTGCTCCAGTTCTGCCTCATAGGAATCCGTGACCTTGGCTGCCGCCGGGACTGCATCTGTGGCTGCCGCCATGTCGGACTCATCCGGCATCGTCTCGGGCACTTCTTTTTTATTTTTAGTTAATGTTTCTGCCGGAAACGCCAGGATGCAGAGTATCACTCCAATTGTCAGGAGAAACAGCCATTTATCCTTACCTTTGCCCTTCCACGAACTGAATTTCCACATATTCATCCTCCAGATCATAATACGATACAATTTTCTTCTGCAGTTTCTCAATTCCGGCACGTTCCTGTTCCTTTTGTTTACGGTCTTCATCCGAAACGGCCGGAACCGCCTCTGACTCACCGGATCCGATCACCACCGGATCGACAGGGACAATCGCTCCGACCTGAACTTCCTGCCCTTCCTCTGCCTCATTGTAGACGATCAGCTGAATCTGGGTGACCTTGCCAAAATCGGCACTGTCCTGCTCCCGCTGGATGACCACCTGGGACGAAGATACCGCCAGCCCTTCTTCCCGGATCATCTGCTCAAGATCCTGGACAACTGCTTCCTCATACTGGCCTATAATCTGCTCCAGCCGTTTATCCTCCATCCCCAGGATCTCCTGTTTCAGGTCATCACTTTCATACTGGAACACAAAGGATTCATAATAGCGGGCAATTTTATCTTCAAGCCGCAAGCCGCTGGAGATCGGCTGGATTACCAGCAGAATCAGTACCATCCCGGAAAACAGCTTCAGGTATTTGCCATATTTTTTTCCGGGCAGCAGATTTTCTATGACTGATATGAACAGCATGTAACAGATAATATTGCGGATCCATCCGTAAAAAGCCTCCATTTGTTTTCCTCCTTTCCCCTAAGCCAGATATGACACGTTTGTCCCGGCACAGATCAGGGCGATGGTAATGACAAACAAAAGCAGGGTCGATATCACCAGATTCAGCAGCAGCTTCTGCCCGTCCGCCACATTACTGATACAGGCCACCAGCCGTTTGTCGCACACCGGCTGCATAACTGCCGCCACAGCCCGGTAAAGAAACAAAAGAACGGCCAGCTTCAGGATCGGAATCAGGCTGACCAGCAAAAGCACCAGCACGGCAGCCGCTCCCATCGTGTTTTTGATTAAAACTCCCGAGCCCAGCAGCAGCTTGGTTACCGCGCTGGCCCCCTGTCCCACTCCCGGGATTACCTGCAGAACCTTCTGAAATCCGGCTGTCTGGATGGAGTCTGCAAACGGCAGTACCATTCCCTGAATAACCTGAAAGCCCAGAACTACGCCCAGCAGTGACCGGATTCCCCATTCTATAGCTGTTTTTAACAGGTCGGTCAGGCGGGACAGCATGTCTTCTTTAGCCATATGACCGGCCATAACCAGCAGAATATAAATCCGCGTTACCGGCATCAGAATATTCAGATAAAACCGCTGTACCGCTGCTATCAGAAACAATACCACTTCATACCAGGCAATCGATGACAGACTGCCGCCGGCCCATGCTACTGTCAGGAAATAGGAAGGGATCAGAACATTGAAGAACTCCACCTGTTTTTCCATCACCTCTCTGGCTATTTCCACACTCTCGGAAAAGCCTGCTGCCAAAATAACAAAGGATAGCAGATAAGTCATAAAAAACCCTGTTTCGGACAACTGGCTGCCGGTGAAAATATCAGAAAAATTGGCGAATACGGCGCCGATTAATCCCAGCGCCAGCAACTGCCCGATGATTTTGCCGCCGTGTGATATTTCTGACAGCAGGTATTCCTTCAGCGTCTGAAGGAGGTTCCGGATCAATTCGTTCCCTTCCCCTTTCATCAGCATTTTAACCATTTCCGAAAAGGTGTAGCCATTTCCGGCCTGTCCAGTTTCCTGTTTCAGGAACTGGTCCAGGGCTTCCCACTCTTCCTCCAGTCCCAGCAGCCCGTCCATAATTCCGTCAAATCCCCCCGACGTTTCCGATGCCTCAGCCGGAAACGTAAAAATAACCAGGCCGGCCGCCAGCAGGCACAACAGTCCGCGGATCCACTGCCGCCCCCTGCTCATGCCAGAAATCCCTGTAATGTTTCCATCAGTGCCAGCAAAATCGGCATGCTGACCGCCAGAATCGAAAGCTTTCCAAAGATTTCAATCTGACCGGCAATGGCACCATAACCAGCATCCTTGCAGATTCCTGCAGCAAACTCGGCAATATAGGTTATCCCGGTCATTTTTAGTAAAGTTGTCAGGTACACCTGATTGATATTGATAAAATCCTGAATTTTTTTCAGGGCATCAAGAATTGACTCCAGCTTTGAGATTCCGTAAAAAAAGATAAAACACCCGGCTGTCGCGGTCAGATAGGTGGCATATTCTCCCTTCACTCCTTTCATTTGTACCGCCAGCATTACTGCGGTAATGCCTACAATTGCAATGGTTATTATTGTCATGGTATCACCTACAATGCAAATAAATTTTTAATTGTTTCGAACAACTCATAGATATACGGCACCATCCAGAACAATACCAGGATCAGACCGGCCAGACTGGTCAGGAATGCCTGTTCTTCTCTGCCGCTGTGCTTTAATACCTGGCACATAACCGAGACCAGAATACCGACCGCTGCAATTCGAAATATCAGATTGACTCCCATTACCTTCTCCTTTCGCACATTCAGCATAATATAATCGACAGGAACAGACCTCCCATTACGCCAAGACTGATATAGAGCCTGCCGCGTTCCTGTTTTTGTTCTCTCAGCTTCTGAATATCCAGATCCAACTGCTCCAGATAAAGTAAAAGATTACGCTCCTGCATATCACGGTCCATAAATCCCAGGTGTTCCCCCATATCGGACAATGCCTGCCTGTCCTTCTTTGAAAAAGCTGCCTCTGCTGATAGTTGTCCGACTTCTTCCTGCCACAGACTGCAGAAGGATTCGCCCTCCTGAGTCTGGATCCGCTTCGAAACATCTAAAAACAAATCGGCCAGAAACCCTTCGGTTCGTCTCCCGATGGTGTCAAATGCCTCTTCCAGCGGCGCATTGGCATATAAAATCTGTCCCTTGAGCAGGATAATCATCTGCCGTAGATGTTCCAGATTCTCCAGGCGTTTCTGATACCACTGGGATATCCATACCCCCAGTCCTGTCGATCCGGAGACGATCAGAAGGCATCCTGCTATCTTCATAATTACGCTAATCATAATACTTACCACCTGTCGGATATAGCTGATTTCCCTGCGAATCATAAATCTGGCTGACATTTCCGATTCTGCCCTGATTGTTCAGCACCAGATACCGTTCAAACCACTTCTCCTGAACCAGTTTTCTGAGCACCGGCTTCTGCTTGATGTCATCAATTGAGCTGCCATGGACGGTGGCAATCAGTTTGCAGCCGCAGTTCATTACATATTCGATTGCTTCCAGGTCTTCACGGCTGCCGATTTCGTCTACGGCAACCACCCGCGGGGACATGGTCCGAATCAGCATCATCATGCCCTGGGCTTTGGGACAGCAATCCAGGATATCAGTCCGAATCCCCAGTTCATTCTGCGGAATCCCCTGATAACATGCTCCAATTTCCGATCGTTCATCGATAACCCCCACAGTCATTCCCGGGACCCCCTCAGAACCATTTGACACCTGCCGGATGATATCTCGCAGCAGGGTCGTCTTGCCGCACCGGGGCGGTGATATAATCAGAGTATGAAGGATGTCTGCACTATCATAAAGATATGGCAAGACACCGGCCGCACACCCCTTAATCTGATGGGACAATCTGACATTGATAAATGATATGAACTTCATGGTCCGGATTCCATGCTCATCGACAATGGTTTTTCCTGCAATTCCGATCCGGTGGCCTCCCTGGATGGTGATAAATCCCTGCTTCATCTCTTCTTCGAATGCATAAAGGGAGTAATTACTGATATGCTCCATGGTTTCTTTTAATTCCTGTTTTGAAACCAGATAAGCTTCTTCAGCCCGCTTGCTCAATTTTCCGGACGGAGTTATGTAGTATTCACGATTGCTATAGATCATAAGAAGTGGGGCATGTACCCGCATCCGGATCTCCTGTACCTGATCAAAATCTACGGTCACCTGCTTCAGAATTATTCTGATATCTTTTGAAAATATTTTAACCAGTTCGTCTTTTTTGTCCAAAAAAAATCACCCCTCCCCTCATAATAATATATATGAGGAGCGGAGTGATTTATTCCTAAACTATTCGTTTGAAATCAAAACACCGGACTCGTCGAATTGATAAGTTACACCGTCAATGGTAAAACTTCCGGTGTACATTGCACCATCATCGCCGCAGTAATAACGGCTGCCATTTAAGTCAATCCAGCCGGTTACCATATAGCCCTGTTCATTCAGGAAATACCAGCTGCCGGAAGCGGTCTCCTGGAACCAGGTATTGACCGGATAAGAACCGTCTGCATTGCGGTACCACCATCCGGCAGCATCTTGAACCCAGCCCGGAGTATATACCACACCGGTACCGGAAGTGGTTGTGCCATCGTTGCCAAGTGCACCAGGTCCGCTGTTCTGAGTATCAATCTTGCCGCCGTTGTTCAGATATTCCACATAATCAGCGCTGATATAGCTGCCGTCAGAATACTCTGACCAGTTCGAATCCGAATAGGATTTGCCCTTGGCAAGGGCTCTCACGCGGAAAGTATAGTCACCCTCCGTCATCATCTTGCTCTTGAAGTTATATTTGGTCTTCTTGGTCTTGATCTCTGCTATCTTGCTGTCATCACGATACAGATAGACCTGATACTGGTAGGCATCTTCCACTTCCTCCCAGATCGCCACGGTTCTGTCATCCTCATCCCAGTACGGATCGGAAACGGTATCCAGTCTGGTAGCCGCCCAGACAGTCATAGTTCCTGCAATCAACAGAAGTGCGGCAGTCAGCAACACAATCAATGAATTTTTCTTTATCCTACAGTTCATTTTGCTGTCTCCTTTCGTTGTTTTCCTGTTGTCTTATCATAACATATTTCATTCATGCCCTCAACTGTAATTTTCAAAAAATACCTTGTGTATTTGAGGTATTTATATTAAGATAGAATCAATGAAAAACAAAGGAGAAAACATATGAGAAATGCATTAAAACGAAGCATCATGTTAGCCGCCTGCATGGCTCTGTTATGTCCCGCTGCCGCTCTTGCAGATCTAACTGCTGAAGAGACACCGGTATATGCACCGATTAATAACGCCGCTGATCTGACCGGTGCTCTGCCCGCCGAAACCGTATCCATCAGCTTAAAGACCACCCCGAACAATGTTATCTTTAATTATGGCGGTCTGACCATTACCCTGGTTGATTATTACAAATCCGGTAGCAACCTGTATATGGATCTGGTCATCAATAATAACACCGATTCAACGTTCTACATTGATGTCGAAAATGCTTCTCTCAACGGCATGTCATGTTATTCGAGTGCTTACATTTCCGCCCCAGCAAACCAGTTGTCCAGTGACTATATCCGCTTTTCTACCGACAGTGACCTGCAGCGTTACATGACGATGAATGATATTTCGGATATTGAGTTCAGTCTGCAGATCTTTGATATGGATGCTTACTATATTTTTTATGAAGAAGCCGGTTACTATGCGGATTTCGACTACTTCACCGGATATATCACAACTGCTCCCATTCATTTTAAGGACTACGGCGTACAGCCAGTCGCACTGGATACCGGTACTCTGCTGTATCAGGGCAACGGCATCAAGATTATTAAAAAAGACATGTTTATCCGCAACTATGGACCAGCCGACCTTCATATGGTTTTGTATTTCGAAAATACCAGCGATGAAGATATTTACATCAACAATGACAGCAATATTATAAATAGTTACAGCGTTGACCCATCATTCTACGGAAGATTGTCTGCCGGACAGTGTGTCATCAGCAATCTTGTGATATCGGAATCGGAGATAAAAGCCCTGAATGTCAACAAACTTTCCGATATCAAAAAGTTCGAAGGCAGTTTTTCTATTTATAAAGGTGACGAATATGACTATTACTACGGCAGCTACTATTCTGATAACAGAGTCAAAACACCAATGATTAATTTCCTGAAATAGTTGACTTATTATTTAAGACAGCAGTCTTATAACACATGGACGATTGTGACAGTCATAGTTATACTACTGCACTGGAACACAACATTATAATATACCTGCACCAGTTTAACAATTGGTGCAGGTATGTTTTTTGCTTCTTATTTTCTAATATGGGGAACATGGGGATTTCGTGCAGGATGCGACCGCTTTCAAAATCGCCGCTCCCCATACGAAATCCCCACATTCCCCAACTGTTTTACCGACGCTGGAATTTAATATCACCGCTGGATGTTTTAATATTTATCTGATACTCTGCTGTCCCAACGGTTCCTTCTGCCTGGCTGCCCTTTTTGTTATAGTGTAATAACTCATCAAAATAGGCTTTAATATAGCCGCTGTTTGTGTCTGCCTTAAAGTGGAAGGCTGTCTCCTCCGGGAGTTCGCAGAGCACGGAACCACTGGTAGTTTCCAGATCCAGATCTCTGGTCAGTGCCGCAATTTCAAATGAATATCACCGGAAGATGTCTTGACAGCAATGGAACCACTTAACCGGCTGACGAGTACAGTACCACTGGATGTTCTTACTGCCAGATGTCCTTTCGCCCCTCCTATCATGGTATCTCCGGAAGTAGTTGAGATATTAACATTGCCCTCACTGTCCTTGATGCTGATGATCCCGCTGCTGGTTGTTAGGTTTTGTTCTCCGATTGTCTTTTCAGCTCTGATATCACCACTGGCGGTTTTTACTGTAATATTGTCTGATGTCAATACCTCCAGGCTTACATCACCACTGGATGCACTGATGGAGCATTCTGAAAAAATCAGATCCATTTCGGTCAGTATATCGCCACTGCCGGATTCAATCGTCATAGCCCCCTGATAGGATTACGGGAGGTGAATTTCCATGTATTTATACGAGTAGCCGAAGACCCTCCAGGTGGTCTTTGTGTCATCAGCTTTAATGTTCAATTCTTTTTTGTCTCTGCTGACTGTAACAAACGGATTCTTTTTAGACTGGCTGTTGTATTCCTTTATGATCATTTCCTCATTATCACCGGTCAGAAAAATGACATCGGTGTTGCTGCTTTTAATGTGTATGCTGGAAATATCATTCATATCGACCGACTGTGTATTCACTAAATGCCGTTCATGAAAACCTATTCCGATGCCACCAAACAGCGGCACCCCATCGATACCGCTGGTCAGCGCGTATACCAGCAGGCCTGCCAGCAGCAACAGCATAATTGTAAAGAATACAATCAGGCCTTTTAAAATATTTTTCATATAATTTGTTCTCCGCTTTCTACTGTTTGTCGTTTAACTGAAACAGCAAATTCACAATGGACTGGGCACAGACACCAATTAAGAACATAAGCCAGGTAATATGCCATGCCATGGTTGCAAAACTGATTATAAAATAAAGGATCAGTACAACCATCCAGACAATGGTACTAACCGACTGCCGGATCGATTTTCTCTTCTTCTGACTGCTGCTCCATTCTTTGAATTCTTCTACTACCGTATCATCGGTTCTCTTGTATTTTGGATAAGCAGCACTTACATATACCAGAATGCAGGTCGCCAGCGCCGCTATCAGTATCATCGCAACAAATCCAAGGCTTCCATATGGCGTATATTCTTCAAAGAGGACTGCCACACCAAAGCCAAATATATACAGGCCAATGGCAATCGCCTTATAGAGGGCCGTTTTTTTAACCACAGCCTCCCGTTCTGACTGTGACACTGCCTTTACTTCTTCATTTTCAAACAGTTGATTAAAATCTCCAATCGAGTTGATAACAATATCCAGAGCTTCCTTCTCCGGAACCTTTTCCTCCACCAGATCAAAATAACGTTCTGTGGAATTCGCCATCAGCTCTTCTTTTAATTCATATGCCGCCCGGGTCTTCGGGGCGGTTTCAAATAATTCATCAATATACTTTTTTAATTCTTCAACCATTACCAATTCCTCCTGTCTTTATTATCATCATTTTAAAATTTTATCTATAATGGCTTTTGTCTGTTCCCATTCGCGCTTCTGCCTCTCGTAGGCTTCCCGGCCTGCGTCTGTAATCGAATAATAACGGCGTCTTGCACCGCTTCCTTCATTTCCCCAGTAGGAGACGATCAGACTATCCTGTTCCAGTCTGCGAAATGCTGAATACAGAGTTGCTTCTTTCAGTTCATAAAGATTATTCGTTTTTTGTAAAATATCTTTGTTAATCTGATAACCATAACTGTCCTGCTCCAGAAGATGTGCCAGGATAATGGTCTCCGTATGTCCGCGCAGCATATCTGATGTCATTGACATAATATCTGCCTCCTTTCCAATTCTTTTATTTGTATTGCAACATATTCCGGTCTAACCCCCTGAATACAGTAACTTCCCGAAACCAATTGCTCCCCCTGCTCTTTCAGCAGATATTCTTGCGATGCCTGCCACCTGTACAGCCGATGATAGGAGGAGAGGAATATTGACAATAATGCCAATAGTATTGCAATCATTATTGTTGTTCTGCAAATACTTCTTTTCACGACATGGAACTCCTTTACATTTGCACACGATTATTTCTTAACTCACACTTACTATATCACGAGATACTTCGCCTGTCAATGTATCTTTTTCTGAGATGTATATATTTTTTTAGAACACTTCTTTTCCAGAATAAAAGCAGGAGGCAGCATAACTCTTGCGAGTTATGCTGCCTCTATTCGTTAGACTATCCTATTTCCAGCCAGCCCCTTTATATTCGTCAATAGGCCTGAACGGAAGACAATAACACCGATCTCTAATCTATGATTTATTGGAACATTTTGCAGCATCAATCGCCAGTACTATCATCAAAGCAATCAGAACATTTTCTTTGTCAGGTACATCTATTGTGTATGTGTCGGTGAGCTTAAGAAGCTTTTTTGAGGCCTGCATAATGAGGCGGTTATCGGAATCAATGACCTCATAGTCCCATTCCGGCCAATCGCCTTTGACTGTCCAGCCGTTGCAGGATAAAGTGAAAACTGGCTTTAAGATGGTCAGTTCCTTTTTGATCTCCCCAATATACTGGTCATTTAAATACATTTCAAATTTGGGCAGAAAGGTCAGGACACGCTCCTTAACGGTGCCAATGTGGGTATCATTGACATCGTAGATCTCCAGTTTATGCCCCCAGGACAGCCTTCCCTTAACTATGAAGACAGTATTGCCCACTTCATCGTAGATATCGTAACTGTCAAACCAGGAGAATAGTCTCTGTCTGAATAATAGTCTCATTATATTTGTCACTCTTTTCTGAAATTTATTTTGTTGTATGATGACTGAATTCTAACAGATTACCGGCTGTTTTTCCACCCAGAAATATATACCGTTATGAATCGCTGCCAGTGCAATATTGGAATCTTAACTACTTACTCAATATGTGGAATGGTCCCAGCACTGGCAAAGCCAACTCTGAAGCTGAACATCATTTGCATTCCACCGAAGAACATATCCTGATGCTTCAGTTTGTACGGGAAAAGATATCGATTGACGGGTACTGGTGATAAAGAAAAGGCAGAGAATTAGTTCTCTGCCTGAAAATTAGCATTAACGCTCACTGGCTTCGGCAATTGCCTTTGTTTGTTGGACAGTTCCCCATGGATGTTTGGGCGGAGCATAAATACTATATAGTTTTAGCAGTTTAGTACCAGTATTGATTACGTTGTGCCATGTGCCGGCAGGTATGAAAACTGCAAAGTTATCAAATACAGGCTGATTAAAGTATAAGTTATTCTGATCCCCCATTTGAACTAAGGCTTGCCCCTCCTCAATCCGTATAAACTGATCTACATTGGGATGAACTTCCAGACCGATATCTTCTCCGGCAGGAATGCTCATCAATGTAAGCTGCAAATGATTTCCTGTCCATAAAGAGGTGCGGAATGTTTCATTATTCGCCGTAGCCTGAGTGATATCGACAACAAATGGATCCGGACCGAAGTCTGTTCTGATAGGGGTTGAATAGGTTTGATTCATATTATAATAATTATTATACATGTTCCCATTACCTAAATTAGTTTTTTATAATATATGTAGTGATAGGTCAAAATGTTTATTCATTCTGATGATCCGGCTGTCAGTCGGGATCTTCCTGCTCATTCTCCCGGCTCTTAGCGATCGTTTTCCTCAGGCTTAACGCAAGGGTCAGGAACATCACAACAAAAGCCAGTCCGCCTAACGTCAGCACTGCCAGCAGCGCATACAGTCCGATCGTCCAGAAAAAGCTGTTTCTGGCACACCGGAAGATAAACCTCAGGGAAGTCTCCTGAACGATGCTCTCGGATTCATTTAAAGTGAAATTAATCGTACAAAATGAATGTTCCGTTGAATAAGTGTCAATATTTACACCAAGGTTCTGAAGGCTGATCTCCACTTCCAGGATCTTCTCCTCCAGCATCAGCAGATCCTGGATACTTCCCCCTTTTTCCTTCATGGATTGATAAGCATCTCTGGTTTTGATCAGGGTTTGTTGTTCCGCCAACAGACTCCTGAATTCAGCGGTTTTATCTTCTTTATTCACAGTGAATCCCCGCAGAGTGCCGACTGTTTTAATCTGCTCAACAACCGTATCAAAGTTCTCCGGCATCACACCTATTTTCATAGTCAACATCTGCCTGCCCTGTAATCCTGTCAGATTCTCAGATTGAATCACTGCATCATTTTCATTTATAATCGTTCTTAAATTTTCATTGTCATTTGCAAAATCAGATGTAACCGCAGACATATTCGCTGATTTTTCATATTTCTGGTCGATGGTAATATCCTGTCCAGAGTTATCCTTTTGATTGATTTTATCCGTCGCAATATTCTTGGTAACAACCCGGCTGCTGTAATCCTCACCTTCCATATTAGCGTTTTCCGCATAAGATTCGTGGCTAATCACAATGTCCCGGTTCGTAAAAAACACTTCATAACCCCAACGAAGTAAAAATATAGCTACAAAACCAAATAAAAGTCCTAAAAGTAATTTTCCTGTTTTATTACTTTTTCTGATCGTTGCTTTCATACTCTTATCCTTTCTGGCATTTTTCATTACTCTGTAAATTCTGCTGATATTTCATACGTATCAAAATCACCCGTTTTCCGAAAATCCATCACTTCCATTACAATCCGGTACTGTCCGGCTTCCATTGGTCCATGGAAAATCTCCCAGTTAATCTCTATATCAGATGTGTTCCCACTCTCCAGGGAATATCCAATACTGGTAAACGCCCAGTTATCAATGATATATGGCTGCTCCTGCCACCTACCGTGTTCCATTCGTTGCAGCCGGTAGCTTGTTCCATACATAATATCCATATCTGTTCCATTATGCAGACAAAGTGCAACTGAAACAGGTGTAACACTGCCATCAACAACGGTTATGGTAACATCGGAAGAAATGGTTTCAACCACCACTTCCTCCTCCGGACTTGTCTTTGTCTGATTACTCAGCAGCATCACTGCCGCCAGAACTGATACTAAGAGATACCTTGGCATATTCTCTCCTTTATGTTTCGTGTGAATGAATTTACGTATTAACTCCAAACGGGTAAATCACTGTAAATTATTCTTTATAAGTAAGTAATTATTCTTTACATCATTTGCGCCGTTAAGTAAAAGCCGTTTACATCGTAGCATTTTTTCCCATTCATCATGTTTAGCTTTACTCCTCATATCTAATCCTCCATTATCATAGTTAGAAGCCCAGTCGATGAACTCTGTATGGTTCTTATACATATCACCATTCTTTTCTATTCTGTCTCCAAATGCTGCCTTTTCCCGTATTTTTAGCCTTGTAATTCTAATATTAGTTTCTGTTTCCAAACGAATCGCCAATGTAAACAGAGGTATTAATTTATCGCCCCAACCAACAAGCGAACCAGAAATAACTACATCTCCCGAATCAGAAATATCTTTTGTCATTAACTCCAATCTTTCGTTTCTATCTCTTTTAATTGTATATTTAGGATCTGTAGGAAGCCAAAAATAATCATCGGTATCCATAAACTTATATCCTAACTCATCACATATTTTTTTTCCAAGAGTTGTTGTTCCTGAACCGGATGCACCATAAATATGAATTACATTTGCCAAATTACATCACCTTAATCCTTTTTATTATTTTTTCAAATTTTTTGTGTAACTCTATAGACATTTCTCCTCACAAAATTTATTTTTATTTGAAATTATCACTGAATTCTTTCAGTTCACTTTTCTTGTTTTCTGAAAGATTATTAAATCCGATGTTTTGAATAGCTCCTTCTAGTGTATATAAATGTACTAGGCAAACTTCTGGATAGACTCCTTTCAGTTTCAAAAAAGCCTGCTTTGCTCCCATCTCGATTAACCTCTCCGCTGAAGTAATCCCAACTGATAATAGCTTTTTTTCCATTTCAACACCTATATTAATCATCGATTTTAGTTCTGACATACCATTCTCCTAATCTAAGTCTGTAATATTGACCGTTGTTATTCTCTTGTCACTTTTTATACTCGGCCTTAATTTTATCAATACTTCTTCCACCTATTCCAAAGTTTGAGTCAGCTAATTCCTTTATCGTTACTGAAAAGAAATCTTTAGGCACATTCATTATTTCTGATGAAATCTCTGTCAATTTTGATATAAGTTCCTCTTTTTGTTCAGTAGTCAAATAACCACTTTCAATTGTTATATAAGGCATTTTATCCCTCCACACTAATTTTTACGGCTTGAACAGGAGTCCATAACTCACAAACACGATTATAGCGCTCGAAATACTTTCCATGTTCAGTATCTGGAATCAACGCCAGCGCTGGTAATTCACTTTCAAAATATTCAGTCCAGGCCTACTCCGTATATTTTTTACTGTGTCAATCAACCCGCTTTGCTTCCAGATAGACAAGCGGAAAACCAGCCTTCAGCACTTTCCAGGTTTTTATATAAAATTCATTTTCACTGATGAAGGAAACATACTCTTCCGGTTTCCATTTCGAATAGGTTTCAAAACCAATCAGCTTCAGAATAAATGTGTTTAAATTCCAGGTCGAGTTATTTAAATGCCCATGTGAAAACACTGGTGCTATCAATATTCCATTTGGCCTTAGAACTCTTTTGATATTTGCTAATACCATTTCTGGATCCGGCATAATATGCAAAGCATTTGATATGATTACGGCATCAAAGGTTTGATCATCAAAAGAAAGTGCGGCCGCATCTTCAATGGAAAAATGCACATTATCAGGTATGTCCTTTTTCATTGCCGCTTCCAACATTTTCGGCGAAAAGTCTGTCGCCTCAACCGACTGTACAAAACCAGCAATATTAATCGCAATCAGTCCGGTGCCCGTGGCAATTTCAAGCACCCTACTGTACATTTCCAAATAGGCAGAACGATTAAATTTGTTAATCTCAAAATCATATACCTTAGCGTATCGGTTCCAGAAATTTTTGTTATCTTGTTATGAAACAGAGACTGTTCTTTGATAATAATTCCAGATGCCTATTCAACATCCGATGCCATGATAACCGGTTCTACCGGGTCATCTCTATACCATCTTCTGTCCATGCCCCTTCTCATTCACTGTTCGGCTATCCGGTGTCACAGTATACCTGTGCAAAATGGAAAGCTTATTGCTTTTTATAACAACGCAAAATGGGCACTCTCAATAATTGATTTCATTTGACACAAGCAAAAGGGGTGTCCGGCGGGGTCAATCATAACTATCCAATTTTCAGAAAATTGCTCATCAGCGATTGTTGCTCCACAATGGATTGCATATTGAACTGTTTTTTCTAAATCATTAACGGCGAAGTCTATATGGGCCATTTGCTGTTGAGCTTCCGGCTCAACCGGCCACACAGGCGGTTTATACTGAGGATTACGTTGAAATGTTATGCCGGGATATGTTCCCTGCTGCGTTCCAGGCGCGCCTATACATGCATATTCTTCATCGAAATATACGATTTCCCACTTGAGCAGCGCCGCGTAGAATTTTGCTAATTCATTTGGGTTTAAGCAATCCATCGTAAATGAGTACATTTTGATCTTCAGTTCATCATCCATAATTCTATTACCTCCTACAAAAATTTCGTTCGTTGTCTATTTATTGATACCTGACTGGGGGGCAGTTCATTACTATCCCGCGGTGGCTTTATATCTCTTAAACCAGCTTATCCATGCTTTATTATGTGCCCTAAAGAACTTTTAACATTAACATTTCTTGTGCTTGCTCGAATGGTGTATTGTCTAAAAAAAGACTGCCTTTATCCTTATATCCGAGTTTTCTATAAAAGTGTTGCGCTTCTTCATCTACTTGTGTTGATGTCATAGCCATTTTATATCCGAGTTCACGCATTTCATTTTCCCAAAACAGCATGGCTTGTCTACCAAATCCCTTTCCACGATAGGATTCTTCAAAGTAAATGAGCGTTAGAAACGGTGTATTATCCCAAAACAGATTATACCTCATGATACCTATAGGCTTATCTCCATCGCTGATAACATAACCTCGTTTGTCCCGAATTTTTATTATAAACTCACTTTCATTCATATGCTTATCGAGCATAAACCAAAATACTTTATCAGTTTTGGACGCATATCGAATTTTAAACATTTTAAAAGCCCCCTCACCTTCTCCTTAAATTGTAGCACATTTACCCGCCCAAAACAAAGAATTTGGATTTTTGCCACTCCATTTCGCCGCCAAAATGGGGAACAGGATAAGGGCGTATAAGGAACTAATGCCAGCCCGGAGTGCAATTAAATTCTTTCTATCTGCTTTCTTTTGACCTTGGAAACTTAAAACGAATGAAAATAATTTTCATTTATCACATTGGGCTACCACAATCAATCGCCCGCTTTTTTCATTATACTCGCTCATTTCATAGCCACCATAAATGTTTATATTCTTATATCCCGCGATGGAGAGCAACCTTTTATAATCTTCATTCAAAAGTATTCTATAAACAATATCATATTGGTTACTTTCTATGCGTTTTGGAGAGTGAAATAAATCCAGAATATGAATTGTCTGAAATTCATCGTCATGTTCTTTAATAAATACTCTTGAAAAATCCTCCCTGTTTACGACAACCTCAATTGGCGGTAGGGATAATGTATAGTGCGTTGTTCCTGATGTCAGCACTAGCAAGCCGCCCTTATTCAACCTGTTTTTCATGGATTTAAGTGCAAGTATCAAATCTTCATCCGTATGCAAATGCGGTAATGCGGTGGAGAGGCAAATAATGGCATCAAAGGTATCTACATGCTTCTGCTCCAAATATCTAAAGTCGCATTGGCACAACGGTGTTTTTTTACCGAGTGCTTCAAGGTTATTACGTGCGACTTCAAGCATGGATTCCGAGTAATCCGAGCCGCTAACATCAAATCCCATTTGAGAAAGCATATATAAATGTTGGCCTGTACCACAGGCACAATCTAAGACGGTCTTAACGCTATATTCTCCAAACAAAGTTTCAAAGAATGATTTTTCATCTCCCAAATAATTCTCGATTGTACCAAATTTATCATAATCATATGCAAATTTCTGATATATGTCTTTCATAAAATATACCCCCATAATAGTCTCCCCGCAAACAACTATAACACCGAACATTAAACCAGAGTAAACCGTGGAATCGGACGTCCATCGATGGCCGACCTGACATCGGCTCCGCGGACCGCTCCCATATTCTGATAGAAACCGATTGCGTGCGGACTGGTCACCCAAGACACCTGAGACACCTGATGCTCCCGGCACCATTCGGTAAAGTGACTCCACATCTTTTTACCATACCCTTTTCCGATCCAGGCACGGGCTATGTAAAAGTACTCCAGTTCCCAATTATCTTGTGTATTCTTAATCCCCCAGAAGCATATAACATTATCATCTTCCGTTGCCAGATAAACAGAATACTCACTGATAAAATCTTTCGATATATTAAAGTCAGAATCAAATTTCTCCATAAATAATTCGTCATATCCCCAGTAAGCTTCTGAATTCCGGGCAATGGTTCTCAGTTCATTTGTATCCTGAATATCAGCTTTTCTAAATTCCATTATTTTGCCCTCCTGTCTTATCTCTTAAAACAAACGAATCCACAGTCGATTGGATGATCAAAAATATAATAATCCTTCTGTGTTAAATATTTTCCATATGTACTTTTCTTCCTGTTTCTTAAAATTCTCCATAATTACTTGTTTGTCCATTGCGCCTCCATTCCAGGGTAACAGCTTCCAGATCTACAATCCGCCGCACATACTGTGCCGCATTCTGCACTGTCATATCACTGCCTGCAATAGCAAACGCATACAAAAAATGATTTAACATGGCAATATCATCACTACTGTTGCCAATAACTGCTACATCATCCTCCGAATATTTCATCCAGTCACAGATACGCAGGATTCCCCGCAGCTTATCAGCAGTATAATCGGTAATTCCAACGATATCACCTTCACAGACCACATGATATTTTCCGGCATCAATCTTCAGATGCTCTTGCCCTGACCGTTTTTTCATCGTGACTTTGTGGATCATCCCGGCATGACAATATACCCTGATACCGGCTGCCGTCAAATCCAGACCGCTTTCATCAAGCGGCACCACCACGTGATAGCGGTCATGAAAGATCCGGATATCTGATCCTCCGGCAAATATTCCTCCGTCTATGCAATCCCAGATCTCCCGGCAAATTCTCTGTGCACTTTTATAGGGACGTGAAGTCGCCAGATAGATGCTGTAGTTTCTGGCTAACCGCCTGACTGCATCCTGGTTTTCTGCTGGAATTTTTCCGGCTTCATCGGTTAATGTTCCGTCAATATCAAAAAAACAGGCTTTCGGTCCGCTCTCCGGAATCCGAAAAGCCCGGTTTCTGCCGAATACCTCAAGCCGCTCCATATCCTTACGGTTTGAATATGCCAGGTAACAGCTACATACCTTAGCACGGCAGCTTCGTCCGCTCATCTCTTCCAGTCTCTGGCGATAAATATTTCCCATTGGTACCTTACTGATATTGCAGGCAAACACATCACCTTTATCGTTGATAAAATAAGAGTCCCTGCCCGCATTGCACTGACTAATATCGGCCCGCAGATTGTTCAGTTCCAGACTAAACAGGGGATCAATTGCTGTAAAAGCCTGGATATCTTCTTTCGTGTAGGGTGCGGGTTTACCGTCCATATCATTAATCCACAGATAAATCTCTGGATGCAGCCGTGCCCTCAGTTCCTGTATCACTGGCAGAGCCATGACATCACCCACTGCCACGACGCAGAATGAGATATCATATCGAAGCAGCACTTCACATTGTCCGATAAAAGCGTCCACAGACGTCTGGGACGGGTGAAAGGAACACCATAACCGGAGCTTTTGCAGATCAATACCAGCATCCGCAAGCCTGTCGATATCCAGGCTCAGATTGGTCTGACAGGCGACAAACGATACGGTATTCTGCTGTGTCAGTCCGGCAATCTGTTCCAGATAATATGAATGGATCAGTGCTTCGCCATATGGCAGCAGCATGATTCCGATATCCTTGTAATTCTCTGTTTCCCGGCAGAACTGCTCCAGGGCTGCACGATCCCCGGCAAGCTGCTTTGCCGATTGCGGGTTCTTGCTGAAGGGGCAATAGGAACAGCGGTAATTGCAGGATTTCAAACTGCCTCTGTAACAAATCGTCTTTGTCTTTCTGCTGCTCACCATCGCTTCATTTTCTCCATTACTTCCTGTGAAATAAACATCGGCCCGATATAATCCGAAAGTGACATCCCCAGTTCGGTCAGTCTGATCCGTGCACCATCTGCTCCGGTATCCACTTCACAGTACTGCTGCCCGATCAGATCGTTAATCTCCGGGAAATCTTCCATCGGCTCGCTGCCAAATATCTGCCGATATTCTGCAGCACGGATCCCATCTACATGAAGAAGATTTTTGATCACATATCGCCGCTGCTGTTCTTCCTCATCTAATATATAACCAAAATCAATCTGGCACTTATCTTTCGCTTCCATGTAATCACCAAGATGAGCCAGACAGGCCTCTCTGCTCACCGCATACGGTGTACAGCAGTGGACATTGCCGATATAACTGCGGCCGCCGCAGCCCAGTGACAGCGTTGTTTCGAATCCACATCCGGCAGCTGAACGAGTCTGTACCCGGACAAAACGGCGCATCGATACCTGATGGTACCCCTGCATCAGCAGATACTCTCGGATCCGCCAGTAAAACTGATAGGTATCTTCATTTTGTACCTGCGCGCGGCTGTGCATCCCGGTTCCTTTCCTGATATACAGTGGATAAATAAATAATTCATCCGGCTGATACTGGATTGCCTGCTCCAGGGAATACTGAACCGAATCCCGGGTCTGGCCCCGGATTCCATAGATCAGGTCCAGATTGAGGCAGTCAAAGGATGCCTCCTTTAATATCGATAAGGCTCGATTTGCTGACTGCACATTATGCCTTCGCTGCAATTCCTGCAATTCCGTATCCAGAAAACTCTGTATACCGATGCTGACCCGGTTAATCCTGTTATCCTTCAGAATGGCAATCTTCTCCTCTGTGGTCTGGTTCGGTGAAGTCTCAATACAGCTGTCAGCATCCAGCACCCCCAGCTGCCTTGCCAGCAAGAACAATTCGGCCAACTGCGGTTCACCAAGAATCATCGGCGTTCCCCCACCAATGGTAAAACTGTCCCAGGCAAGAGTTCGGTCCAGCAGGCCGTACTGCTTCGCCTGTTCCCGCACAGCCCGAAGGTATTCGGTAAAATACCGCTCATCCTTCCCCGTTACGGAGAACAAATTGCAGTATCCACATTTAGTCTCGCAAAAAGGGATATGGATATACAGATTCATCCTTGCCTCATACAGCTGTTTCATCAATGCCGGCTGATCAGCGGCGATGGTACCATATGCCGTTTTATGCGGATAACTATACATATATGATGTATAAATCTGTGTTCTATCCAGCTGCTTCATGATCCTTACTCCTGCTTATTCCAAAATGAAATGCTTGTACGGAACGGTATTAACCACCTCGTGATTAAATCCGTGAAATTCATAACCATCCTCACCATAACAGGAGCCATGATCCGAACATGCAATCACAAAGGTCTTATTTCTGCTGCGAAATGCCTCGAATAGTGGCTCAAGCCGCTCATCCACATAACGCAGGGCGGCGGCATGGGTGGTGCAGTCATCTTTTTTCATTCCATCCACGTAAAAATAATTCGGATAATGAATGGCCGAAATATTGATAAACATAAATACCCGCTTGTCCGCTTCTGCTTTATGCAGCTGCTTCATTGCATACTCAATCTGATTATCGGCACTGGCTTTTACCGCACAGCCGAATGAAGGATTCCAGAAACTCTTCTGAAACATCCCCGGAAATACTCTGCCGATGTCGGAACGCTTATTAAAGAATGCAACTCCGCCGATACAGATCGTCTCATAACCGACGCGGGACAATCCTTCTACGAAATTCGGCCCTTCAAAAGCAAATGAATTGGGCGGGGCGTATTTTCCCAGACCGATATTCTTTGGGAAAAACAGCATTTCCCGTTGTGTCATCGGTGTCGGTGTCATAGGACTTGGCAGGAATCCGGCAAACATGGCATGGTGGGACGGGTAGGTGAAATTCCCCGGTGCGTTGCACTTTTGCCAGCTGCCATATCGGTTCAATACCGGAGTACCGCCGTTTTTCTGCTCTTGCATGGCCACATCATAGCGCAGGGTATCGAGGCAGACAAATAAAATATCATGACTGCCGACTATCTGATTCATATTGATGCTTTCCTTATTCTCCTGCTGCAGTTCGCTAAAATCAAAGGGAACCTCCCCGCCGATCTCATGAACCTGATCCAGCTCTTTGTCATTTCCGTTCATGTCGTTGTTCATGTAATCCTCCATCCGTCATATAGTTCTCCAGATATTCTACCTGGGCCCGGTATATCGTATTTTCGTGGTAAATATCCTGATAAATCAAGTCCCCCTGAGCATTGATCTCGATAATATACGGACGCAGTGCTCCCGGGGTGAGCAAAACATCAATTCCCGCTACCCGCAGTCCGTTGAATGCCTGGACCGCGCTACGGCAAAGCTGCTCTATCTCCGCTGTTTTTGCGGCGGTCAGTCCCAGTGCCCGGACATCCAGGGCATCATTGTTTAGGTGCAGATTGGTAATCGGTCCGCCAGAACACCGCGCCACCATATACTGAATCCGGCCAAATTGCCAGACTACCCGCAGATCATAGGACTTTCCACAATACCTGGCCTTCTGCAGCCATTCCTCCACAATCGCTCCGGCACCAAGTACCATATCCCCCAGGGCCTGAATTTCTTCCGGTTTTTCATATTTTCTCAGCTTTTTGGTGTTGAACAACGCTTCTCCCTTAAGGCAGGCCGAGGTGTACAGTACTTCCCGCCCATTGCGGGGATTGATTTGATATGCCAGCACACCGCCGGCTCCCGAACCACAGACCGGCTTGATAAATACCCGGTACTTGCGCTGCTCTTGCATCACGTCCCGAAGGGTCTTCATATCATTTATTTCTTTGGCAAGAACAGGGGTGACTGCTACCCCTGTTCCTTGTAAGATCTTTTTACAGTTCTGTTTGTCAAGCGTCTGCAGAATCGCCTGCGGCGCATTGAGCATTTCAATATCATCTGCCTGAAGGAAACGGTACAGAAGGGTCTGATAAGCTGCAATCAAGTCATTCGCTCCCAGCAGATCAGCGCTCTGATACCTGGGCGGATCCAGTTTGACCAAACGCCCCCGGAATTTGCTGATATCCAGTGCTGTAATCTCGCTGCCATAGGGCATCCGGATGAATTCAACCGGACAATTCCGCTCCCGGGCTGCCCGCATAAAGTACTCAACACCTTTGGATGCCTGATCGCCGATCAGTATCAGCGGTCTGTTCCTGCTCTCTGCCATTGTCATTTACTCGGTCAATACCGGATATTTATAATCGTCATCACTGTCCTGCCGATCTTCAATCAGAACCTCAAATGGCAGATCCTCCAGCTTTTTCACCATTGCACTGGTCATATAATGATAATTGATATGTAAGTGCTTCAGACCGCTCAGCTTCCCGGCATGGTCAAGCAATACCTGACCACCTTTATCTGTCATAACGCCAAAAGAAAGCTCCAGCGTCTCGAGCTGCGGCAGAATATCGCTGCCAACGATCATTTCGGCCAGTTCATCCTGCATCTCGCTATTGTCCAGGCCGAGATGAGTAAGAGCCGGAAAATGGGCCTGATCGATTAACCCGCGGATATCTTCAATCCCCGCATCCAGTCCATAATTATCAACACCCAGATAAAGCACCAGAGATTTTAAAGATGGTAAGTCAGCATTGGCAATGTCACGGATTACATTCAGCCCCAGACCGCCGCAGATAATCTCGATCCGTTCCAGATTCTCATGACGGATGCCGCTGCCCAGTACCAGATCCTGCGCACCCTTGATCTTCAGTTCCTTCAGACCGGGAAGGGCGGCAAATAATCTGGAATAATTCCCCTGAATAATCCAGGACACCTCACACTCCTCGTAGTCCATATCGCCGATATACAAAGATTCAATATGGGCGAATTGATCTTTATGTTCGATAATCCCGTCGATAATTTCCTGCGGGCTCATATCATAGCATTCGCCCCAGTAACCGATGATAACTGCTTTCAGGGAAGGAAGCTGATCATCTTCCAGAATCCGGTTCAGCAGATCCTTCGGACCCGCTCCGGCCTCATCACTTTCCTCATATGTAAAATAATATTTTTTTGTTGCGTCGTCCATGATTACCTCTTTCTCCCACCAGGGGTATCCATTTTGTAATAATTTTATCATGGGGGGTTGTTTTATTCAATATCTTTGCAGATACCGTTTTCTCCCTGCCCGGATAAATCAAACGCATTTGAAATAACAAAGGAATATACAATATCCTTCTCAGCACTAACACTGTATTCCGGATAAACCGGCGCCCCCCAGCTGTCATCACCGCCCACGCCGCGCATGGCACCATAGATACAGACATTGGTATACTGTGGTGGAGCAAGTTCATTCCAGTGCGCAGCCAGTTCCAGTTCTTCTGCCGTATACGGAAGTACACTGGCCTGGAGCGGCTGTCCCTCACTGGCGGTAAAGACAAGTCCATGACCATTGCCGTCATCCACAGATAGCCAGCGGACTCCGGTATGATTTCCACAATCCTGAGGCATCAGGCTTGGGGCCAGGGCTGCTTCCGGGGAAGACGTATATATCCCCAGCCGGGCACCTTCCATCCGATCCGGATAGCTTTCTCCCGGGCCATGACCATACCAGGTATAAGCTTTCATCCGTCCCGGTAATCTCAGCCGCAGGCCAAATGCCGGAAGCTCTGGCAGCCCCTGCCGTCCGAAGTAATGGAGCTTTGTTTCTATTTTTCCGTCTGGAGTCACCTTATAACTCACCTGTGTTTTAGTTTCCAGTCCTGTGGTCAGGTGGTAAGTAAATGTCACCTCCACCCATTCAGGATTCTCTTCCACTGAAAAATCCGTGGCTGTATTATACGCCGGATAGAGTGAAGCACCCAGCCATACAGAACCTGCCACGCTGTGTTTATTGCCCCGGTCATTATCAGTTGTTGCCCGCCAGTATACCGGCATCGGCGGTCTGGTGATCCACTCCTTTGCATCGTACCGAAGAGACACAATCCCTCCGTCCGCTTTGGAAAACAGTACCGAGAAATCCTGACCATGCACACCAAGATTCACATCTCCGTGGACAATCCGGAAACAACGCTCGTTTTTCGGTTCGCTTGTTTCATTGGTTCTGCCCGGATCAGATATCATCTTGCTGCTCTCACCAAAAGCCACCTCATGACCAGCCTTGGCCCAAAGGGTATCTTCCTTCAGCACTGCGGTCAGGCAGTAGGTATATTCAGCATTTCCCCCATCAGGGATCCTGACTCCCAGATCATCAAGCTGATAAACTTCAGAAGAAACAGGAGCCGCTGTCAGCGTCAGTTCCTGTCGGAAAAACGGCAGGCCATCCTTTAATACTTCATAGATAAACTGATAGTTTCCAGCATCGGTAAACAGCCCGTTATTTACAATTTTAATACGCTCCCCGTCAGCCCACAGTTTCAAATCCTGATACAGGTACTTCATATCCTGGGCCTTTGGAGTAATGGTCCGGTCACAATAAACAATCCCATTACCACAGAACTGATAATCGGTGGGCCGGTCGGTAAGGTCTCCGCCGTAAGCATGAATCTCATTACCGTCACAATCGGTGCGGATCAGAGACTGATCAATGTAATCCCAGATAAATCCGCCCTGATATTTTTGATATTTTTCCAGATCCGTATAATGCTTCATCCCTCCAAGGGAATTTCCCATCGCATGCATATACTCACACAGGATAATCGGTTTCGGTGGATTGGACAACAAGTATTCCTCTACCTCTGCCGGTTTGGCATACATCCGGCTTTCCATATCGGTAATGCAGTCAAACTTCCGGTTCCACACACTCCCTTCATAGTGCACCAGCCGGCTCTGATCACGCTGATGAAAGAAATCCGACATCGCCAGAATATCCTCGCCCGCATATGACTCATTACCGCATGACCAGATCAGGACGGACGGATGGTTCTTGTCACGCTCCAGCATGGATATGGCCCGGTCGACAACACAGTCTTTCCACTCCGGCAAATCTCCCGGCACATTCCAGGATGGCTCACATGCCCCCAGCTTCTGCCAGGAACCATGGCTTTCCAGATTGGTCTCATCAATCACATAGAGCCCATATTCATCACACAGCTCATACCAGCGGGTCTGGTTCGGATAATGACTGGTCCGGACGGCATTGATATTGTGCTGCTTCATAAAACATACATCCCAGAGCATATCTTCTTCGGTAACTGCCCGTCCCCGCCTGACGTTAAACTCATGACGGTTAACTCCCTTAAAGATAATCCGCTGCCCATTCAGGCACATGATCCCGTCCTTCATTTCAAAACGGCGGAATCCGGTCTTTTGAGAAACCACCTCCACAACATTCCCGGTATGTCCGTCAAACACCGTTATAATCAGGGTGTACAGACAGGGATCTTCGGCACTCCATGGCCGGATATCGGATAGTCCGCCCAGGACAGAAAACGCACAGGATTCCGATGCTTTCCCCTCAAACGTACCTACTGATACCCCTTCCGGGTTTAGAAGCTCTGCTGCCAGCCTTCCGTCTGCATGCTCCGGTTTCATGATCTTCATTTCCACACACAGCTCTCCTGTCCGGTAATCATCCCGAAGACCAGCATTTACAAACAAATCCGCGATATGGATATCCGGTACTGCATACAGGTATACATCACGGAATATCCCAGAAAACCGGAAAAAGTCCTGATCCTCGATCCAGCTTGCGCTGCTGCGTTTAAATACCTCGACTGCCAGACGGTTCTCCCCCGGCAGCAACACCTCTGTCAGTTCAAATTCCGACGGTGTGAAACTGTCTTCCCCATAGCCGATAAACGTGCCGTTACACCATACATAAAACGCCGTTTCAACCCCCTGGAACGATATAAAGACCGGTTTTCCCACCCATTCCCCCGGTACGGTAAATTCCTTTATGTAACTGCACACCGGGTTGTACTGCTGTGATATGTGCGGCGGACGCAGCTCTTCATGACCATCCCAGGGATACATGGTATTGACATAGTGGCATTTATCGTATCCCTGCAGCTGGATATGGCCTGGAACCTGAATCTCATCCCAGTCCGAAACGTCATACCCGGCCTGATAAAAATCTGTCTGCCGTACCTTTGGTGACTCTGCATAGGAGAACTTCCAGGTACCGTTTAAGGAAGCCCTGAGTTTCATCGCTCCGGTTTCCATCTCACTTCTGCTTTCATAATATTTATGATCGGAATGAGCGTTCAGACGGTTCACGTGAAAAACCTCCGGATCCGCAAGCCACTCTTCTTTCCAGTCTCTCTCTGTCATCACATGGTTCCTCCTTATTCTTTTACTGCTCCCGCTGCTACCCCCGCCAGGATATAACGCTGGAAAAAGAGATAAATCAAAATCGTCGGAAGCATAACAATCACGATTCCTGCCGCCAGTGTCTGCCACGAACCCTGCTGGGCATTGGCATAATTCATCAGGAACGTCGTAAGCGTCCTGAGTGAATTCTTTGGCATATATAAGTATGGTACATACATGTCATTGATAATATTGATTGCCTTTATAATAACAACCGTAGCCGTAGCCGGGGCCAGCAGCGGAAAAATAATCCGCCCAAACAGGTTGAAGTAATCACAGCCATCCAGCAGCGCACTCTCATCCAGAGATACCGGAAGGGTCGAAATGAACTGACGGTAAATGTACAGCTGCATCAGGTCAGAGGCAACGTAAATAATAATCGGCGCCCCCAGGGTATTGTACAGGCCCATTCCGTTTATAAGCTTAAACCTCGCGATCTCTGTAACAAAAGTTGGAATCAGCATTCCGGCAAAAAACAGTGTTACAATAAACTTTTTAAATTTGAATTCAAACCGTTCAATAATAAATGCCGTAATCGTACCAAACATAACATTGAAAAATATACTGACTACCAAAATTATACCTGTATTTTTAAATCCAATCAACAGGTACTTATCGGTCAGAACCTTTTTAAAATTCTCAAAGGTAATCCGTGCCAGGGGCGGCAGCAAAAGCGGCGAAACCTTGACCATATCGGCCTTCGTTTTCAATGCCGCAAATAACGTCAGAAGAATCGGCATCAGAACGATCAGAACCATGCCGATGCAGACAATCTGCTTCAATATCTGTATCCCGGTCCGTCTTTTCATTTTTTGCCTCCCTTCAAAATCAATCCATGGATCATTTTGTTCTGAATCAGATAAAAGACCACGATCAGAACCATAATCGCAACGGCCATCGTTGATGCCAGCCCGAAATTCGAATAAGTAAATGCTGTTTTAATCGTATACAGCGTAAAGGTTGAAGATGCATATCCGGGGCCGCCGTTCGTGATCACAAACGGAATATCAAACACCTGAAGGGCGCCGCGGATATTGTCAAACAAGATAAAATCCACCATCAGCATAATCGACGGAATCTGGATATACCGAAACATCTGCCAGGCATTGGCACCATCCACCCGGGCCGCCTCCTGGACATCCTGTGGCAGAGATTGGAGCGCCGCCATAAACAGTACGATATGATATCCGGAGAACCGCCATAAGGATACAAACGACAGCACATAATTAACAATCTTCGGATCGGATAACCAGTTCTGCTTCAGCATTTCAAGATGCAGCACCTCCAGAATCGCATCAAACGCCCCGTTGATCGGCGAAAAGAAATAGGAAAATGCATAAGCAATGGCCACTCCATTAATAATATAAGGCATAAAGACCATGGTCTTATAGAACTTTGCACCTTTCAGCTTTGACACCAGCAGAACTGCGAACGCAAGCTCCACCGGGATCATCAGCAGATGGACACCAAAATACACTGCATTATTGCGAAGTGACTGCCACAGATCCTTATTCTTAAACATCGACCGGTAATTCTCCAGCCCGATAAAATGACTGGAAGGAGACATACCATCCCAGTCCGTCAGGCTCATCCGCATCAGATCAACCGCCGGAAAAACAACAAACCCGATCAGCAGTGCCACCGGAATCACCAGTGCTACAATAATAAACTGCCTCCGTTTCCTTGCCAAAGAATTCATAACAAAACCCCTTTCGTTTATAAAGAATGGCTTCATGCACCAGACACAACTGAGGGTGGGGCGTATGAACGTACAGCACCTCGTTGTACTGTCATATGCCCCGCCCTCAGACGATCATTCCAGACTGCCTGGGCAGTCCTCTACGTTACTGAATTCCCAGTTTTGTTCTGGCTTCTTTCCACTTTGTATTCAGCTCAACCAGCCGGGCATCCAGGTCAAATCCATCGGTAAACATCTCTGCGCCCAGCTTTTTATAATCAAAAGCGGTCTCATTCTGAATCGACTGGAAGTCATCTCCGCCGCCGTCATACATAACCATCTCCATATCCGGCTGCACTGCATCAGCTTCAGCCAGGATTGGATCCTTCTCCTTCGGGAATGTCGTCATGGATGAGGCACTGGATACATAATTGATATATCCCGGATACCATGCATCACTGTAGAACCATTCGACAAATGCCTTGGCAAGTGCCGGGTTCTTGCTGTGGGTGGTAACTCCCATGAAGGAATCGCCCTGGACAATCACGCGGTAAGGATCACCTTCGTTGTCGCGAACCGGCAGATAGAAGGTTCCCAGCTGAGAGTAATCATCCGTGCCATTCTGGATATTCTGAAGTCCCCAGTCACCAAGTGCAATAATGGCTGCTTCCTTCTGGGCAAACAATGCCGTCACCTGGTCACTTCCAAGTCCCAGCGGATCTTTGCCGAACACGCCGGAGGTAAATAAGTCATAGGTCTTCTGATACGCTTGATTGATATCAGTTCCATCAGCAAACGGTTCATCTGTCTTCGCCATATCATTCCAGTTCTGGCCATTTCCGCCTTCCAGTGCCGGCATAAACTCCATATACGGATAATCAGGCCACTCATCCTTTGCGCCAAGGGCAATCGCCATGAAATCAGGATTGTCTTTGCCATAGTACTCCTGCAGCTTCAGCGCCGCTTCCTGCAGCTGCGGCCAGGTTGTCGGTACCTCCACGCCGGCTTCGGCAAACATATCCTTCCAGTAGAAAACATATTCGTAACCTGCCGTCATCGGTATGCCAAGCACCTTGCCATCCAGTGCATAGCCTGCTGCCAACTCATTATTCTTGGCAGCCTCCAGGTCTGATAAATCAATCAGGTAATCTTTAAACCTTGATAAGGTAAACGGTTTATTAAACATCACATCCGGAAGCTGATTGGCCGAAGCTCTCATCTTCATGGCATTCCAGTATTCGGAGTCGTCTTTTATTTTCTCCACTTCAATCGTAACATTAGGATAGACTTCCTGAAATTTCCCTGCCATATCATTTTCATCAATGTAAGTCATCAGATTGTTGTCCCAGATTGCGAAAACAAGCTCACCGCTTACATCTGCCCCACCTGCTTCCGGTGACGAAGCTGCCGCCGCGGTATTGCCTGAAGCCGCCGCACCATCCGCCGGTGCCGAGGTCGTCTGGCCTCCCGAACAGCCGGCCAGAAGCCCTGCTGCCATGGCAGTACAAAGTGTCAGTGACAAGATTCTCTTCTTCATAATAAAATCCCCTTCCTCTCTGTGATTCATGACATAATCATATCAAAAAGAGGGGGGATTTACTATGTTCTAAGGTTAGTTTTCTTGATCTATCGTCAGATCTTTTTCCGGTACTCTCTGGGGGATTCCCCGAAGCTCCGCTTAAACAGCCGGTTAAAATGCTCGACATTGTGATATCCGATCTGCTCGCTGATCTCATACATCTTCAGATCTGTTGTTGCCATCAGCTCCTTCGCCCGCTGGAGGCGGATATTCATCAGATATGCGGAAAAGGTAATTCCCGTTTCCTTTGTAAATCGGAAACTGAAATACTTTTCATTTAAGCCAATATAATCAGCAGTATTTTTCAGGGTCAGCTCCGGATTGGCGTAATTATCTGCCAGAAACCGTTTTGCCCGGAGTATCACATCGGCCTGACGGTTGTCATGGCGGTGCTCAATATGATTGATGATCCAGCTGAAATAATTGTTCATCCATAGTTCCAGCTCCCGGATATTTTCAAGCCGTTTCAGCTTATCGAAATAATCCACCTCTTCCGGGAAAATCGCTTTAAAATCATCCCGGTACACTCTGAACTGCCTGGCGAGAAGAATAATAAGTGCCAGGCACCTGTCAACCGCGTCCGTAAAATCCACGCCATACAGCATTCCAAAAAAGAGTTTCTTTTCCTGATTCACTCCAGCTTCATTGGCTTCATAAAGAAACGAAACCAGCAGTTTGATGCGATCTTCCATCTGCCTCGTCAGCCGGATCAGATCCCCATCCAGCCATTCCACACAAATCGCAGGACTTGCCTTCAGAACCGTTCCATACATCATCCGGGAATTCTGCTGCAGTGCTTCCAGAATACCGCTGCCCACTGTCACTTCACTCACACAGGCCGTACAGATCAGATTCATGTAATCATTCCAGACCGACTGCAACTGTCTCACTACCGATAAAATCGTATGGTGATACTGCTGTTTGTCACCCGTCTGATAAAGAAGTACATAGTGAAATGGATCGAGTGCCTCAATCCGGCCCCGGGCTGCCACCCGCGGCAGCTGCCTGGCCAGTTCCAGCACCGTCTTCTGAAGCATCTCCGGCAAATCCTCGCCAAATCGTCTCATCTGCTCCTGCTTATCTTCAATTTCAAACAAAACCACGCCATATTCGCCATCCAGTTTTTCATGTGAAAAAGGGTGAGACATCGAATCGGAAGCATATTCCCCGGTTCCCTGGTGATTGATAAATATTTTATCATTCAGTTTAGTCAACAGCTTATCCAGAGAATCCTTCGTGAGGTCTGATTTCAGGAGGTAATCAAATGCACCGACCAGAAACGATTCCCGCACCAGTTCAAATTCATGATACCCTGACAGTACCACGGTAATGGGAAGCTTGCCGCTGCCACGCAGCTGTTTCATCAGGGAAATACCATCCATATCCGGCATTTTCATATCGGTGATCAACAGATCTGCCGTATGCGTCTCAAAATACTCAAGTGCCGGCTTGCCGCCGTTAAAATCGGCCTGTACCTGAAAACCGTAGGCTTCCCAGTCAAGCAGGGAACGTAGTGTAACGCGCACGATGGTCTCATCATCTACAATCACGACCCGTTTCATGGTTGTCCTCCCCTCCCCGGATTACCGGCAGGCATATCACAGTCTTACAGTAACGGCCTTTCTCGCTTTCCATGAAAAGACCGCACGAGTCCCCGAAATTAAGCCTTAATCTGCTGAAAACATTGCGTACTCCAATGCTGGCATTATCCTGCTCATCCTGATTATCTGCCGCCAGAAGGCTTTCGATCTCGGCATCCGTCAGCCCGACTCCGTTATCCTCTACTTCCAGATACAGACGATCCTCCGCCTCCCGAATCCTGATGGAAAGCCTGCCGATATCTTCCTCCATACTTACAAAACCATGGACGATTGAGTTTTCTACGATTGGCTGAAGGATCAGCCGGGGAATCCGGCAGTCACGGCAGCTGTCCTGAATCTCATAGGTCACTTCAAAACCATCCGAATAACGTATTTTCATCAGGTAGAGATAACTGTCCAATACCTCCAGTTCTTCTGCCACCGTATAAAAACTGTGATTGCAACGGAAGGAGCAGGTAAGAATCCGGATCAGTGCCTCCGCCATTCTGCGAATGCCGTCAAATTTTGAAACCTGTGCCATAAACCGGATCGAATTTAATGTATTCACCAGAAAATGCGGATTGATCTGAGACTGCAGTGCCTTGATCTCCGCCTCCATCTTCTTCTGCTGAGCCGTCTCACTGGCCTGGATCGAAGCATCCAACTGGCGTACCATGCGGTTAAAGGAATGGATCATGGTACGGATCTCATAATGCCCTTCTGGCTGAATATGAGTCCTTAATTCTCCTTCCTCAACCCGATGCAGACCCGCAACCATCGTATGAATCGGACTGATAATCGTCCGCAGGAAAAATACCGAAAAGACTATGTAGAGTGCGAACAGCCCTGCAATCACGGCGAGGAGCATTATGGCAATCTGGTTGAACTCACCGGTCAGATCAGCTGTTCTGATACAGGTATATACCTTCCATCCGGTACCGCTGACATCACTGACAATACCGGTATAGGCAGCCGCCGGATAAGGCTGCTCCCCCTGGCCGCCAGACAGTTTCATACGATAAACGCCCTGATTCAGGACACCACCCTGTCCCTGTGCTGTTATCGAGCTAAGAGAAGCGGCTATCGTGCCATCCGGATCGGAACCAAACAGTGGCTTTCCATCTGCATCAATAATTACTGTAGTTCCCAGCTCCCGTTTCTTACTAAATTCCTGCATCATACTTCCGATTCTGGCTTGTATGAACAGTACTACCACATCAATCTTATCGGAGCGGTCTGTCCCGATATCCGGAGAAAGCGCTACTGCGATTACCATCTCTTTCCGCTTCATCCCGGTCGAAGTCACTTTAATTCTGGAAGGATCATAGCAGCCAACCGCAACAACATTCTTCTGCCCGGATGCTGTCTGATACCAACCGGATTCCATAATCTCCTGTTTTGGAATAACCACTTCCTGTTTCAGATATGTGTAGGTTCCATCTTTCATATAAATCATCCCCGAAACGACCGTATGCTCTGGTGCCATGGCAACCTGGAACAACTCGTCCAGCTGGGTTGCATAATGATACCGCAGGCTGACATCCGCTGTGTCTGTCATTGCCGCTATCCGCATCAGCTCATTGTTGTTTACATAGACAAAATGGGAAAGCTGAAGAGAAGCATCCCGGACACTCTCACTCAGGCTGGATGCAACTGTGTGCTGGGCACTTTGGATGGATGAGACTGCTGAATCGGACACCATTACCCGGATGATGCTCAGAGCGATAAAGAATACGAGCAGGATCGGGACTACAATTAGAAGGGAGAAGCTGATGTAATAGACTTCTTTTAGTGAACGGTGTTTTTTCATGTAGGAGCCTTTCCTGTTTTTAGTGATGCTTTTATTATAAGTTTATTCCTGGATAAAGGCAACTGGGTATCAGCGGGGAATTACTAAGGCCATAAACAGGGATTTGCAGCGGCACTGGCTCCAGACACGCTGACATTCCTCTATTTTATCTCAGCTGTCGTTTCATTATAAGAGTTCCATAAGGCCCAAGCATGGTTCCTTCATCCCCATACAACTGCATTCCATCAAGCTGTAAACTGGTGATGTCAACTGTCTCACGATTATAATTCTGAACAAATACATATTCATGTTCATCTGTAGTTCTGGAACATACTTCGATTCCTTCGGGAATCTCCCCTTCCACCAGCCGTGAGACTCCTGCCGCGTTTAGAACCTTACTGTAAAAATCATCGTAAAACTGCTGCTCAGCATCGGCTCCAATATAGTATGCAACGCCTTTGTCAAATTTATTTCTGGTAACTGCCGGAGTGCCCTGATAAAAGTCGCTGCCGTATTCAAACAGGCTTTCGGCGGTATGAAGTTCCAGTAAATCGCAGAGATGGAAGCATTGATAGCCGTTAGCGCCGCTGCCTTGGCTGGCCGGAAGCAAAATGTTCTTTTCATCGTCAAACAAGCTATCGGTCTCAGCCCGTCGTATGCCAAAGACATCCATCAGGCCATGGGGAGTTCCGCCCAGAAAGCAGCGGTCAGAACCATCGACGATGCCGGTCCAGTATGTAACGGCCAGATGTCCGCCGCCGGCTGTGAAACTGCGAAACTGTTCTTCGATCCCTTCCCGAAACATATACAGGAGTGGTGCCACTACCAGCTTATACTTGCTGATATCCTGCGATTCGCTTATAATGTCGACGTTGATGCCAGCTTTTTTCAGAGCCCGGTAAGATTTCATTACTGCCTCATGGTTATACATACCGTCATTTCTTGGTCCCTGCGAACCATCCAGAGCCCAATGGTTTTCCACATCGTAGATAAGTGCTGCTTCTGCGTTAACAATGCTGCCATGAATTTCAGCAAGTTCTGACAGACTTGTTCCGATTGCCTTTACTTCTTGATACACTCTGGTATCATTGCCGCCATAATGGTCAATTACCGCTCCGTGAAATTTTTCTGATGCCCCCCGGCTTTGCCTGATCTGAAAGTACAACACACTATCGGAACCATGAGCGATAGCCTGAAGGGAGGCCGCCGTCAGCATGCCCGGTTTTTTTAGTTTGCTGACGCCTTGCCAGTTCGTGGCGGAAGGGCAGGATTCCATCAGCAGAAACGGCTGATGTTTCAGACTTCTCATATAATCATGCTGCATTCCGTTGTCGCGAGCAGTCAGGATGTCTTCTCCTTTATGCCATAACGGATAGGAATCCCAGGAAATAATATCCACACACTCCGCCAGCCTGTCATAATTCAGTCCCTGATAATCATACATCAGGTTTACCGTTGTCGGCTGACTGGCACCATTCTCCCGCAGTGCTCTTATCTCATGCTCCAGAAAATCGGCAGTCTGCTCTGTTACAAATCGTTTCCAGTTCAAGGTCAGGGCATGCAGTGCAGATTCTCCAATTGATGACGGACTCTCAATCTGGTCAAAGCTTTGATACGTATGACTCCAGAAAGCCGTACACCAGCCGCGGTTGAGCTCACCGATATCAGTATACCGGCATTTCAGCCAAGTCTGGAATGCCTGCTGGCACAAGGGACAATGACATTCGCCGCCATATTCGTTGGATATATGCCACATTACCACCGCCGGACTGGATGCAAATCGTCCGGCCAGCGCCGTATTGATCAGCTTCACCTTCTCACGGTATACCGGTGAGGTATAGCAGTGATTGTGTCTGCCGCCGAACAGGTTCCGGACCCGGTTTTCCCCGACCCGCAGCACTTCCGGATACTGGTCTGCCAGCCATTTTGGCCGGGCGCCGGAAGGGGTGGACAGGATCGTTGAGATACCGTTCTGATAGAGCCGCATCATGATCTCCTCCAGCCACTCAAAACAGTATTCTCCCTCCCGCGGTTCCAGCGACGCCCAGGAAAACATCCCCATACTGACAGTATTAACTCCGGCCTCCTTCATATATTCTAAATCCTGCGCCAGAATCTCCGGCTGATCCAGCCATTGATCCGGATTATAATCTCCTCCGTAAAGAATTTGATTTCTCATTATTATGCCTTCCTCTCTTTCACTTTACCGAACCAGTAATCCCTTCCGCAAAATACTTCTGCAGGACAAAGAAAATCATCGCTGTCGGAAGGGTTGTTATCAATACTGCCAGCATCAGCATCCCATAATCAGTATGGTAGCCTGATGTCAGGTTGGATATCATCATCGGCATTGTCTGTGCATCATTCTTCGTCATAATCACCTTCGGCCACATATAATTGTTCCAGGCATTCATAAAGGTAATGGTCGCCCCTGCGGCATAGGTTGACTTCATTGTCGGAATAAACATCCTGAAAAAAATCTGAAACTCATTCAGTCCTTCAATCCTGGCCGCCTCAATAATCTCCCGGGGAAATGACCTCGCACTTTGCCGGAACATCATAATCAGAAACGGCGTCGATATGGAAGGCAGGATAAAACCGATTATGGTATTCAGCAGCTTCGTTCTAGAAAACATCTGGAACAGCGGTACCATCAACGCGACAAATGGCAGCATCATGGTCAGCAGAATCAGCATAAACAAAATATCCTTTGCTTTATCATGGAAGATTTCAAAGGCATATCCTGCCATGGAACACACAAGAAGAGCCAAAATCGTTGTGAGAACCGCATATCTGGCCGAGTTAAAGAAAAACCGCCAGATATTCTGATTCTGAATCAGATTTTGATAGTTCTCCATCAGGCTGCCCCCGATTGTCAGTCTTCCGGCAATCACATCCACACTTTTGTTGGTCGCCGCAATCACCATCCACAACATCGGGAAGATTGACAACAATGAGACCACCATCAGAAATGTATAGGTACCGATTTTTGTACTTAATCTAGTCACGGCTGTCACCTACTTTCATCTGAATCATCGCCAGAACTGCTACCATGATCAATATCACAAAGGACATCGCAGAGGTATAACCGAAATTAGGTACTCCCTGAAAAGCCTTGTTAAAAATATAGTGTGACATGGTAATACTGGCATTGGCCGGTCCGCCGTTCGTCAGGTTCACTGATTCATCAAACAGCTGCAGGGTTCCATTGGTGGACATAATCACCGTCATCAGAATCATCGGCTTCAGCAGCGGAATGGTGATTCCAAAAAAGGTCTGGCGCATGTTGGCACCGTCAATTTTGGCTGCCTCATAAATGGAATACTCGATATTCTGCAGCCCGGCCAGATAAAATACCATATTATATCCGCTCCAGCGCCAGATCAGGGCAATGATAATGACAATTCTGGCACTGGTCGGATGGGTCAAAAACTGGTACCCGTGTTCCAGAATCCCCAGCCGGATCAACACTGCATTGATAAATCCATCAGCAGCAAACAACGACCGGAAGATAATTGCATAAGCTACCAGCGATGTTGCACACGGAAGAAAAATCGCTCCGCGGAAAAAGCCTTTGCATCTCAGCTGCGGATTATTCAGCAGCGAAGCCAGAATCAGGCCCAGCACAAGCATAATCGGCACCTGGATAATCAGGTAAAAGAAGCAGTTTTTGATTGACTGGATAAATACCTTATCCTTGAATATCCGTAAGTAGTTATCAAACCCACACCAGGTCATCCCGTCTCCTGTTCCCGTCTTAAATGAAGTGAGCAGGGCCTGTACGGCCGGCCAGAAACTCAGACACAAAAGCAATACCACTGCCGGCATAATAAAGATCCAGCCGGTCAGGTTCTGCTTTGCTTTCAGGCTCAGTTTTCTTTTCTTATTTTTATCCATTCGACATTTCCCCCTGGCAACCAGTTGTTTGCATGTTAATTACCCATACTGAAATTCACTGTTTCCTCTGCATTTTTGAGTTCCTCTTCCAGCGCTGCTCCGGTAGTGATATTCGTTGCTGCCACTGCCAGTGCGGAATTGGCTTCGGTAAAATAAACGCCCACATTAAAAGCCGGGGTCTTGGCAGCAAATTCGGTAATCATCTCACATACCGGCTGTCCGCCGTAGAACTCTTTGGGCTGTGAGTATACTTCACTTTCACCGGCCGGAATCCAGGTCGACAGTGCCCCGGCACCAGGCAGAATTGTCTCATACAGCTCTTTGCTTCCGGCAAAGGTCTGTTTCATAAAATCCACAGCCAGTTCCGTGTTGCTACAGTTACTGGTAATCCCCCAGCTCGAACCACCCTGATTGGAGTAATTGGTCGCCCCGTCAATTCCCGGCAGCGACGGTATATTGGTAATGCGCCAGAGCCCGGACTGTTCTTCAGATGATTCGATCGAAGCCATAATCCAGCAGCCGTTAATCACGCCGCAGGTCTTTCCGCTGGTAAATGTTGCTATGTACTCATCCCAGCCATTGCCGGTTGCCATCACCCCGGTAGTAAATAACTCTTTGTATACGTCCAGTGCAGTTTCCAATGTTTTGTTGCCAACCAGGTAAGGAGTACCGTCTTCATTCCAGATCGATCCGCCAGCCGACTGTACCATCTGCATAATAATATCGGAAGAACCGGCCTGACTGGAAAACAGCGAATAGCCGGTTTTTTCCAGAACATCTTTGCCGATTTCGGTAAAGTGGTTCCAATCTATATCGGTCAGATCTTCGACGGTATACCCCGCCTGTTCCAGAATATCAATCCGGTACGCAGCGATCTCCGCGCCATTGTCAAAAGGTATTCCGTAATTCTTGCCGTCAACCATCGAATTCGCCGTCTTGCCAGCTGAGAACTGGCTGTAATCAATTCCGGAACTGGTCAGATCTACAAACATATCCTGATAAGTCATCGCATATTTCTGATAGGCAAAGTCCTGCATCAGCAGAATATCCGGCAGCTGGCTGTAATCGCCGGAGGAAAGAATCGTTCCTAGCTGAGTCTGCATATCATCCCATGAGACCTCCATAATATTCAGCGCAAATTCCGGATGATCCTGCTGATAGATCTTTTCTGCTTCTTTGATCGCATAGATATTAAAGGATGGATCCCATGCCCAGACAGTCAAAGTCTTGGCCTCGTCCACATTTTGGCCTGATGCCGGAGTATTCCCGACAGGGCTGTCTGAACTGCTGCATGCTGCCAGCGGCAGTACCATCGCCGCCGATAAAAGAAGTGCCAGTACTTGTTTTTTCATTATAAATCCTCCTGTCATAGTTGTTTTTAGAATAATTTTAATCAAAAAAATATTCTCATTGGTAAAAATAAATATAAACACCAGCTTATTTCCTGGATATTTACATCTATTATACCAATGAAATACAGATATAGTTGCTATATTTAATTATAAAATACGCATAAACGATCATTTACCATCCTTTTTGGGCACTAATTCGATAATTGACCAGTTTTCCCTCATAATTATCAGCAGATTTTTTCCACTGGTAGGGACTTGTATTGAGAATACGCTTAAAATTGCGGTTAAATGTAGAGACATTCTCAAAACCAGACCGATAGGCAATATCCTCCATCGAACCATTCGCCTTTTTCATCATCAGGCAGGCCTTCTGGATCCGGATCAAATTAACATAATCCAGCGGTTTCATATTCATCGTATCCTGAAAGACTCTCCGAAAATGGCTCTCACTAATATTGCAGGCTGCTGCCAGGTCAGCGATCCGGATCGGCTCCGGATAGAAATTCTCTACATATTCCATCGCCGGCTTAATAATCATCGTATTCTGATGCCGCCGGTTCATCTGTTCTTCAGCATCATGCATCCGCAGTATCTCCGTAATCAGAAGCCGCAGCAGGCTCCTGACGGTATCACGGTAAAGATACTTCCGTTCCTTCATCTCCCGGACAATGTGCAGGATAATCTCATGAAGAAACAACTGTTCTTTATTCCGTAAAAAAAAGGGGCGTTCATAGATATGGTTTCTGACCTTCCGTCGCTCAGTTACATCGTAAGGATACATTTCTTCGAGAACAGTATCCATATCCAAATAAAGCCATTCCCAGAATGCTGTCGTTCCCTCCGTACAGTTGGTCGTATGTGGGAGATTCGGCGGAATCAGTACAATCCGGCCAGCCCCGAACTCACAATGTGTTTCATCGAGGATGATTTCACCATGACCTTGATGACAAATGCCAATCTCCATAAAATTGTGGAAATGGAGATAGTCGATACCCTCCCCATAGGGGCGGATCCACTCATCACCAAGAAGCGCCAGAACCAGTTCCTTTTCCGGCATTTCATAGTATCGAAATTCAATTTTTACCCGTCTCTTCTGCATGATTTCTCACCTCCGGAAAATCAAACATCGTCTCACTTGTCACGAAAAGAAATCCATATCCTAATAATGCAATCAGTTTCCGCCATAATGAGATCCTGATTATGTATCAAGATCATCTTTCACTGCAGATAAGTATTATCATTTTGCCAGTTCCATAAATGCTTCTTTCTTCAATCAATTGATCTGCTATACAACCTGACGTTTTCTTGCTAATCTAATTTCATTAATCATTTCATATTCTTCAAAATCCACAATCACATATCTTGGTTTATTATTCTTCAGTATCACGGCTAATCCGTTCTCATCAACAATATGCGTAACTTTTGAAAAATTTTGATTAGCCTCTGTCATAGTTACCAATGTATCTGTATTTATCATCATCATAATCACCTCGTCCTCATCATATGCTAATTCTAGGATAAATACAACCTATTTCAACCCAAGACACAAGTATACATCAACTACTTGCACTATGATAATGCCGCACCCCATAATTCCACAGTCTGAATGTAATTGCAGTGAAAACCACTACAATAAAATATCCATACACAATCCCCCGCCAGGATATGGAATTGACTAAAATCTGGGTCGGGATCGTTGCTATGATGCCATAGGGCAGGAAAACATAAAAGACCAGTTTATACATACCTTTCATTATTACTCCCGGTATTTGCATACACAGACTGAGCCCGGCCTCTTCCAGCAATGTAATACCCCCCCCCGAGATAAGGAAAAAGGATAACGTCCTGATAATAACTTCCATATCGTAATAAAGCAAAGTCATTGCTATTACCGTCAGCACATACCAGATCACACCCAAGACCGTTATCGCTATCCCGCTGACCGATACACCATATATAATAATCAAAATACTAAACGGAATCAGCGGCAAAGAGCCGGGATTCATGTTTTCAAATGAAATTCGCAAAAGCGGATTAACCGGCTTTGTCAAATACAAGTCCATCTCACCGGACTTCACTTTCTCCGGGATTGATATTACACCGAAGAAGTAAATGACCATATTCAATCCGTTGATCAGGGAATACGTTCCGATAAATATCATCATTTCTCCCTGTCCCCAGCCCCCAACCGTATCAATATTAGAATAAATCATACCAAAGGCAAACAGCTGAATCACAAACAAGCTTGAATCAATCAGAAATGGTCCGAAGAATCCCATTCTAAAGGTCATCAGCTGTGATAACCTGAGTTTAATCAATGCCTTTATAAACCGATAATTTCTTTTCATATTCCCACCCCGTCAAATTTTGTTCTGAGTCTCTGGTAAGTAACCTGGTTTAAAACGAAGAAAACCAGACACCAGGCCGATATCACCAGCAACCCACTGATTGCCTCTTCCGTGCATTTTCCCAGCAAAAGCATTGCCGGAAGGTACGTCACATAATAAAAAGGTAACAGCTTCATAACCCCGATCAGAAAATCAGGAAAAAGTATCAGCGGAATAATACTTCCGGTGACCAGTTGTACCAGATTATCCTTGATCATTAAAAAAGTACTGATTTCCTGAAACTTCAGAGTCAGTATACCAAGGAAGTAATTCAGCTGTGCCATAAATAACAGCCCCGCCAGAATCATAAAAAATGTGGCTGCTATAAGAAACGGTTCCCTGGTGATCGTCACAGGTATCCGAAAAATGACGATCCAAAGGATTCCTGCCGCAGCATTTAAAATCATAATAAAAAGTATCATGCCCGCTTCCATCGCCCAAAAATATCGTTCCACATGGACAGGTAAGATCATGTATTTTGAAAACTTGCCATTTCTTATCTGCTGGGTGATCTCGTTGCTGATTAAGGATGACAAATCAATCTGTGTTAAAAAGGAGCTTAATACATAATAGAGCAGCATGGTTTGAAACGTAAAACCTGCAACCATCTCTTTCGAAGCAAATATTTCGCTCCAGATAAGATACGCAAAAATAATTTTGGTAACTGAAAACAGCAGGCCAAACGCCGCCTCAGTTCTCCATGCTAACTGGTTTTTAAAATAAATTTTTGTTATTTCAATATATTTTTTCATTGCTGTTCACCTCTCGTCTGATAAACCCGCTCAACTACACTTCCGATATCCTCATCTTCGATTGCAATATCGGCGGGCGAATACATGGCTATCAGCTTTTGTAAAATGTCGCCGGTCTGCAGTCCGGGTACTTCCAGCACCACCTTGTATTCAGATTCCTCCAATGCCAGACAGCTCTCAGGAATACTAATCTTTGTTCGTTCTCCGAACGTCATCGTAATCTTTTTATTTTTCTGGTACTGCCTGAAAAGCTGCTCAGTAGCGCCATCATATATTTTCCTTCCATGATTCACCACTACACAGCGATCACAAAGAGTTTTAATATCCTCCATATAATGTGAGGTCAATAAAATTGTAATTCCCTGCTCCTGGTTTATCTCTTTTAGAAATCCCCGGATCTGCTTAATTGCAATGGCATCCAGACCGATCGTCGGCTCATCCAGAAACAAAACCCTGGGCTTATGAATGAGGGCTGTAATCAGTTCCATCTTCATCCGCTCACCCAGAGACAACGTTCTGACCTGGACATCCATCAAATCCTTCACATCAAACAATTTCACAAAATACTCAATCCGGCGCTCATATTCCTCATCCGGTATCTCATAAATTTCTTTGTAAAGCCTGAGCGTATCCTGTGCTGTCAAATCAAAAAACAGCTGGCTTTTCTGCCCCATGACTACTGCATACTGCCGCTTCAATCCGTATTCCAGATCATTTGGATAATATCCCAGCACATCAATCTCGCCTGCTGAAGGGGCAATGATTCCCGTCAGCATCTTAATCAGGGTTGTTTTTCCGGCACCGTTTGGCCCGATAAGACCCACAAATTCGCCTTCCCCAATCTCCAGATCGAAACCCGCAACAGCACACTTCACCTCGTACTCCCGCTTAAACAGACCTCTGATACTGCCCTTTAAGCCCTCCTGTTTTTTATATCTGCGATATTTCTTTTCTAAATTCTTTGTCTTTATAATCATCATAATTTTCTCCTTTAATATTAGCTGAAGTTTTCCTGCACATAAAAACCCCCTGATTAATTACCTGCTTTCAGGCAACTGCATCAGGGGGACGTAACACAAAAACACAGCTGATTAAACAGCTGTGCCCACCATATAAGACCAGGTATGTTTCTAACTGGCAGCAATTGGAAAGCAGATAATATCAGGATATCATTACAATACAAAACCACCATAGGCTAATAGAGCCTACGGAAAAATAATTCATATCCCTTTTCAATTTTTACGCTTCACAATTAACTACAATTAACAAACAGACCCTTCTTTCTATATCAAACTAATATTATTATACAGCCGAAAATGGAATTGTCAACTACAATGAAAAATAGGCGTTATTCTGTATCCAATTTTCTGATATAGCTGTGATTACTCAGAATCAGGAGCAGAATTATCCCCGTCCCTCCGGCCAGTACAAATATCAGGCCCATACCGGCCCCGGCACCAGTTCCCACCGCTCTGGCCAGGATGCTCTGCAGGCTGCCCGGTCTTTTCATAAATGGTTCAAATATCCGATCCGCCAATACTGCACCTGTCAGGTACCCCAGCGGTACCAACAGCTGAGTGATCATCCCCTGCATGGCAAAGATCCTCCCTTGCATAGGAAGTGGAACATGCTCCCGCAGAATTGCGGTCTGAAATGTATGATAAATCGGTGAACCAAAGCATCCCATAAATACTACCACACACCACCAATACAGATTTCGTCCCATTCCAAAGAACATAATTCCGGTCAGACACATCAGACTTCCTAAAATCATCAGCGGAACCTTCTTCTTTACTTCTTTAAACATCACAAGTAAAATGCTGGCCGCAAAACACCCGGCTGCCATCATTGATGAAACGATTCCCACCACCATTTCATTGTTGCCGGTTCTTGCCAGCAGCAACGGAGAATACATACTGTCAAAGGATATTGCTCCGATAAACTCCAGTACACCATAAGACATCAACAGGTAAAGCAGGCTTTTCTGTTTCCCTATAAAAGCAACGCCTTCCTTCATACTACTCTTTATCTCCCGGAATGTCGTCTTCTTTTCTCCATTGAGTTCTTCCGGAATCTTTACAAACAGCAGCAGGGTTGCAAATGCGAATAGAAACGTCATTAAATCGACCGCCAACACCAGTCCTAGCCCTCCAACTCCCAGTAGTACTGCCGCCAGTACCGGGTTCAGCATCCGCGCCGCCGAATTAAAAATCGACTGAAGGCCGCCAATCCTGACATAATCCTTTCTGTCAACCATCAGCGACACGGCAATCTCCGAAGCAGGTTTCTGAAATGCATTCATAAAACCATTCAGCACATTGACCCCGCATAATATCCAGAGCCGCAGATGGCCGCTTACCATACTGCCCAAAATCAGCACCGATCCCACTGCCGCTGCCGTATCACAGATCAGCATCAGCTTCTTCTTACCGATGTTATCCGCGATTGTTCCGCCCAACAGGCTCACAAGCAGATACGGTACCGCATTGCAGATGGCCAGCAACGAAGATGCCATCACTGCTCCCGTCTGTGTATAAGCCCAGATAACCACCGCAAAGCTTGTCATTGATGATCCCATCTGCGAGACAGTCTGCCCGATCAACAGCAGCATAAAGCTTCGCAGCATCCGCTCCGACCGGATCGTATTTGCTGATAAATTGTCCATATATAATGCCACCTCTTCTTTTTTATGGCATTATACTATTTGGCCGCGACATCTATATGTCGTAATTAGAAAGAAATTTTTGAGCTGTCTGAATCAGCTCATCTCTGTAATAATCAGGGGCAACAACCTCCACCCTGCTGCCAAAACTGAGCAGCAGAGCCTTCCAGAGTCTTTCTTTTGCCGGAACATGAATAACGATCCGGCATCTGGATTCCGTTAGCCCCTTAACCGGACAATCGGGAAAAAATTCTTCTATCAACCCGGTCTCCGCCTTATCAAAATGTACTTCTATATCAATACAGGTCTTATAATAATTCTGTTCCGAATCCTTCATCAGCTTTGCCACATCTCCGTGCCTGATCCCGGAGCTGCGCGTCTGAATCTGAAGTTCCTGAATTCTGGCGACTTTATAAGTACGATATTCCTGCCGCTCCTCCTTATAGCCAAACAGATACCAGGCATACCATTTATAATGAATCGCCAGTGGTTCCACATACTGCTGCGACCATTCCCCATCGGCATTGCGATAGGTAAAGGAGATATACTTTTTGTCGGTAATCGCCTGCTCCAGAGTATGATTCTTATCCTGCACCTGCCTGTTTTCCCTTGTTACACTGAAATCCCAGAAAACCTTCTGACCGCCTTCTTTCTCTATAATGGCATTGTATTTTTCAATCAATGAATTCAAGGCGTCACTTTTATACGAGGTGGCCAGACTTTCGAGCGCTTTAATAATCATCTGCTGCTCATCATCCCTGATATCTGAGTTGCGCATCTTATAGGTGGGCAGAACCGAATATCCGCCGCATTTTCCCCCGGTGGTATATACCGGTATTCCAGCGGCAGAGATACTGATCATATCACGCTGAATCGTACGGATCGAGACCTGAAAGCGTTCCGCCAGCTGCCGGGCGGAAACGCGTTCATGATTCATCAGATAAATAATGATTTCTAACATCCTGTTAATCTTCATAGTTCAAAAAATAACCTCCACTGCCTGTCACAGTCATTCACTATCGGTATTATACTCATCAAGATATTTCTGCAGCGCCTCTGCCAGTCTTCCCATATGGATACCATCAACAAAAGAATGGTGAGCCTGCATGGAAAACGAAAGCAGGACTCTCCCGTCCCGTTCCACATATTTTCCCCAGTCAAACAGCGGCGTTGCATTATCCTTCTTCCCTGAATTCGTATGGGAGATGTGGGTATAGTTAATCCATGGCAGCGGCGAAAACTGAAAGATATCGTTGCCCAGCGGACCGGTAAAATACACCTTCTGGTTTCTCGCTGTCTCTTCTGCCGCAACTGCGTACTCTGCCATCGTCCCCTTCCATTCGACATTAACCACCTTAAACAGTTCTGTCTCGGAATTCATATAGGTGAATGCCGTATCGACCTTATCAAATAATACCACCTGGCCATCTACAAAACGATAACGAAACTCCTCAATCTGATTGGCACATTCCGTGACTGCATAAATCAGCGAAAAGGTAAATGACTGCCCAAGGCTCCTGAGCTGTGCGAGAAAATTGGTGATATCCAACTCAAAGGTGATGCAGTAAGAAGGCTCCACACTGTTTCTGAAGACCTGACAGTGAATTGCACGTTTCCAGTTCTTTTCATCAATAATTTTATAAGGGTTAGCCATTGTCTTAAATTCCTTTCTATATTCTATTGGTCTCATTCTACAGGTAATTTACATCCCCAGATCTCAGTAAATCTATAGCCGACCTGACCATATAAATGATCTTTAATCCACTGAAAGGCTATAATCAAAGTTCTCCTCATCAATAAACCTGAATAATAAATTCTTTTGTTAAAGATTTTTAACAGCTTTATCTCCTTAAAAATCATTATGCAGTCTTATTTAATACTGAAACTCTATCAATAAATTCTTTCATATCCGTAATATAATTATACGGTTCATATTCAGCGTAAATCTCCGGACTATCTAATATAACAATCTGAACCCCTTCAGCCCTCAACGCTTCCAGTGTTCCCGGAAGACACCGAGCTTCATTGACCGTTTTACACCGATAAGCAATACACCCTTGTTGGTCGAATATTTTAGCAATTATAAAAATATCTTTCTCAAGCATCAGCTTTTACTCCATCTCTTTTAAAATCATTATAAACTGTTCCTCGTTCTCTATCTTTCCCTGCTTATACAAATCATATAACAACTTACCTAACTCCGGTTTCTGATATTTATAAGCCCATTAGTGGCTCCAGATATTAAACTGGTAGTCTTCACCACACCAAAGCTGTACTTCAATGGGATATGCCAAATTATCTCTTTGATAATATAAATGGATAGCACGATAACCATCATCAACAAGCTTTCCTTTTCTCAAATCCACTACCCGGTAATATTCAGGAAATTCTATTGGATACTCAGTAAAATGCAAACGAAAACCAAGTACATCATTGAAACATTGTTTAAAACCGCCACCGGCTCTTAGTACCTTTTCATATTTCCGATAAATCGAATCGTCACTTTTAAACCGAGATCCCACTAAATTCTCTTGTATTAGTATATCCATATAGCTTGCCCGATAGCGACCTATGTCATTAACGATTGTCTCTATAGGGGTCTTACTTAATGAGATTTGCTTCAAACTCCTTCCCAATATAGATGTATAAGACAATTCATTTAAGATTTCTTTCGAAATAAATTGATTCATATATTACACTCCAACCTTTCAGCTCCTGTCTGGATGGTCTTGTATTCCAATTATCATAATTTTATCACACTCATATATATGATACAACCTTTTAACGTTGTTAGAAAGGATTAATAACAGCCATATGACCGGCAATTGGTATAAATTGACTTAGAATCAAACTGGTCTTGCTTTAAATTTCAGTTATCTATAATTAACGTTTTATCACTGTATGTTTTTCTATTTTTCAACCGATTGGAACATATAGAAGAGTTCTCAATCATATTTTGTTATTTTAGGCTTTATCTATAAGTAAATCCCATTGAAGCTCTAACAAGCCTCAATAGGATTTTTTACTACTCTAACTCAAACCAGATATCATTTACCTTCAATCTCCGCAATCCTACCTGCAAACTTCGGCAGATGTTCCTTATGGGCATCCAGCATCTCATCCAGCAAATCCTTGGCGATCTGACCACTCGGTACCAGCGGATTCACCGTAAATGCCTGCAGTGCCTTGCCGTAATCACCGGTGTAGGCCGCCTCAATTGTCACCAGTTCCATATTCTTCATACCCTGAAGCAGTCCTCTCGAAGCGGGCTCAAATCCGCCCCACGCGATCGGTACCGGGCCTGATGAGGTGATAATACTGGAAACCTCCACAACCACATCATCCGGCAGATCAGAGATGGCACCACTATTTCTGGTACTGACCACCATATGAGTACGTTTATCATTGTAAATGGAATTGATCAGCTCGCAGGCAGCATCACTATAGTAAGCCCCGCCCCGTTTCGCCAGCTGCGGCGGCTTGATCGATAGCTCCGGATCTTTGTAGAGCTCAAACAGTTCCGCCTCGGTCTTTTTCACCACCTCAGCTCTCGTCTCGCCTTTTGCAAAACTCTCCAGTTCCTCTTTCAGCATATCGTCGGTGATATAATAATACCGATGATACATACAAGGGATAATCCCCAGATCCCTCACCTGGTCATACAGGAATCGGATATTCGGGATATTCTGCACTCCCGAATCCTTGGAATCTCCGCTCTCACCCGCCTGGCGGCTGACATATTCCATCGCTTTGGCCACTCCTTCCGGTGTGGAATAAGCCTTATCCAGAACTTCCATCGTCACTTCATCTCCATCCGTATCCCAGACTCTATGCCAGTGAAAATGATTCAGACCGGCAAATTTGAAGAACAGTTCTTCCTCCGGTATCTCCATCGCTCCCGCAGCGATCTTGCGACACATAATCGGCACATTACAGAGGCCGGCCACCTTATCCCATTTGCCGTAGCGCATCACTGCCTCGGTAATCATCCCCGACGGATTTGTAAAGTTCACCAGCCAGGCATCAGGACAGAGCTCTTTCATATCTTCCACAATATCCAAAATCACCGGAACGGTCCGAAATGCCTTGAAAATGCCACCGGCACCGTTCGTCTCCTGACCCAGAATGCCATGACTGAGCGGAATCCGCTCATCCTTAATTCTGGCATCCAGCAGGCCGACACGAAACTGGGTGGATACGAAATCTGCCCCCGGCAGTGCCTCTCTCCGATCCAAGGTCAGATGCACTTCCCAGTCCAGCCCGGCCGCCTTCACCATCCGCCTGGCCAGCGCGCCGACGATCTCCAGTTTCTCTTTTCCCGCCTCAATATCAACCAGCCACAATTCACGAATCGGCAGCTCATCTTTCCTCTTGATAAAACCCTCAATCAGCTCGGGCGTATAACTGGAACCGCCGCCTATAGTGACAATCTTGATTGTTTTCTTTCCCATATCCTACTCTCCTTCTTTCGATTTAAGATAGGCTCATTATAACGAATACCGGACATCATTTCTACAAATCCGAACGCTAAAATAACAATCGTGTATGATAATAATTTGTCACACAAAAAAAACATTATGTTTTACATTCATCCGAATTGTTCTAATCAATTTTTAAATTGTAGATCTTTTTTGCTAATGTTTCAATAATATATACCGCCGGCACCTGTGTCGTTATATCAACCTTTGGCGGAAACTCAAGACCGGTCTTCAGCTCATGCTGGACATAATACGAGATGTTCAGGTCAGAGATTCTGGCAATCGTGCTGTTCTTACTGTTCGTGACCGAGATCACCTTTGTCTTCCTGGCTCTGAGCGCGGTGATATGATTCACCAATATATCGCCCTCACCGGCCACGGAGAACACCACTGCCACACTGTCCGACGGATTCTCAGGGTTTATCTGAAACATCGGATTCTCCACATGAAAAGCCAGAATCCCCACTGAGGAAAAATATCTTGACGCATAATGAGCCATCACCCCCGAATTGCCGGTTCCGATAAAGATAATATTCTTGGCCTCACTCATAATCCGACTCGCCTGATCCAGATTGTCCTCAAAGTCAGACGACTCGGCGCGGTTCAAAAATTCACGGATTGCCGATAAATCACGCTTTAAATGCCGCCCCCGGCGCTGTTCAAGTTCTATTTTAAAACGAATCTTAAACTCAGAGAACCCGTCGCAATTTAATTTTTTGCAGAACCGCAGTATCGTTGTGGTTGATACATGCGCCTCGTTTGACAATTCACGGATGGTCATGTACGGCACTTTTTCACTGTGCTTCATTATGTAGTTATAGACCTCGAATTCAAGTTCATTAAAGCCCATCAGTTCCTGTTCTGAAAACATGAAATATTTCCATCCTCTCCTGGATAACAGCCTATTGTACCATTTGTTTCTTACCATTATAACCGAAGATCGGCAAAGGCTCAACCAGCTTGCAAAAAACTATTCGGAATTCGACAGGCATCATAGCTCTGTATAGCTTTATAACTGGGAAAAGATATGCTATACTTTAACACAAATTGTCACGTAGAAAAGTTGAAAGACTATCGGAGAAAACTAATCTACTAACTATTTTGGTTTATCTCTTGACTTTGACGTCGCGTCAACCTGTATTCTTATCTTGAAAGGGGGCTAATCATGGAACTGCAAACGATCAGCCAAGTATCTAAATATTTTTCAATCTCAACCCGGACACTCAGATATTACGAACAATTAGGGTTGATTACACCTGCGAAAAGGGAAGATTTTGCTTACCGCGTATATGACACCGAAACCATCACACGTCTGCGTCAGATTATTATCCTGCGAAAATTAAGGATACCGCTTAAACAGATTGCCGAGATTCTGCAAAGGGCGGATGCGCGAATTGCAATTGAAGCCTTTGAGCGCAACCTTGCCAACATTGAGGACGAAATAACCGCGCTTTCCACCATCCGCAGCGTTATCAGAACCTTTATCGAACATCTAAATCTTGGAAGCGCGATATTTGCACTGCCGGACGATGAGGGCTTATTGGAAATTGTAGATTCATTGACTGTCTCTAAAATTAATTTCAAGGAGGATAAATCAATGGAACAACTGAACCAGGCAAGCGAGAAACTGAGCAAAATGGAGGACAAAGATGTGCGGATTATTTACCTTCCGCCCATGACTGTTGCTGCAGCTTACGCATCAGGAGAAGACTGCGAAGGCAAAACAGCAGACATGATAAAGCAATTTGTAATCAATAGCGGATTGTTAAAAATCAAACCCGACGCCCGGAGTTTTGGTTTTGACTGCTCTAAGGGTACAGCAGTAATCGGAGAACCTTCGCATGTATATGAGGCGTGGGTATCTGTCCCCGATGACATAGAGATACCCGCACCTTTAGTAAAACGAACGTTTGATGGCGGGTTATATGCTGCGCACGTGTTGAGAGCGTGGAATTTCGAGGACTGGCGTTTATTGAAAGAATGGGTTGACGCCAGCGATAAGTATGATAATGATTGGGATTCCCCTCGGTGGACATCGCTTGAAACGGTTTCGGGGCAAGGCTTTGAAGAAACATTAAACTTTTATAACTATGTTCAATATGATCAAATGAAGGATTTACAGCTTGATTTATTATTCCCGATTAAGGAGAAGGATAATGAAAGAGTTTAATATCGGCGGGACAATACCATTCGGCGGCTATAAATGGCGCATTCTGGGCATAAAAAACAATGCGGCTTTGATTATAACCGAGAATATTATAGAACAGCGTTCTTACCATGACGTTTATAAAGATATAACATGGGCTGACTGCTCATTACGAAAATATCTTAACAGTGTATTTTATGACAAATTCGACGCAACTGATAAATTAAGAATCATTTCGGTAACAAATAAAAATCCAGACAATCAGTGGTATGGTTCGAAAGGTGGAGCAGATACGACAGATCACATATTTTTATTAAGCATAGAGGAAGTAGTATGCCCATATTTCGGTGATAGCAGTTCAAATCTGTACAACCCGGGAAAAAATCAAAGATATTGGTTTGAAGGAAAAGATAAAAACAACAATAAACGAATAGCAACACTTGAAAGTGAAGAAGGGCGTATCTGGTGGTGGTGGCTCCGGTCGCCCGGCCGCGTCAATGTAAAAGCCGTATATATTCACGGTGACGGTAATTTAGGTATCCAGGGCAATAATATATTGAAAGGAAACATCAGCGATGGCAAATGTACCGGCGGCGTTCGTCCCGCTCTATGGCTGAAGCTGTGATTTGAATCATGTCTAATAAGCAAACACACACATTCCGGCCTTCGGGAAAGGATATGTTTCTACTCTTGTTACATTATCATACGGAATTTCAGCTTGGTGAACAAAAGGTCAATAACTTTTTCTGCCTGCTGAAGCAATGAACCATCAACGGGAATCTGACAAAAGTCACCAGTCCAATCGTAGAACACGAACGTTCTTATCGGGGGCTGACGGGGTAAATATATGACGGAGAGGACCAGCATTTTCATTCCACAGGAAGTGATAGGACGGCATAATTTGTTCAAAGTCACGTCCTGTGTTCCAGCCTTTGGGAGGTTCTTCCTGTCGAATCACAAAATCGTTAGATCCATTCTTATTTTGCAGTACCAGGAACTCTTTGAGGATTGGGAGGTCATTAGAAAGTGATTCCATCATCACCCACTGACCGCTTCCACTGACAGCGTAATTATCATCGATCACGTTGAGTATGAAGTGGATAACCGGTTTGCAAAGCAAGGATCCGCCTGCGTTATTCACCGGATATGAAAACTATCTTTATTGTAGAAGCAGATGATGGATCATTACGTACGCTACGGTTTGGAATTTAATCCGTTTGTAAAGAATTCCGAAGAGATTATTGTGGATACGCTTTCCCATAGGGAGGGAATTTACCGGCTTAATTATCTTTCAGATACCAAGGGCTTCGGACTCTTGACCGGTAGTCCCGGAAAAGGGAAAACAACTATGCTCAGAGCCTGGGCTTCTACCTTAAATGCATCCCTGTTCAAGGTGGTTTACTCAAGCCGCTCCACTCTGACCGTTCAGGATTTTTACCGTCATCTCGCACAGGAACTGGGAGCGGATCCGATGTTGGACATCTCCAGAATTTCGCCCTCACTTATGATACGGTTCTCCATAACATAGCCAAATGCATAAATAGGATGATAAGCCAAAAGCTGTGCAGAGTATTATCGGATAATACAAGTCTGTACAGCTTTACCATAGTTATATCATTTACATTTCCAAAACACGTTCCTGGAATTCTTCTTTACTACCTATAATTTCATAGGGTTCATATTCGCCATAGGCACTGGGACGACTTATCGTTACCAATTGAACACCGTTATAACCGATTTGCTGCTGAAGGCTTCTCGTAAACTCTGACAGTGCTTTTCCATGCCGGGTTTTCACTGCAATACAACCCTTTTCATCAAATTTCTTGGCTACCAGATAGCACATGCTTTAACACCTCCTCAAAATTCTGCTCACTTAGTATTTTACCATATTCATATTCCTGACGCAATGTTCTTCCTATTGAATCAGAATATCCCCGTTTATACAAGTATTTATGCAACCAATTGTTTATTTGTCTGTCATAATATGTATTAGCTTGTATTTCTATTGGATAATGGTAATGATCTGGTTGAAAATAAATATGTACACCACGATAGCCATCATCATTTGCTTTTCCCCGGCTCATATCTACTATTCTTATTCCGACTGGTTTCTCGCCATTTAAAAGTGAGTCATAACTATCTACCAACATACGAAATCCCAAAATATCATTAAACACCTTTTCAACTTGCATTTCCGGATAAAACTTTTGATATTTACGCAAACAGGAATCTTCACTTTTAATGCGATAGTCTAAATCAACATCATCTAAAGATTCTGCATCTTGATAAAAACTCATCATTGCAATCACTTCATTAAATAAATCTTCTTTATCAAATCGACGAAGACTGCTCTTTAAATTCTTACCTAGAGAGCTTTCGTAGCATAAAGAATTTAGTATTTCTACAGATAATCCATTTTTTTCTAATTCATTAAGCAAATCATACCTCCTAAATTGTAAAAATCCCCCTCTTATTGACTAATTTAACTCAATCGCAAAAGTTAAAGCGGTTGAGAGTTTTGTAAACAGTACATATCTGTAATATAATTATGAAGTTCATATATTACGCTTTTTAGCTCCCACCTGAATTGTCTTGTATTTCAATTATTATTATTGTAACAAGCCGCTAGCGCGGCGGCTTGCCAAGATACTCTCTTTATGCTACACTTATCCTAGTTCCAAGTTTGTTGCTATATTTTCTGTTAATTCAAAAAAATGTTTCGTTTTTTAATTCAAGTTATATAGTGAATTGTCAGAAAATAGTTCCGCAACTTGGTACAATAATGAAGAATCACATTCAGAGTAGTTTGGGTATAATCCAGAACTGCTCATTTTTATGGCTCTGAATCTGATACTTCACTTAGGTATTTTATCACATCAACAAATATGATACAACATTCTGATAATTCATAAAAACTCTATTTAATTCTAATACGTTTTTATTCTCTGCATATCCATAACTTCGAGTACTGAACCGGCCTGTCATGGAAAGCCAATCACTGCTCATATCTCATAAAATCCGCTGCCCAGATATCTCCTCCCCCATGGTCTAGTACAAGACAATACTGGGGTCTTCTGTCCTCTCCCTCATAAATAAAATAACTTTCCAAATATCCATGTGTTATATATGCATCAACATATTCCAGGCGTTCCTGTTGATCATAGTAGTATGTACCTGATCTTCGTCCCAACTGTCTGGCATTATAAGAACGTTTTTGTTTTTGAATGGTACCATCCTTACGATAGGTTGACACTATTTTAACAACCCATTCCCTGACCGGCTCTTTATATCCAGTCACTACTCCATAGGAACCAAAGTACGTATTTTGTCCCTGTTCATTATAAGTATATTCCTCCTCATACTCCTCTAACTGCAAATCGTCTTCTTTTCCCGTTTTAACAGAAGGAATGCTCTCATCCCATTCACCCATACTCCAGCTTCCAATTTCAAAGCCATACATTGTCACTTGTCCGTGAATCTGTTCATAAAAGATTCCCACACCGGCACACTGATCCATATCGTAATAAAAATCCAGCTGCAATCTACCAGTCTCGTTATAATATTGGTAAAAGGACTTTTCGTGTTCTGATATACCTGCTGCCTTTAAAAACTGCCCTTGATCTTTCTCATCAATGAGCATAATGGTTCGTATCTCATCTCTTTGCACAAAACCACGCTTCAGGTCCTCTTCCTGTTCAGGCATCACCAATTCTTTCCATATTGTAGTAACCTCACCATCTTTTTTCTTCAGTGAAAACATCAAATCCCCATTTTGATAGCTGTCAAATGTCTCATGTCGTCCGATATTATCAGTAATATTATCTACAAAATACAAATCTATCATATCTTGATTTCCTTGAATCTCCAAAAGCATTCTACCCTGTAAGCCCGAAAAAACATCTGTTCCTCCGCCGTTTCCGGAGCCTTCCATACTAAAATATCCAATACAGTTTTCACCATCCGGGTAAATAAACAAATCCATTCTAATCCGGCTACCATCGGGCGATTTACCATAATGAATGTAAGACCCGCCCCAGGCATCGTTTACATTTACTTCCTGCTTCGCCCCATCCGTCTTATCTTCACTATCTGTTTCCTCAATCTGTAAGTTAATATCAATCGTACCGAATTCTTCTGTAATTTCATCTCCCGGTTGCGTACATGCAGTTACAGACAATAATATCAATAACATAGCTGCGTTAATTTTCTGTTTTAGAATCTTCATTGAAATCTCCTGTTAAATATTCTATAGCTTTTTCAAATAATTTGTCATTCCTATACCAGTATACACTCATTAATAGGATGTTCTACAATATTAAACTTAATGTCATCTATCCTCATCTTTGTTCATTGATAATTGTATTATCTTTCTTTGATTTAAATCATATGTGTACCAGCCTGAAAGCTCTTCATCCTCATTGATGATTGAAACATAAAATTCAATTTTTACAATTTCATCAGATACCCAACTATTAAAAGAAAACCAACATCTTGGAACAGTAAGAATAGAATCAATATCTTCACCGGGGAAAGCATAATTTATTGCATCTTCTTTTCCAGGTAAACATATATAATCTTTAGCTTGGATATCGATTGCCATTACACTTCCTGAACGCCTCCCACAGCAATCAATAATCGCAAATTTACTATTAGTCGACCAATTTAGCTTAGGCGAGAAAAGGCCACCTATATTAAACGCTTTATTCATTGTTGTTGTATAAACAATTTTATTTGTGAAATTTTCGATAATCTGCACATCATTATAAGAACGGCCATAATTAAAAAATGATTCAAACGATTCAACAGGCAATTTAATAGTATACTTACCATCCGGCGAAATAAACGAGAGATCATATATTTCAGGATTAATTGCATATATAGCTTGAACCGCCCATAGCCGCTGTTCTATTTTGATATCAGGATACCAACTAATATTTTCGGATATATCTGCAATTAATCCTAAAAACGGTAATGCCTTTTCCCCTAATGCTACGATTCCATATAATTCATTATATTCTAAGGTACCGGTTTCTTCAAAAATCGCTTGTGGGTACTTTTCAGCAAGAGCATCCAAATTGGATTTTATCAGAAGTGTCATATTTTCTTCAGCAACCTGTTTGTTCGCCAGATCATCAGAATCCCTCCTTTCATCTATAATAGTTGCATATTCTTTCAAACGTTTTAAAGAAGCTTTAAAATGATCTGTTATATCAGATAAAGCAACCGATTGTCCTTCATTCTCTATAAGATTATCATTAGCTTTTATTAGTGTATATGAATAATTTTCGCTGCAAGAACAAACACTCAATATCATGAATACTTGCAATATATAAAATTGTATTTTCCATATCTTCATCGTAATTTCTCCCAGAGTGCTGATTTGTAATAATAGTCTCACATTGATAATAATACAACATCAATGCATCAAAATTGCATCTCTTTTAATCATAAAACCATCGAAGCCCTTACAGCTCCGATGGTATATTTCAGCTTAACTCTTTAATTGTTTAGCATTTCTAAACATCTCGGATTTTTCGCACTTACTTGTGATAAGGTTCTCCTTAACACAAGCAAGTCCATAAGACCAGCATTAGGAAGATTGCCAATTACCTAAATACGCCTCTACATGATCGCCATCTAATTGGATGCAGATATATGTATCATGAAACCAATATATTATATTATCCAAATGCGCTTTTATTTCATAGATGTCCATATCATTATATGTTTCATCTGCGAGAAAAGGTTCAATAAGAATAGCCGTTTCATTGTCAATTTTTACCGTTACATTATAATTATTCACTAGAAAAAAATCCATCGTATCCGATTCAGCTTCACCGTCAGGATTATAAATCCCATCACAAAGTGAGCCTTCTACATACAAAATGCTATCCTGAATATAATACTTATCTACTGCAATATATAGTTCACCTTGAATCACATAATCACCTAACAAATTGATTTTAGTTTCGGAGGCTGCTTCTACTGCGGTAATTAAGTCTCTATTCGCCAATTCATACTCATTAAAAAGCTCATCTCCCTTTGCATCAAAATAATCCACTTCATATATTGGAGAATACCAAGATTTTTCATTAAAATATTGCTGTAAATCGGTTGCTGCAAATTTTCTTCCGTGCCTTGCATAAATCTCATTTCTTGCCAATCTTAACTGCTCTTTTGATAATGCACGTATCTCCTTTTCAGTATAAAACCGACTATCGCTTTCCGGCAATATATAATCTTTTATTTCTGTACACACTCCATTTTGATCTGCCCAATATATCCTTCCTGTCAGTGGATCTTTTTCTTGTGAGGACATTGCCAATTGTCCTACCGGATGAAAGAAATATTTTATGCCGTCAATTTCTTGCAGTCCTGTGAGCATTTTTCCATTCGCTGCAAAATACCACACGCGATCATATATTGTTCTCCAACCAGTTGCCAGCTGCCCGACTCCATTTTCCACTTCAAGATAATATGTTTCTCCGTCAATCCATCTCATACCAGTATCCATTATCACTTCAGACTGTATCTTGTTCAAGAGATATTTGGCAGAACATTCTGTACCATACTCATCATGCCCGCTTACATACAAAATAGCCCCCTGTTCCGCTATCGATAGCTGAAATGTCTCAGCACCAAACAACCATTCATTGATCGATCCAGTAACCTCCCCATCAATCAAGATGCTTAGCCATTCCTCCCCCCACGGGGCGTTACTTAAATATTTTAATTCAATTGCCTCTTTCTTGCCATCCCTGTCAATATCAATCTGATAAATTAGATTACGTGCCACATCAACTAGTTTACTGTTGGATCCTTGGGCAATGGGATCTTTTTCCCACCCAGTTAATAGGCTGGCACGTTCTTTACGATTTTCCAGACCAGGTGCATAACCAATCTCAAATCCAATCGCACTACCATCTTCAATATGAATTGAAAATCCGTAGTTGCCATTATATAATGGATCGTTTTTATAATAAATTTTAGTGGGCTGTGATTGAACTATGGATTTATTTTTTATTCCATCTACATTAAAATCAACATCTGCCCACGTTTCACTGGATCTCGTTCTTAACCACACAACTGTGCAATTTTTAAAATCTGCCGGCTCTTGATTATAATTCCAGATCGCCGCTGACAATCTCATTCCATCTTTTAAAATATGGATATTGGCACGCTCTCCGGAATCCAGACCCCCGCTTTCTTCAATTATCCATCCATTTTCGATAAATTCCCTCACCGGAAATGGCATTTGATATAAATCCCCTTCCAATTCAAAAATATAATCATATGAATATTCACTTAACGCTTCTGGTTTCTGGTATGGACGCATTGCAGCTTCCTCACCAATTTTACGTACTCCTTCCGGATTCACCGTGCTTTGCCAGAAATGCTCTACAGAATATCCACCGAAGACGCTTTCCTTGTTGGGAGTTAACATTACTTCAAAGTCTAATATGCCTCCATTATGCATATAGAAATACGACTGTTCTTCTGTAACTTCCCATCCTAATCTGGATTGACCAGTCATTTTTATGCGGCCATCTTTTAAGTAGATGACTTCCTTTATCTCATTCTTCCATTCAGTTTCCTCGGGATAGTAGTAAAATGTAAACAGCTCTCCATTTTTCTCTACCGAATGATATTCATCCTCTAAATATGATTTTAATTCTGGATTAGGAACTCCGCCCGCCATACGAATTAGCTGATTCGCCTGTTCAATCGTTACTGTCATCATTACAGTGAACAAATCTTCATGGGGTTCAATACTATGTACCGCCGGGCTAAGAATTGCAGTTACATCCTGTGCTACTTGCGCATTACACAAAGACATCAAAAACCTTGCCTGCATTTCTAATTCATTCTCTTTTATTTCATCATTTAAGATCGGTTTATCTGTCAAAAAGTTTTCAAAAGAACCATACCATATCGTATGTCTTAAACTATTCAATAAAAACTCTATTTGCTCCCTGTTTTCCTGTGTTAATTGCATATCTGAATCCGAAATCATCGAATCAGCAGCAGTTTGATTCGGCATTGCCGCATCAGAAACCTCAGTCTCACTTCCCGAACCATTTGCCATCATGGCCGGATCACTGTTTTTCGGTGTACAGGCACTTGCAATCCCTGCTGTAATACAAATAGCAATCATAATCCTTAGATATTTGCCTCTTTTATATGTCAAATTCTCCTCCTCCAGACATCTACTCACCATAGAATCATAACCTCCATACAGAATCTACGTTTCTAAATACTTAAGATACGTTTTATCAAGCCTCCTGTTCCCGTCTGGATATGCTGTTTTTAGCGCATCTATCAACCAGTTAGAGTTCTCTTGTGACAGCAGCGGAGGTTTGACGCTCCAGTCAATATTGTTCTTTTCCCTGTGATAATCGGATTCTATGTATGCCGGATCAGCAATAAGGAAAAGAATTACTTCTGGTGCTAAATAAGGTATACTGCCATGATACAAAAGCGCTTTATCAAGTTCCCGCAATACTTCTTTATCTGCATCACAAACAAAACTCCCGTCTTTTTGTACATTGAATATAATCTCAATAAAATCAAAATTCAACTGTTCGTCATTCTTAATTTTAAAACTGAACATATTATCATTTCCACTTATTGGCCTTATATCAATAAGCGTACATTCAGGCTTAACCGCCCATAAGCAAAGACAATCCAATGCACCTTCAGCATTCGCATCCGTTATAAGCCGCAAGCTGTCAGGATTATGTTTTGGCTCATAGATATTCCAGCCTTTAGAGATCACATATGCGATAATGCTTTGCTTATTCCATTAATATATGTCAACCAAATGAAATGCATCCTCATCATCCTCATCCATTTTCCAAATATCATTTTGAATAATAAATGACCGTTCTTCCACGTTTGGTATAATATCCAGTTCTGTGTCTGGTCTGTACTCACCACATATCGTTTGAATAAAACAAGCAACATAAGTAATCCAGGTATGCCAAAGATTCCTCAAAAAAAAAGACCCAATACTGGTATGGACAAGAATAAAACTCCCGTCAATAACGCAAAAATCAAAAGGCATATCCCACCTGCAAAGCATCCTTTAGCCATCCCGCCAGTGCTCCTCAGCTGCTTTAAAACGCTGCCATCCTTTGTCATCTTTCTACGCATCTCATCTGTTACAGATATAATCATAATTTTGCCTCTCTAAAATAAATTTTCTAACATATATATTATCATTTTTCCGAAGCGATACCGCCCCTCACCCAAGCTGGAACATCTTGTTTTTTAACGTCCCCCTACAAGCCCCGATGGAATATTTCAATTCAACTCTTATATTATATAACTATAGATAGGGATTATTGTTTTCAAGTCTTTCATAGCCGGAATTAAACCAGTAATATTCTATTTTTGTTTTATTGAACTTAATCAACAAACCATATTTATACTTTAAGTCGCCCGCAATAAAATCTTTTATCTTGTACACATCAGCTTCAATTTCTGCCTCACTGCTCCACCATCCCTTACATTCAATCACAATTAAATTATCTTCATTACTTTTTCTCTTATGTATAATTAAATCAGGATATCGCAGTCTTTCATTAATACCCCTTTTATAGTTATCCATATTTAAATTATATTCATTATCCAGATGATAGTACTTTAAGCAATCATTACGACTCATTTGATTATAAAGATGTATTCCGTAACGGAAAACGATGCTTCGCTCTATAGCATGATGGTCATGGTTGTCATGAGTAACTCTCAAAATCAGATCCTGATCATATTTATATAAAGCTTTTTCCGACACTTTCAAACATTTTTGGATATTTTCTATTAAAATCCCATCTATCAAAGCCATAATTCTCCTCCATATGTGATCTTACCCTGCACTGCTTTCAATCAAAACTAGAATCTCTTTATTTAATCAAGGTTAGCAGACCATAGCTACATCGTTTTATAATCACCGAAATATTAACCTCCTTGATACAATAACTTAATTCAACACTTATAATTCATAATTTTCTTGAACATTCCAGATTTTTCGCCCTTACTTATGATACGGCTCTCCATAACTTAGCCAAGTGCATAGAAAATACGTGAATACAGCAAAAGCTCTGCATGCTTTTAATCTATTAATAACACTATAAGACAAATTATCTACTCTTCAAAAAAAATATCAGTATAATCTATAGTTTCATCTAAATTCAATTGACCTGTGTTTTTATCAATTGGTACCACTAGAAAGTAATTATGTTTATGATTGTAACTATATAACGTTTTATGATTATCTGTGAATACCTTAATTACATTTACATGTTCTAAATGATGAAAATTAAATATTAAGTGAACAGTCTTTTGAGGTTTTTTATTCTGTGTATATGTCTTAAATTTAACTAATATTAAATAATCTTTTGAAATATCAATATTATACATGATATTCTCAATTGTAAAATATCTTTCTTGATTATCATCAATCACCTTAACACAACTATGAGCACCATTGTTCATATTTATTAAGTCACTAGATTTGGCATAAAGTTTAAATTTTTCAAACTTGTTGGAAAGATAATTACGAACATAATAGTTAGTAATAGGACCTCCCAAATGAATTTCATCTTTACTGCCAACACTTGTCGATACATCAATATTGTTGTTTAATACTTCAATTTTTACTCCTGTTCGGTTAGCAATATCAAATAAGTCTGAAAGTAAATTTGCAGAATTATATAATATTAATAAATGTCTTTCTGAATTGATATATTCTTCTTTAAATACAGGAAACGTCAACATAACACGCTTATTTTCAAATTCAAAAATTTTTTTTAAATTCGAATTACATCTTTTTGAATCCATAGGCTCTTGTAATATTTTAATTATACCTGATATAACCGAAATCACAAAAATAAGTATCTCATTATTTAGATAATTCTTAATAGATATTAATATATTCATCAACATAAAGTTTATCCTTTCTTTTAAGAAGACAGCTTTACACTACAAATTAATGAAAAATCATATTTAATTCAAATTCTTTAAAATTCTTCTCATACCATCTAATACACCATATTTGCTATTAGGTACAAGTAATCCTACTTCTGCGTCTTTTAGTGTTTCTACAGTACCAGAGGATTCACATGCAATAACAGGCACCGACAACAATAAAGCTTCAAAAATAGCAAAACACAATGATTCACCAATAGAAGAACACACATACGCAATACTATGCTTTAAATATGGATATGGATTTATAAACGCACCTTTTAATATCACATAATCTGTTAGTAATAATTCATCTATTTGAGATTGTAACTCTTCTTGCAATTCGCCATCTCCAAATATCAAACATCTAAACGTATAATTTTCTTTTCTCAGTATATCCGTAGCATAAATAATCCGCTCTAAACCTTTTTCAGAAACCAACCTTGACAATGTACAAAAGAAAGGAATGTCTTCATCAACTTCGTATTTATTCGATAATTTATCTAGTTCCTCAAAAATAGGCATACAATATTTTACTTCTAATCGCTGATTATTGTATTCACATATATTTACATATTGTTTATATCCTAACAACGCAGCATCAGAGCAGAATAATATTTTATGATACTTTTTATATACCCGCCTCTCATCATCATCATTTAAAAAAGCCTTCTTACTATGGTGAGTATTTCGAAAATCTATATGAACCCAGGCAACTTTATAAGATTTTATATTGTTACTAGCTCCAATTATTGCTGTAGGATAGCCTTCAATATAAGCAATTTCTATATCATACCCCACCTCGATGAAATCATTGTAAACTTTTTTAGGATTATTTTGAATCATATTCATATTCTCAATTGTACGATGTCGAAAAATATAACTCACATTAACTTCTATAGGTATCTCTGGTTTTAGATGCATTTCATTAAAAACCGCTTTTACCTCAACTTTATATTGCTTTAAATCACAAGATTTTAACAAACGTACCAATGCTTTTTCAGCACCACCAATATTTAAATGCTCTGTTAATATTAGAATTCTTTTCATATTATCCTCCTACACTTGTACCCCAAATACAGAATTTTTTGTGAGTTTGATATGTATTGAAACGCAATTTATGTAATCAAATAAATAAGGCTCACAAAAAGTATTCATTCACCAATTTAAGTGTTACTTTTATTATAACAACATTATATCAAATATCATATAAAATCCACAAAAAATCTGTTCCTATTTTTAATATCAATAGCACAGCTAAACGTATTTAAATTTATGCCCTCACTTATGATAAGGTCCTGCATATCATCTCTAAGTGCATAGGTTCTGCTCAAGTAGTTCTCCATCACTATTTGTCCTACAAACTTTTGTTTTACTTCCTAGCTGCTGCAGGTTTTCCTGCTTATTTTCCTTACCACATCCAGCATCTGAGGACCTGCTGACACGGTTCTGCACCAATACTTATTTTATAGAATTTCCTGGACAAATATTATACTATCTGGACACTTACAGAATCACGTCGCCACTTGTGATACGGTCAACCGTGACATAACAACTGCATAATCCTGATTTAGATTTAAGGCTTGTCCAAGCCCAAATTAGCAATAGAACCGATGAAGAAAAGCAAATTATACTGCAACTCATTAAGAATTTACTTAAATTTCGTGACTTACCAGATAACAACGCACAAATATAATCACATCGAAGCCCTTACAGCCCCGATGGGATATTTTAATGCAACTCTTATATTATAGCTTTCTTTGAAACTCCGGACATTTCGCCCTTACTTATGATAAGGCTCCCCACTAATAATCCGATACCCCCGATAAATCTGCTCCAACAAAATCACCCGCATCAACTGATGCGGGAACGTCATTTTCGAAAAACTCAATTGATAATCAGACCGCTTCATCACAGCCTCAGAAAGTCCCAGCGAACCGCCGATAACAAAAACAATATGACTCTGCCCGCTGATTCCCAGCTGATCAATCTTATCCGCCAGCCCCTCCGAGTCCAGCATCTTCCCCTCAATCGCCAATGCAATCACATAGGCACCGTCTTTTACCTGTGCCAGGATCCGCTCTCCTTCGCGATTCTTGATCTGCAGCTCTTCTGCTTCACTGGCTTTATCCGGAGTCTTTTCATCGACTACCTGGATAATATCGAGCTTGCAGTATCTGCTCAGTCTTTTGCAGTATTCATCAATCGCTGCGGTAAAGAACTTCTCTTTTATTTTTCCTACCGTAACTAATGTAATCTTCATTGTTTGCTCCCGCGTCCGCTCTTGACCCGCTTCACTACTTTGCCGTCAGGTCTTCTGTCAATGCCGTAGATAATGTGCAGAAAAGCAGCCACTTCCTCCCAGGCTTCCTTGCTCTCCGGGATCAGGTTCATGGCCATCTGGAAGACATGAAACATGCCTTCATAGACAGATACCCGCAGCTTCCCGTGACAGGCCCGGATCTTGTCTGCTACCCGCAGAGTATCATCCAGCAATACCTCATAGCTGCCCACCTGCATCAGGATCGGGGGTATCTTCTCATAGCTGCCGAACAGCGGTGACATGTATGGATCGGTTGGGTCGGCATCGCCGGCATAGGAAGAGTTGTAGAGCATGTTGTCCTTGGTATTTCCGAACTGAGGATCCTTTGTATAATTGGTGATATGGCTCTCACCGCTGCAGGTCATATCCGTCCACGGAGACATGGTGATCAGGCCAGTCGGCAGCGGCATATTATGATCTCTCAGATATAGCACCAGCGCCAGGGTCAGGCCGCCGCCTGCTGAATCTCCGACAATCACGATCTTGTTCGGATCATAATTCTTCTCCTCAGTCAGCCAGCGGTAAGCGGTTACTGCATCTTCGACTGCGGCTGGAAATGGATGCTCCGGTGCTACCCGGTAATCAATGGTCAGCACATCACTGCCCAGGCTCAGCCGGGAATAGCGGACCGCAAAATCACGGTACGTATTTTTCATCGGACCAATATAGCCGCCGCCATGAAGCTGCAGAATCACTCGTTCCGTCGATACCTTGGCCGGGCGCAGATATTCCATCTTAAACTCCGGCATTTCGATTATTTCATATTCATAGCTGCCAGGACAGATCCAGGCCGGTTCGACCGGATTCTTCCGGTACTCTCCAGTCTGGAACGGATGCCCCATGGCAGACTCCATCATATTTTTCATTGTGTCTCGAATCAATGCTCCACGAATACTGATTCCTTTTGTTCTCATATAACCTCCGAATCGTTGTTACACATGGAAACGGCGCTGCAATTCTGCTTTCAGGTTCCGTTTGCCGGTCAGGTAGTCGGCCGCGCCGCGCGCTGCACTGCCACTGGTATGCCCTACTTGCTGCACCATACGACTGGCTTTTGCCTCGCCGCCTTTTCTAAGCACCAGAACCTTTTTGATTCGCGGATACATATCCTGTTTCCTTACCGCCGACAATTCATTTCCTTCCAAACGAACCGCGATCCCATCCTTTTTTAAATGCTTAAAAAACTGTTTCTGCAGGCCACTGTCGGCAAATACCGAAGAAAAGGTAATCACCATCTCTTCCCCATATGAGCAGACGACACACTTCACCGGCTGGCGTCGTGATACGCCAATCATCAGATGGAAACGTTCTATATCATTCTGATACTCCGGATCCACCTGTACTACACCGACGTTTGACAAGGTCATGGTATAAGCCCTGTCCTTTAAACGAAAGACGATATTCAGTGCGATCGATTTAAACAGCAGCGGAATCACCCGGATCAGCCAGTTTTTTTCATTTGATACGTTATAGGAAATGTAGGCCTCCAGCCGGTCTTTATCGACCTTTTTATCCATCTGCCGGTCTATGATATGAAGCAGCCGTTCAAACTTCATATCCGGCTCTTTAAACAAGAATCCGATCATTGTCACGGCAAAAAAGTTCGCCATCGTATCGGATGGGAAAAATGAGCGCAGATTAATCGGCAGATTCAACACGATCGGCTGATTCTGCTGATTTCCGTCACAATATTCCTGCCAGACGGACCAGATCAGGACAGCTGCCAGATATTTGGTAATGCTGACCCCATACTTCTTGCAGACCACCTTTAATTCCTGTACGTTCACATAACCGTGCAGCACTTGCCCGGTTCCCAGCGAAAGGTAATTCCCGCTTAAGCGGAAGGCCGCAGCCGAACTGTAATGCTGATGCTGGGTAGGGCGATAGTTCTTCAGATAACTGTCTTCGTTTTCTGTTTTCTTGGGCACCCGGGCGATCAGCTGCCGGACTTCTTCCTTTTCCAGCTGAAGATAACGGTAAGTCAGCTCTTTCAAAAAGATGGATGCTCCCAGCCCATCGGTCAGGGCATGAAATACCTCCAGATTAATTCGTTTTTCATAATAGGTAACCCGGAATAAAAACTTCCGATTCCCATGGGGGTCGATATAGCGGCAGGGATACGTACTCTCCCGCTGTACCTGCGGTGTCTTTTTATTTTCCTCAAAATAGTACCAGAATACGCCCCGGCGCAGCTTCACACGGAAATGATCCATCAATGGCATAATATCCTCAAGCGCCTGCTGCAGCAATACCGGATTAATGATTTTTTTTAATGTAACCGACAATCGAAATACATTGCTCAGATTTTCATTTGCAATAACGGGAAATATCTTGGCCGTATTGTCAAGCCTTCTCCACGCTGATTGATTTTCACCAAGTCTCATCCTGTTTACCTCTTTACATTACTATCTGAACAAATCAGAATTCCAATATCATATCATACCATAAAGCACCGCCGTGAACCGATGCCGATACCCCCAGATTGCGGTATCCAAACGATTCATAAAATCCGATCAGCGGCTCTTTGCATGTCAGTATCAGCCCTTTTCGGCCTCTGCTGCGGGCAGCAACAATCATATGCTTCATCAATATGGTTGCCAATCCCCGGTGCTGGTATTCAGGTGCAACATCAAGTCCGAAAATACTTTGATAATCACCGTCCGGCTTATGACAGCCGGCCGCTTCAAACATTTCATCTGAAATAGTTCTCTCGTTGGTGACACAACCATTTATAAAACCAATCACCTGTCCTTTATCTTCCGCAACAAAAAAGCTGTCCGGAAAGATCTGCAGCCGCTGGTAAAAAGAATCCAGAGTCGCGGCCTCTGCTTTGGGAAAGCAGAGCTCCTCGACCCGGGTTACCGCATCCAGATCATCCGGTACTGCCTGTCTGATTTTAATGTCCATGAATCTTCTCCTTATCTCACACCGCCGGTTCTGAAGTAGTAACCGACACCCCATTTGGTATGTACATACTGTGGATCACTGGGGCTGGGTTCGATCTTTTCACGCAGACGTCTGACATGGACATCCACCGTACGTACATCACCTGTCTCAGAAGCTTTGCTGCCCCATACGAAGGTCAGCAGGGCTTCACGGCTGTATACCTTATTCGGGTTGCAGACCAGCAGCTCCAGCAGGTCAAATTCCTTCGCAGTCAGATTGATCTCTTTCTCACCGATAAATACCTGGCGGCTTTCACGGTCAAGCTTCAAATCTCCTGCCACGACCAGTTTCTTCGCCTGTTCATCGGACTTGGATGAACGTTTGGTTGTTCTGCGCATAATTGCTTTAATTCTGGCCTTGACTTCCAGAATGTTAAATGGTTTCGTGACATAATCATCGGCACCGTATTCCAGACCCAGAATCTTGTCCATATCTCCGCCTTTTGCAGTCAGCATAATAATAGGCATCTCTGAAAATTCACGGATCGCCTGGCATACCTCAATGCCGTCAAATTTGGGAAGCATGACGTCCAATAAGACAACATCATACTCTTTTTCCTTTGCCTTTGCGATTGCTTCTTCTCCGTCATAGGCACAGTCTACTTCCATGCCATCCTGCTCGAGGCTGAAACGGATCCCCTTTACAATCAGTTTTTCATCATCTACTACCAATATCTTCGCCATAACTTCACCTCTTTTTCTGTCTGTCAAACACTGATATCGTCTTTTATTTTCTCGAATGCGGCATTCTTGATCCCAGGGATGTTCATAATATCCTCAATGGACTGAAACTTTCCCTGTTCTTCACGGTAACGGATAATGTCTTCGGCCCGCGCTTCGCCGATTCCGCGCAGGGTCATCAGCATATCCTTTGATGCCGTATTAATATTGATCTTTCCGGTTGTCTGTTCCATCTGCCCGGATTGCCCGGTTCCATAAGGAACAGCGTCCGCTTCGGCCAGCTCCTGCAAATTTGGTACCACCAGTTTCATTCCGTCACTGACCGGCTCAGCCAGATTAAGATAATCGGCAGCAGCTTCCGGTGTATACCCCCCGGCCCGCTCCACCACATGGTAAATCCGCAGCCCCTGTTCCATCTCATATACACCGGGCTGATTCACTTCCCCACATATATGTACATAACAAATCACAACCGCCTCACCGGGCGGCTGCAGCTCTGCTTCTGTTCCTGGTTCGCCGGGCAGCTCTGAGAAAGCCTCCGTAACCGGCACCAGTTCCTGGCCGCGGCTGCAACTGTAGCAAAAACCGGCAATCACGACCAAAATACTTATTAATAATATTTTCATAGTATTCTCTCCTTTTCCAGAGAGAATTCCAGATTCAGCCTATTCCTATTCTACCTAAATCTCCCATCAAATACAAGCGCAATTGCGGAAAATATGCAAATATTCGATATCTTGACAAATGACCGGTTAACAGGTATACTCTACAGCATAACTAAATAATCCACGCTAGGGGAGTCCCACGGGACTGAGAATGATTATGAATGATCTGACCCTCACTACTTGATCCGGTTGATACCGGCGTAAGGAAGCATTAATACTTACCTGTAGTCCCCTCCTGTCTGAACAAAGGAGGTTTTTTTATGTCTATTGTTACCCCGGATGGAGGCCTGACCGGCCCCGGTTACCTGCTTTGCGGTGCTGCTGCAGTGATCCTGATCCTGCTTGCCGCATTACTGCAAAAAAACAGCAGAACCCAGCTGTCAACGAAACAACTGGTCTTCTGCGGCACGGCAACGGCACTGTCGTTTGTAGCTTCCTATATTAAGCCCATCGGAATGCCGTTTGGCGGGTCGGTTACCTTATTCAGTATGCTGTTTATCTGCCTGATCGGTTACTGGTACGGAGTCAAAACAGGGATTATGACAGGACTTGCTTACGGTATCCTACAGTTTCTTCAGGAACCGTTCGTCCTCTCACCATTCCAGGTCTGCTGTGATTATGTCTTTGCCTTTGCCGGCCTTGGTCTGGCAGGCGTCTTCAGACATTCCCGCAAGGGTCTCGTGAAAGGATATCTGCTGGGCATTATCATGCGCGGTGTATTTCACTCCATCGGTGGTTACTTATACTGGATGGACTATATTCCGGATAGTTTTCCACAGTCACTGACGGCTGTCTATCCGATTATCTACAATTACTCCTATATACTTGCCGAAGGGGTGTTGACATTAATTGTTATTTCACTTCAGCCGGTTGCCAAGGGGTTGGAGCAGATTACGAAACTTGCAAGGGAATAGATCTCATAACATCATTTAAAAATTACATTTGAACAGAGTGATCCTTCCGGCAAGCTTGCCCAGCAGATATGCGCCTGGCACAAAGAACCGGCGGTTCTGATATTTTAAAATCAGAACCGCCGGTTTTCTGTACTATTTTACGCTCCATTACCTCTGGCAAGATCAGTCAAAGTATCACCGGAAAGGCGATACAGAGTCCAGTCATCCATCGGCTTTGCATTTAAAGACCGGTAAAAGTTAATACTTGGCTGATTCCAGTCCAGACAGCACCACTCCAGACGACCACAACCGCGTTCAACTGCTATCTCTGCAAGCTTCTGTAATAACAGTTTTCCATAACCTGCCCCCCGGTACTCGGGCTTTACATATAAATCTTCGAGATAGATCCCTGACTTCCCCTGAAAAGTTGAGAAATTGTGGAAAAACAAGGCAATTCCCACTTCCTGCCCATCCTCCATGGCAAAGATTACTTCTGCCTTCTTCTGGCGAAACAACCATTCCTCCAGTAATTCTTCTGTTGCAGTCACTTCATCAAGCAGCTTCTCATACTCTGCCAGTTCTTTAATAAACTGCAGGATCAAAGCTGTATCAGATATATCTGCAAATCTGTAATTTAACATAAGACTCCCCACTTTACCGCTTAATCAGTCAATATTTCCTGCGCATAATTCACCGATGCCATCGCGTCCCGGCAATACCGGTCGGCATCGATGGTTCTGGCATATTCCTCGGTCAGAACGGCTCCGCCGACCATGACTTTCACCCACGGTGCATGCTCACGAAGTTGTTTGATTGTTTCTTCCATATTGGGTACCGTTGTTGTCATCAAAGCACTGAGTCCCACCAGGGATACCTGATGCTTTACGGCTGTATCCACTACCAGCTCAGGCGGAACATCTTTGCCCAGATCCATTACATCAAAACTGTAATTTTCCAGCAGTACCTTGACAATATTCTTACCGATATCATGGATATCGCCTTTTACCGTCGCCAGAATAACAGTTCCTTTTTTCTCCTGCGCCTGACCCATGGCCTGCATCTGATCTTTGATAATTTCAAAAGCTGCTTTCGCTGCTTCCGCACTCATCAGCAGCTGCGGCAGAAAAACGCTGCCAGCTTCAAAGCCTTTGCCGACTTCATCAAGCGCCGGTATCATCTCGCTCTGAATGACTTCCAGCGGGTCCTTCTGCAGCAGCTGCTCCTTCACAGCAGCAACAGCCCGTTCCTTCAGCCCCCTGCCGATACTTTCCCTGAGACTCATATCAGCAGCACCTGCTGCGTTTGACTGGGCCTGGGATTGTCCTTTTCCGGCACTGGTCCCCAGCGTTACCGTCTGGCCGCTGTATATCCGGATATAGTCTTCACACTGGGCATCCAGATCCATCAAGGCACGATAGCTGTAATACGCCCGCATCATTGCTTCCGAATTGGGGTTGATGATAGCGGCACTCAGGCCGCACTGCATCGCCATGGTAAAGAAAGCGGCATTGATGATTTCCCGCTGCGGCAGCCCGAAGGAAATATTAGAAACTCCCAGCACTGTCTTTCCGTGCAGTTCATCCCGGACTCTTCTCAGCGTCTCCAGAGTGGTAATCGCCCCCTGGCTGTCGGAACTTACGGTCAGGCACAGGGCATCAATAACTATGTCTTCAGCACCTATCCCATATTCTGCAGCCGTCTGATATATCTTCCTGGCAATCTGGATCCGTCCTTCTGCCGTTTCCGGAATTCCCGACTCGTCCAATGCCAGTGCTACCACAACACCACCGTATTTTTTTACCAGCGGAAATACCGCTTCCATCGATTCCTGCTTGCCGTTAACGGAATTAATCATTGGCTTTCCGTTGTAAATCCGCATGGCCCGTTCCATTGCACCGATATCAGAAGTATCGATCTGCAGCGGCAGGTCAATGATACTCTGAAGCTCCTTTACTACCTCTTCCATCATCGCCGGCTCATCAATTTCAGGCAGGCCGACATTCACATCCAGGATATCGGCACCATGATCCTGCTGGCTTACCCCTTCCCGCAGAATATATTCCAGGTCATGATCCCGCAAAGCCTGCTTGAACTTTGACTTCCCGGTCGGATTGATCCGTTCTCCGATAATAACCGGATCCTTGTCTATCACAACGGCCTGGGCAAATGAAGACACAACGGTTCTGTTTTTTCTGGTCAGCGGTACCGGCTGAAGATCCCGGCATAATTCCACTGTTTTGCGGATATGCTCCGGCGTCGTTCCGCAGCAGCCGCCGGCCACTCGGGCTCCTGATGCCACGATCTCTTGCATTACTTTGGCAAAGGTATCCGAATCAATATCATAGACCGTTTTTCCGCCTTCACTTCGGGGCAGACCGGCATTAGGATTGACAATCACCGGAACTGACGAGGCGGAAAGAATTTCTGTGGCTATCGCTTTCATCTGAACCGGTCCCAGTCCGCAGTTGATGCCCAGCGCATCCACCCCCAGCCCTTCCAGCAGCGCCACGGTCGACTGGGCATTACCGCCGGTCAGCAGCTTTCCTTTGGAATCAAATGTCATCGTCACAAATACCGGCAGATCCGAGTTCTCTTTTGCCGCCAGAACAGCCGCCTTGGCCTCATAGCTGTCACTCATTGTCTCGATCAGGATCAGATCCGCGCCAGCATCTGTACCCACATCAACGATCTGTTTAAAGATCTGATAGGCATCTTCGAAGTCCAGATCGCCCAGCGGTTTCAGCAGTTTACCGGTGGAACTGATGTCCAGTGCCGCATATGCCTCACGCCCGCTTGCGGCAATTGCCGTCCTGACATGACTGACGGCCGCCCGGATCACCTCATCGGCCTGATATGTGGTTTTATCATTATATTTTAAGCTGTCAACACCAAACGTGTTGGTAGTAATAATATCTGCACCGGCCTCCAGATAGGCTTTATGGATATCAACAAGAACCTCCGGATGGGTCATATTCCACACTCCCGGAAGTTCTCCCGGCGGTAATCCCTGCTCCTGCAATAAGCTTCCCATACCACCGTCACAAAACAAAATACGTTCTTGTATTTTCTGCAAAAGATCCATAAATGCCTCCTTTTTCCGTCTGATTATTTCCGATACTCACATTCCGCCTTCTGGCAGTTCACACAGCCCCTCGGACTGCAGTCAGCAGCTGTCCGGCTGATTCCAATCACGGCTGTCACCGACTTGGACGGCGCCATTAACAGGGAGTCCGTCAGGGTAATCCCGATTCGTTTGCTCATTTCCAGCGCTGCAGCGATCTGGGTCTGGCACTCCAGCGGGAAATCTCCGTATCCCGGGCTGAATCTGGGCCGCAGGTGCTGGCTCTGCTGCTGATACCGAATCCGCAGTTCTTCATTCACCTGATCACAATATGTCTCCAGCATCGCTACCGAAGCGGCCTGCATGACAACCGCTTTGCTGACCTGAAGCCGGCCGTATCGCTGCAGCAGCAAATCCACCCGGCTTCCCAGCGTTGCGGCAAACAGAATCACGGCTTCGCAGCCGGCCAGATTTTGCGCCAGGCTTTTGCTGCTGGTCCAAAGACTGCCGGCATCAATCGCCTGACCGGAAACAACCAGCGGATAGCTGCGCCAGATGCTTCGGGGCTGGGCATACTCCTCCAGCTCAGCCTTGCATTCCTCAATCAGCTGCCTGATCTGATCCGGAACCTCCTGGCCGCGGTGTCCCATATATCGCAGAATCTCACGCTCGTTCCAGTCAAACATAATTCCTCCATGGTTACAGAATTTCCGATAAGCTCTCCTGAATCCGTCCGGCCACATCAGGTTTATTCATAGAATATACATGAATACCATTCACTCCATTAGCAATCAGGTCAATAATCTGCTCAGTGGCATACGCGATTCCGGCCTGCTTCATTGCAGCCGGATTATCACCAAACCGGTCTACAATCGCTTTAAATCGAGCCGGCAGATAAGTCCCTGACATGGAACAGATCCGCTTAATCTGGGCAACATTTGTCACCGGCATAATCCCGGCAATCACCGGCACGGTGATTCCTTTTTCCCTGATCCGGTACAGATAATTATATAGAATATTATTGTCAAAAAACATCTGGGTCGTAACAAAATCACAGCCGGCCTCGACTTTTTCTTTTAAGTACTGGATATCTGCAGTCTTATTCACAGATTCTACGTGGCCTTCCGGGTAACAGGCTGCGCCGATACAAAAATCTCCTGACTGTTTGATCTCGGCAATCAGCTCTGATGCAAACTGGTAATCATGCTCAATCTTCCCATCAGCCGGAATATCCCCCCGCAGTGCCAGCACATTCTCAATCTTTCGCTGCTTTAATTGTGCCAGTACGGAACGAACCTTTTCTTTACTTGAGGAAACACAGGTCAGATGAGCCAGCGGCGTCACCTGGCACTGTTCCTGAAGTGCCGATGCGATATCCACAGTATAGCTGCTGGTACCGCCACCGGCACCATATGTAACACTCATAAAGGCTGGTCTCAACTTGGCAATCTCCATCGCGGCACGTTCTACCGATTCATATTTATCTTCTGTCTTAGGTGGAAATACTTCAAAAGACAGGGTTGGCCGTTCTTCTTTTAGAATATCTTTAATTTTCATATGGGGGATCTCCTCTCTTGTTAATACATTTTTATGCAATATTGTAGCATATTTCCTCCCAAATAGAAAGAGGATTGTAAAGGGAAGGGCTAAAGCGGAGCGAAACCTAGTATGCTTCGCTGCTAATATATACAGTGTAGTCGCTGTCGAATACGTAACCGTATATATATACATCGTCTGTTTCATATACGAAGTTGTTGTCGTTTTCAAAAGCTTCTGTGAGACCGGTTTTTATGGCTTTAATAGCGGAGAGATCGGGGACGAAGTCGTCGTTTTCGATGAGGTACTTCAGGACGGATTCGGTGATTTCTACCAATTGTCCGGGATCTTCCAGGATCATGTCAACTTCGTGGAGGGCACCGGTTGCGGTGTCGAAGTCTACGGCAAGCAGGGGATAGGAATCTTCTTTTTGTCCTTCCAGATAATATACGATGGAGCTGGAGAACCAGGTAGTATCATCGGAATATCTTTCATTATAGGAATATTCATCTGTATCCTCAACGATAAATCCCTCTGAAACGATTAGCTCAAACAACCATTCTTTCATTTCTTCACCGGTGGTGTGAAAATGCCCGCAGGATGTACAGGCTATGCCGGCTGCTTTGACGTCTCTTTCATCCAGCTCTTCGTAGTCTTCTACCCAGTCTTCGAGGTTAAAGTCATCAGTGTAATCTTCGGAATCATCGCCGGAAATAATTGAATCAAAGCTGACTGATGGCGAATCATATCTGTTTTCAAAAGCTACTCCTAAAAATGCCAGCACCAAAACAACTGCAAGAATCATAATTCCCAGCAATGATGCCGGTAGTTTTTTTGCTCCGGATCCTCCAGGCATCGGTGGCATAACCGGCTTCCATTGACTCTGTCCGGCTGAAGCCGGGGGGATTCTGTTGTGGTTCACTGATGGCCGTTCCTGCAGGATTCGCTGCTGCTCATTGTTGTTATCCATTCTCCGGGCTGTCTGTTCATTTAAATAGTAGTCGCCCTTCATGATATAGGGATGCCGGACAAACCGGCGGCATATTTTACAATAATGGGTTGAGGTCATTTTCTGATCACAGACCGGGCATGTTCTTATCTCCATAATCATCTCTCTTTCTGTACTGATACCTTCTTTCTATCTAGTTTACCATACACTGAAGTATTTTTCTACCAAACCGATCGTTTATTTTTTAACAATCACTTCCCTTTTTCTTCCACCTATGATAATATAATTCTCAACTGCTTTGACCTGGGGAGGTCAAATGTGTGCCTAATGTCCCAATTATCTTAATGTTATCGTTAAAGGAGATTACTATCATGGAACAAACAGGCATACGAGCATTTCTGCAGCGTAAAAATGTCAACATTTCACTCAAGACTTATTTCATTGATGCCATGGGAGCCATGGCCTTCGGTCTGTTCGCCTCACTGCTGATCGGTACCATCTTCGGCACCCTCGGCGAAAAATCCCAAATCGAACTGTTCAACACAATATCTGAATACTGTAAGACCGCTACCGGCGCTGCCCTTGGTGTATCGATTGCATACGCACTGCAGGCACCCCAGTTGGTTCTTTTTTCTGCTGCCACCGTCGGCATCGCCGGCAATGCCCTTGGCGGCCCCGTCGGCGCACTACTATCAACGATTGTAGCTACTGAGCTTGGTAAACTGATCTCAAAAGAGACACGGGTTGATATCCTGCTTACCCCCGGTCTCACCATTATCTCAGGAGTACTGATTGCCCAGTTTGTCGGCCCGGGAGTATCCGTCTTTATGACATCCTTCGGCACCCTGGTGAAAACCACCACGGAGATGCAGCCTTTCTTCATGGGAATCCTGGTTTCAGCTCTCATTGGCATTGCCCTGACACTCCCGATCAGCAGCGCCGCTATCTGTATCATGCTCAGTCTGGACGGACTGGCCGGAGGAGCCGCAACCGCCGGCTGCTGCGCCCAGATGATTGGATTCGCCGTACTCAGTTTCCGCGAAAACGGTGTCGGCGGCCTGCTGGCTCAAGGACTCGGTACTTCCATGCTGCAAATGGGCAACATCGTCAAAAACCCCAAAGTATGGATTCCCCCAACCCTCGTCTCAATGATCACCGGCCCCATTGCCACCTGCATCTTTCGCATGCAGAACATCCCCGCCGGATCCGGTATGGGCACCTGCGGCCTGGTCGGCCCGATCGGAGTCTACACTGCTATGGGTGGGGGGACCATGATGTGGCTCGGTATCCTGCTGGTATGCTTCGCACTTCCCGCTATTCTCACCTTTATTATCGGCGGATGGTTTCACAAAACCGGCTGGATCAAAGCTGGGGATTTGAAGTTGGATTTGTAGGTGTAGGGGGATGTTGTGGTAAACGAGGCTGCGGGCTCTGGCGGCGGTGGTGGTTTCCGTCCGTATTTTCTGCGGTTTCGGATCGTAAGAGTCTCTAAAAGCAGATAAATGCCGCTAATTGCAATGCCAGAAACGCCAAAACTCGCTGCGCTCAAACATTGGCCGTTTCTGGCATTAACGCGTCATTTCTCTGCTTTAAGAGACTCTAACGATCCTGCAAATGCAGAAAATACGGACGGAAACCACCACCGCCGCCAGTGCCCGCAGCCCCGTTTACCACAACATCCCCTCAGCCACATATATCGCACCTTCCAGGCAAAAAAGCAAAACCGAACTACAGTGGTTATTAATCATCTTAAACTAACTCTAAACTGAGCCTTTTACCCCCTGTCTCTCCCAAATACTTTACCGATCTCTTCCATTAATAAAAAGTACTAAGATTCTTTACACAGGCCTGGCAGTATTGTCGCTGGGGGTGAGGCGGGCGGGAGGCGGGGAGCGGTCCGGGTAGGCCGGTACGCACCCGGTTTCACTGCATTTGAGGATTGTTAGAATATCTTAAATAAGAAGCATGTGACGTTATGGGATAAATCAGCAATTGTTTGAGCGGCTTCACCGCGAGTTATTGTGATTTATCCCATGCTTTTAGTCACATGCTTCTTATTTTAGATATACTTACAGTCCGAAACAGCAGTGAAACCGGGTGCGTACCGGCCTACCCGGACCGCTCCCCGCCTCCCGCCCGCCTCACCCCTGGAGAACACCCCCAAACTACTGTAAACCAGAATCCTTCAACACTTCAATCGCTTTCTGCAGCTGATTATCGTCTTCGGGTTCAACCGTAACCTTAGTTCTTAATTCTTCATCCAGCTCAATCTCCACATCGGGTTCGATCCCTTTACCATGAAGATCGAAACCATCTGGAGTAAAGTAATGTGATGTAGTCAGCTTGATGGCAGTTCCATCGGATAAAGGAATCAAGTGCTGCACAATTCCTTTTCCAAACGTTGTGGTTCCTACCAGCGTTGCCCACTCATAGTCTTTCATACATCCGGCAAATACTTCGGAAGCACTGGCTGAGTTTCCATTGATCAATACGGCGATCGGTATATCGAGCTGATGGCCATCCTGCTTTGGGTATCTCGAATCCGTACCGCTTCCGTCATTGGAGGTCATCTGAATCTTACCGTCCTTGCAGAAGTATTTCGCACCCTTTTCATTTTTGTCTTCGGTATAGACAATCATTCCTTCCATTCGGTCCTCCGGAAGAATATAGGCAGCCATCTCCACTACGGTATCCAGAACTCCGCCGGGATTGCCCCGCAGATCGATTACCAGACGTTCCATCCCCTGCTCTTCCAGATCTTCGATTGCCTCGATGAACTGGGATGGGGTTACGATGTCAAACTGGCTGACCATAACATAGCCGGTATTATCCGCTAACATTTTATGCTCTACGGTTGGAACTTCAATTTCGCGCCGGGTGATCGACAATTCCTGATAATCATTGGCACGCAATACGGTAATATTGACCTTTGTATTTTCCAGACCGCGGATGTGTTCGCTGACTAGCAGATCCAGATCAAAGCCGGTCACTTCTTCTTCCTCTACCTTGTAGATGATGTCACCGGGCAGCAAACCTGCTTCTTCGCTTGGTGATCCTTCAAAGACTCTGACAATCGTAATAATGCCGGTCTGGGCATTCTGACTGACCATGGCTCCGATACCGCAGTATTTTCCTTCGGTACTTTCTTTCATTTTCTGGTAGGCATCAACCGTGTAATATACGGAATACGGATCTTCCAGTCCGGACATTAATCCCTGATAGATTCCGTCTTCCAGCTTTTCATTATCTTTATCAAACAGATAAAAATTATCAATATAAGATTCCAGCGTTTCTACTTTTTTCTGGACATGCTCCATATCGATATGTTCCACATCGTCTTTATTATTCCGACGGGAATCCTGGACAATCTGGGTGCGGGTCTGATTGTCAATGACCGTCCGGCCGACCAGAGAGATCAGTGTAGCTACTCCGACGATCACCAGCCCTGCAAATGCGGTAACCAGAGCACCTACCAGGACGCCTTTCCAGAATTTGTTTTTATTTTCTCTTTCCACGATTATCTCCTATTCTTAATCCCTCTACGGGCTCACATACTTACTCGGATTCAAGTATTGTCCGCCCGAACGGATCCCAAAATGCAGATGAGAACCCGTCGAATATCCGGTAGAACCAACTTTGGCGATCGTTGCTCCCTGGCTGACCTGCTGACCCTGAGAAACCAGCAGCTGGGAACAATGCATATAAACTGTATATACACCGCCTCCATGGCTGATCATAACATAATTACCGGCCGAGTAGCTGTATGTAGCAATTACGACCGTTCCCGAAGCGGATGCTACAATCGGAGTGCCGGTGGGTGCTCCGATATCGATGCCCTGATGGTTGGAAGATGCGCCTTCGGTCGGTGAACTGCGGCCGCCAAATCCAGACGTAATACGGCTGCTGGACGGACAGGGCCATATAAAGTTAATATTCCCAAGACTTACCGTATTATACTGATTTCCGGCAGCTTCTGCGGCTTTTCTTGCTTCTTCTTCTTTTCGCTTGACTTCAGCTTCCAGATTCTTAATCTGATTCTCCTGAGCCCTAATATCCTGCTCATATTCACTGATTTGTCCCTGGGCTTCGTCAATCCGTGCTTCAAAGTTTCGTAATTCGGTGTTTTTCTGGGTCAGCAGGGTCTGCACTGACTGCTGCTTCGCCTCGGTCTGATCCTGTAACCCAACCAGCTGCTCATGCTCCTGCTGCAAGGTCACTTCTTGAGCCGCAATGGTATTTTTCGTTTCCACATATTCATCCATCATCTGTTTATCATATTCAGAAATCTTGCGGATATACTCAGCACGGTTCATTAACTGAACCACATCAGATGACTGCAGCAGCATATCGATCATACCGGTATTACCGCGTTCATACATATATTTGATCCGCAGCTTCATTGAATCGTACTGGTCAGCCTCCACTTCCCTGGCTGCTTTCAGATTCTGCTGGGTTGTCACGATCTCGGCTTCCTTGCCTTCGATCTGGACAGCCAGCTGCTCCACCTCCTGATTCAGCGTGGCCATTTCGGCATCCAGCTGTTTGACATATGCAGCCGCATCATGCTTCAGACTCTCCAGGTTTTTAAGGGAAGCCTCAACCTTTTTCTTCTCCTCTTCCAGACTGGAGACTTTATTTTTCGCATCTTCAACATCCTGTTTTGTCGCATATACCGGCACGATACCGGCGGACGCAAGGCAGACTGCCAACAGCATACAGCAAAATCTGTGCGTTCTTTTGTTCATTCTATCATCTCCCTATACTTTCAGGTATTTCCGGATCGTAAAGAAACTTCCAAAAAAGCCGATACCAACGCCCATTGCCATTGCCGCCGCTATCATGACCGGATAAATCTGATCAATCGGAATAAAGGTAAACACGCCTGCAAAAATCCGGAACTGCTGCATGATATAAGAAACAGTGCGGATATAGATAAAATACATGGCAACCAGTGGAATCAGGGCACCGATAATCCCAATCATGACACCCTCAACAATAAAAGGGGCGCGGACCATAAAATTGGTAGCTCCAATCAGACGCATAATCTGGCTTTCGTTCTTACGGAAAGCCGCGGTTACCGATATGGTATTATTAATCAGGAACACCGAAACCGCCAGCAATACCCCGATAATTACCAGTGACAGAAAACCTACTACTTTATTCACGTTGGCAAAGACCGCTACCGCAGCATTAGAATAATTTACCTGACGGACACCAGCCAGACCCTGCAGATATGCAACAAAATCCTCCTGACTATCGATATCATACAGGAAAATCTCATAAGAAGCCGAATCTGCCAGCGGATTATCATCTGCAAAACCTTCCGCCAGTTCTTCATTCCCTGCAAAATATTCATGCTTAAAGGATTCCCAGGCCGCTTCTGCGGATACATAATTCATTACCTTGATTTCAGGCCGTGTCTTAATACCGGCTCCGATATCCAGAATCTCCTGTTCGCTTAAGGTTTCATCAAACAGCACCGTAACACCCACCGTACTCTCGACGTGCTTAACTATATATTGAATATTCCTTACAATTGAAATAAATAAACAAAATAAAAAAATACATGCACAAATAGTTGCCACAGAAGCCAGTGAAAACCAAATATTTCTGCATATATTTTTCATGCCCTGTTTCAGGCAATATGTGAATGTACTAATTCTCATAAGTATTTCCGCCTTCTATCCTGTCATCACTGATCACCTGTCCACGATCAATCGTAATCACCCGTTTGCCCATCTGTTCCACGATTTCTTTGCTGTGGGTAATGACTACCACCGTAGTTCCCAGCTGGTTAATCTGCTCCAGCAGCTTCATAATCTCGATTGCATTATTATGATCCAGGTTCCCTGTCGGTTCATCTGCAAGCAAAACCTCCGGACGGTTGATCAGTGCCCGGGCAATCGCCACCCGCTGCTGCTCGCCGCCGGATAATTGCCTGGGCAGAGACTTGTACTTGGATGACAGGCCTACTAATTTAAGCATTTTGGGAACTGATTCCCGGATCTGCCGGCCCGATACGCCGATAACACGCTGCGCAAATGCCACATTCTCAAATACGTTCCGATCCCTTAGCAGTCGGAAATCCTGAAACACAAATCCGAGCTTGCGGCGGTACTTGGGTATGTATCGGCGCGGCATCTTCTGTAAATCCATATCGTTAACGACAATTTTACCTGAAGTAGGCTCTGCCTCCTTCAGCAGCAACCGAAGAAGGGTTGATTTGCCGGAGCCACTTGACCCCATGATAAAAACAAATTCCCCGTCTTCGATTGTAATGCTAATGTTTCGCAGAGCCTTATTTCCTGTCTCATAGGTTTTGCTGATATTTGAAATTTCTATCATAGTTATCCCCTGGTATATCAGTAGTTACTGTTCACTGGCACGCCAGTAAACAGTAACGCAGACCGGTATTTTAAATCGCCTTTGGCGATGGCCGGTCTGCTTTCCGACCAAAACGTGCATCCTCCGAGTCAATCAGCCAGTGATTAGCTCGGGTTTGAACAGTCTCTATCAATAGTCTATGCTCTCCATGTAATTCATGTACTTAACTACCATCAAGGCAATCTTGAAAGTAATTGCGTCCTCGAATACACGCAGATCCAGTCCGGTACTCTTCTGAAGCTTATCCAGACGATAAACCAGTGTATTCCTGTGAATATACAGCTGCCTGGAGGTCTCAGATACATTCAGGCTGTTCTCAAAGAACTTATTGATCGTTGTCAACGTCTCTTCGTCAAACTCATCCGGGGATTTGCCTTCAAAGATCTCCTTGATGAACATACGGCACAATGGCAGCGGCAGCTGATAGATCAGACGGCCTATCCCTAAGTTGTTGTATGCCACGACATTCTGTT
>JBOFYZ010000008.1:0-1011 GCA_051654925.1 Lachnospiraceae bacterium | reverse complement strand
GGAGAGTTTACTGGCATTATGGGAGCCTCCGGTTCCGGCAAAACAACCTTGCTCAATGTCCTATCTACCATCGACAATGTGACAGCCGGTCATATTTATTATGGCGATACTGACATTACCGCATTAAAGGAAGAAAAATTGGCCGAATTCCGTAAGGAAAAGCTGGGCTTTGTATTTCAGGATTTTAATCTGCTTGATACCTTGACCTGTGAAGAAAATATTACGCTGGCGCTGACCCTTCAGGGTAAGGGGAAGAAAGAAGCGGTTAAACGAACCGAAGAGGTGATGAAGCGTCTGGGTATCGCTGATATCGGCAGCAAATTTCCTTACCAAGTATCGGGTGGTCAGAAACAGCGCTGTGCGTGTGCCAGAGCGGTGGTTAACAATCCGATGATTATTATGGCCGATGAACCCACTGGGGCGCTGGACTCCAAATCAGCCCAGATGCTGCTGGACACCTTTGTGACGCTGAATGAAGAAATGCATTCCACCATTTTGATGGTTACCCATGATGCATTTTCGGCTAGTTACTGCAAGCGGATTTTATTTTTGAAGGACGGTGAAATCTTTCATGAATTGATTCGGGGTGATAAGAGCCGCCGGGAGTTTCTGGGTCAGATTCTGGATGTGCTGTCTCTGACGGGAGGGGGCGCTAGCAATGCTTAGGAAACTAACCTTTCGAAATGTCCGGAGGTCGGTCAAAGATTATCTTATCTATCTGGTCACTATGGTAATTATTTCAACCCTGATGTTTGCTTTTCACGGCATGATATTCTCAGAGGATATGAGAGGCCTCTATGGCGAATTTGCAATTTTCGGTGCGCTTATTGGATTTGCCTCATTCTTTATCATGATTATTGTCATCTGGCTGGTTCACTATATGGTTAATTTTATGCTCCAGCGGCGCAGCCGGGAATTTGGCACCTACCTTCTGCTGGGGATGAAGAAGAAGCAGATTGCTAAGGTTTTTCGTCAGGAGAATATTATACTCGGTTTCATGGCGATGCTGCT
>JBOFYZ010000007.1:0-1041 GCA_051654925.1 Lachnospiraceae bacterium | reverse complement strand
CGGTGGCATGTAATACGGCATTACGGATGGCAGGAGCACCAGGGACGGTAGGTGGTTCACCCAATGCCTTTGTACCATAAGCGCTTGTAGGTTCATAATTCTCAACAAATTGAGCTTCCAAATGCGGATGATCCATAGTGGTGGAAAGCTTGTAATCCAGTAAATTATCGTTAAGAAGACGGCCGCATTTTTCGTCATATATTAATTGCTCAGATAGGCCAAAGCCTATCGCCATGCTCATGCCACCATGCACCTGACCTTCTGCAAGCTGGGGATTAATAAGACGGCCGCAGTCGTGTACGTTAACCAAATTCAGTAATCGAACTTTGGCAAGGGGAACATCAACCTCTACTTCAGCAAATGCACAACCAAAGCTATATGCGTTGGATTTACATTGTGCGGTTCCTTCGGCGGCAATGTGCGCCGCATATTGTGGACTATACAGTACTTCGGTAGCCAGTTCGGCCAGGCTCATAAGTACTTTACCTGCAGGCTTATGGATGATATTACCGTCGATAATATCGAGATCACATGCCAGCATCCGGGTAAGTTCGTTTGCGTGGTTCAGGATTTTGGCCTTTAGCTCCAAAGCGATTTTGCGCACGGCCATGCCGCCTACATAGGTCTGCCGTGAACCATAGGCCCCGGTACCAAAGGGGGTTACATCGGTATCCTGGCAGCTTATGATATGTACTTTTTGATACGATATACCAAGGGTTTCTGCCGCCATTTGGGAAAAGACCGTATCAGCGCCCTGACCAATTTCTGTTTCTGCCAGCTGCAACTGGATGGAACCATCCTGATTCAGAATCATCCGGCAGGAAGAAACTTCAATCGATATAGGCCAGACTGCTGTGTTATACCAAAGAAGAGACATACCGACACCCCGTCTTAGCGATCCGGTCTGATTCTGATAGAGTGCATATTTTTCTTCCCAGTTAAGATATTCCATGCCTTTGTCCATACATTGATTAAAGCTATCAAAATAATTAATATTTTTAGAAAAAGAATCCTGGTAGTTTACCGGCATCATATTCATCT
>JBOFYZ010000006.1:0-6324 GCA_051654925.1 Lachnospiraceae bacterium | reverse complement strand
AAGCTCCGACACGAGTGAAAATCCGGTCACAGATTCCGATGTTGGATTCACCGGCAGGTACAAAGCTGCCGATCTGGGCCATCAGCACAATCAGGGCGGTCTGTCGCATGTAGGTGGATTTTCCGGCCATATTGGGGCCGGTAATAACGGCAATGCGATTTTTGCCATTATCCAGATAGGTATCATTAGCAACAAACATATTATCCCGCATCATTTTTTCAACAACTGGATGACGTCCGCCTTTGATCTGAATAATCCCTTTTTCGTTAATATTTGGTTTCGTGTAATTATTGCGTGTTGCCACGGTCGACAAGGATACGTAGACATCGGCCGTTGCCAGAGCGCGGGCGGTCTTTTGAATGCGAAGCACCTCAGCACCGATGGTATCGCGGATCTGGCAAAACAGTTCATATTCCAGAGAATACAGCTTGTCCTCTGCACCCAGGATAATGTCTTCCAGATTTTTCAATTCATCGGTTGTATATCGTTCGGCATTGGCCAGCGTCTGTTTGCGGATAAAATGCTGCGGAACAAGATTTTTGAAGGAGTTGGTCACTTCAAAATAGTATCCGAATACTTTATTGAATTTTATTTTCAGGTTTTTGATTCCGCTGGCATCCCGCTCTCTCGCTTCCAAATCAGCCAGCCAGCTTTTCCCTTCGGTTTTGGCATGGCGCAGCCGGTCAGAATCCTCGCTGTAGCCTTCTTTGATAATCCCGCCTTCGCGGACCAGGATCGGAGCTTCCTCTTCAATGGACCGTTCGATCAGCTCATGAAGATCCTCAAGTGTATCCATTTCCTCACATATTTCTTTTAGGTTTTTGCAGTTAAATTCTTTCAGCAGCGTTTTAATGTGGGGAATCATTCCCAGCGACTGGCTAAATGCAAGTAAATCCCTGGGATTTGCTGATTTATAACTGATCCTCCCGATCAGCCGCTCAAGATCGTATACCGGCTTCAGATACTCCCGCAATTCTTCCCGGCTGATATAATTCAGGTTTAGTTCTTCGATCGCCTGCTGGCGGCTTAAAATAGCCTCTTTCTCAATCAGTGGCTGTTCGACCCATGTCCGTAAAAGCCGGGCCCCCATCGCGGTACCGGTCTTGTCCAGAACCCACAGCAAACTGCCCCGTTTCTGTTTTTCACGCATGGTTTCCAGCAATTCCAGGTTCCGTCTGGTCGACGAATCCAGCATCATATATGCACCCGTTGAATACGGTACAATCGCAGTCATATGATCCAGTGTGCTTTTCTGAGTCTCATATAGATACTGAAGCACTGCCCCGGCGGCAATCATACCGCTGTCATAATCACCAAGTCCCAGCCCTTCCAGACTGTTGACTTTAAAATGTTCCTTCAGCAGCTTGCGGCAATTATCTTCCAGGAAAAAGCGGGGATCAGGAGTTGATATCGTCACATGATATCTTTCTTTCATTTCATCCAGCGAAATCCCTGACATATGAAAGGCATCATTGCAAATGATTTCGGATGGAGAAAATTTGTTGATCTCGTCCATTAATGACCGCTCAGAGAATAATTCCGTAACTAAAAAATCACCGGTAGTGATATCGGCAACCGATACCCCCATCCGGTCGCCCAGGTAAGCAATCCCCATCAGATAGTTGTTCTTTGTTTCATCTAAAGCCTGAGTACTGGTAATCGTGCCCGGCGTAACCACCCGGATGACTTCCCGGCGGACCAGTCCCTTGGCCTGTTTGGCATCTTCCATCTGTTCGGCAATTGCCACTTTATAACCTTTTTGTACCAGTCTGTTTAAATAATTGTCTACAGCATGATAAGGAACGCCACACATCGGTGCGCGTTCCTCTAATCCACATTCTTTGCCGGTCAGGGTGATCTCCAGTTCGCGGGAGGCAGTCAGGGCATCCTCGAAAAACATTTCGTAGAAATCGCCCAGCCGGTAAAATAAAATGCAGTCATGATATTGTTTTTTTGTCTCAACGTATTGAGCCATCATTGGTGATAGTCCAGCCACGCTTCGTTCCCTCTTTTCATATTCTGTGTCGTATCGTATTGTGTAGTCTTACTGTCCGATAAATTTCGGATCGGTAGGATCATAGGTCTGATCTTCCGCAATCCATACCAGGTAAGGTTTGAAAAACGGTCCCGGCGTGGCTGCATCTTCGTAAATCACTACCTCGGTTCCCAATTTGCAATTGTCATAGACCCATTTTGAATTCCAGCAGTTCAAACGAATACAGCCCAGCGAACGGTTGATACCCAGCTTGTTATATCCATCAGTAATCAATGTATTTTCATCTGCTTTTTCGTATGTAATGGAGTGGAATAAAAATCCGGCAGTTATTCTGGTTGCGTACTGCGTATATGTGTCGTTGACCATCAGTCTCCAGCGGTATTTTTCAGGAGTCTTGAAGGTTCCCAGCGGAGTATCGTCACCAACCGAGGTCAGCATGGATTTAACCGGGATGGTATAACCGTTATCGCCATCCTTAGCATATACAGTCAGACAGTTCAGGGTCTTATTCACCCGCAGCTGATAACTTGCCTGGGTTCCGATATAAGGTTCTACATCCATAATCAAAGCACCGCGCTCATTGAAGTAATATTTAAATCCGTCGATGTAATGCCAGCCGGTAACCGCTTGGCCGTCCACAAAATAGTAACGGGCACGGTCATGGTCTGCCCAGCCGTTGTGAGCAGTTCCATCGGCATTTTTTAAGGCTGCTCCATCTGCATTGATACGAATATATTCACTATAGCTGGAATAAAATCTGCCCTCATAGGTACCTGGCGCACCATACGCCTTAGGAACCAGTACAACCTCAATATCAGTCAGATAATCGCCTCTGTCCATCGTTCCCATCAGTTCTTCCGCTGAGGCCCAGCCATGTTGTCCGGCTTTCAGGGACACACCGCGGTAATATACATTATAAAGGCTGGCTGCTTCTCCGGTAATTGCCACCTGGATTGCTTCGATGTGGGTGCTGTCTTCCACGCCACCTGAAGGATAGCCATTGCCCAGCCATGGCAGATATCCGCCGTTATTTACATAGACTCCGTAAGAAATCGCTCCGGAAATACCATTCAGCTTCATACTGATATTCTGAATCTGGCCGCTGGAGCCGTAAATCGTTTCAATGGTTACTGCATTCGCCACCGCATGTTCAGCGGGTGCGCCGGAAATAACCGGATAATCGGTCATCTGAGGGGTCTCAGTAGTTTCTGGGGTGGTTTCTGTTTCTGGCGGGGTGCTTACCTCTCCCGGAGCAGTATTACCCTCAACTGTATCTGGTGTGCTGCTGCCCGAAGTTCCGCCCGGACCGCCGGTCTCCTGCTGCTCCTGGCCGGCCTCTACAACACTGGATGCCAGTGCATTAAAAGCGAACGAGGTAGTCATGGCAGACACCAGTAAGAATGCTGTTAATCGTTTGGTACTCTTCTTCATACAAACACTTCCTCCAATTCTTTTACACATGTTCCCATATAATAAAATCCTTTTGATTCCTCCAGCGAAACCGGAACAATGGTTCCGATCCAGCTCTTTGGACCAGGAAAGTGAACAACGGTATTATTGCTCATCCGGCCGGTCAGATAACCGTCCTGATGGTCATTGACAGTTTCAACCAGCACATCCTGAACGGTACCGACATCTTTGCCGCAGACTTCACCGGAAATCTGCTGTACCTCTTTCAGAAGGCGATGGAAACGATCCTTAACCACATCCTCCGGCACCTGATCCGGCATGGACGCAGCCGGGGTACCTGTCCGTTTGGAATAAATAAAAGTAAATGCACTGTCATAGCGTACTTTCCTGACAACATCCAGTGTTTCCAAAAAATCATCTTCCGTCTCTCCCGGGAAGCCGACAATAATATCGGTAGTTAGGGAAATGCCCGGCACCTCTCTGCGGATCCGGTCAGCCAGACCCAGATACTTTTCTTTGGTATAGCTGCGGTTCATCGCTTTTAAAATCCTGCTGCTGCCTGACTGCAGCGGCAGGTGCAAATGACTGCAGACTTTTTTTGTCCGGCTCATGGTTTCGATCAATTCATCTGATAAATCCTTCGGATGTGAAGTCATGAAGCGAATTCGTTCCAATCCTTCGACTTTATCAACTTCTTCCAGAAGCTGAGCAAAGGACATCGGTTCATCCAGATTCTTTCCATAAGAATTGACATTCTGTCCCAGCAGCATGATTTCAACCACACCGTCAGCGACCAGCCGGCGGATCTCATCCAGGATATCTTCGACCCTGCGGCTGCGTTCCCGCCCCCGTACATAGGGGACAATACAGTAACTGCAGAAATTGTTGCAGCCATACATGATATTGACACCGGATTTGAACGGGAACTTCCGTTCCGCCGGAAGTTCTTCAACGATCTCCTGAGCTTCTTCCCAAATATCAATCACCATTTTCTTCTGGCGCAGACGTTCATAAAGAAGCTCTGCCAGCTTGAAAATATTGTGGGTACCAAAAACCAGATCGACGAAGGGATAGCTTTTCTTTATCTTCTCAACGACCGCTTTCTCCTGCATCATGCATCCGCAGAGTGCTACCAGCATATCAGGATTTTTTTTCTTCAGGCTGTTCAGTGCACCTAAACGCCCATAAACCTTCTGGTTTGCATTATCACGAACCGTACAGGTATTGTATAATACAAAATCAGAGTTTTCCTGATCTGATTCGACAAAGCCGATCTGCTCCAGTATGCCAAGAAGCTTCTCGGAATCGCGGGCATTCATCTGACAGCCGAAGGTCTGGATACAGGCAGTGAGCTTTCTACCTTTTTGTTCTTCAAAGATACGGACCAGCTGCCTGGTCTGTTCAATAAAATACATCTGACGCTCGGGCTCGAGCTTGGGAACTGCAGTTTTAATATCTTTTTTGTCCATAAAATTCATAATAATTCTCCAAAATTTCTCATCGATACCAGTCAGCACCGACTGTTACATTATATACATAATAAAAAAAAAATGCAATACAAGTTTAAAATTGACAGATTTCCGTAAGTTTACAGCCGATTTTTTTATATATTACCAGGGGGATGTCGCACTAAAAAAGCCTGTGGACGCTGGTGGTAGCGGTGCTGCCTGTCCGTATTCCCTGCAGTTTCGGACCGCAAGAGTCTCTAAAAGCAGAGAACTGCCGCTAAGTGCAATGCCAGAAACACCATAACTCGCTATGCTCAAACAATGGCTGTTTCTGGCATTAACGCGCCATTTCTCTGCTTTAAGAGACTCTATCAGTCCTGCAAAGGCAGAAAATACGGACAGGCAGCACCGCTACCACCAGCGTCCACAGGCTTTTTTAGTGCGACATCCCCCCAGCTACATATTCGCTCCCATTAATGCCGGTGGAGTTATATTCGTCTTACAGCGGAAGATATTACAAAAGCTATTACAAGTATTTTTTTATCTGATGGGAGGTATATATGTAGCCGGGAGCTGTCGTGGTAAAAAAGGCCTGCGGATCCTGGTAGTAGTGATACTGGTCCGTATTTTCTGCATTTGCAGGATGGTTACGAGATCTTAAACAGGAAGCATGTGACGTTATGGGATAAATCAGCAATTGTTTGAGCGGCTTTATCGCGAGTTATTGTGATTTATCCCATGTGTTTAGTCGCAGGCTTCCTGTTTTAGATCTCGTTACCATCCGAAACGGCAGGAAATACGGACCAGTATCACTACTACCAGGGTCCGCAGGCCTTTTTTACCACGGCAGCTCCCCTACGACTATGTGCACCATCTCTATCGAATCTGACCATTGCCGAAAATAATATATTTGGTAGTAGTCAGTGCCTCGAGTCCCATCGGTCCCCGGGCATGAAGCTTCTGGGTACTGATTCCGATCTCAGCCCCAAATCCGAATTCATTACCATCGGTATAGCGGGTTGACGCATTGACATAAACCACAGCTGAATCAATTTCATTTAAAAACTGCATGGAATGATCGTAGTTTTTTGTGATAATCGCTTCTGAATGGCTGGTGCTGTAACGGTTAATGTGTGTAATCGCCTCGTCGAAAGAGTCGACAATCTTCAGTGAAACAATATAATCAAGGTATTCTGTACTCCAATCTTCTTCCGTGGCTTGTGTAAACGCAGGGATAATCCTGCAGGCCCTTTGGTCGCCACGGATCTCGACTTGTTTCTGATCCAGAATATTTTTTAGCTGAGGCAGAAAGGCTGCGGCAATGCTGCTATGTACCACGAGTGATTCACAGGCATTGCAAACGCCGATGCGCTGAGTCTTGGCATTGTAAATAATGTCGAGTGCCATCTGGAAATCAGCACTTTCATCAACATAGATATGGCAGTTGCCGGTGCCCGTTTCAATCACCGG
>JBOFYZ010000005.1:0-1838 GCA_051654925.1 Lachnospiraceae bacterium | reverse complement strand
ATGCAGACATTCCGATACTTGATGCATGGTATTCAGAAAATGATGAGGAGGTAAAAAAACAGCTACTCACACAGGCAGTTCAACAAGTTGTGTCAGCACGATATTTTAGTGAAGTCTCTGAGGTCAGAGACAATTCCGTACTCACTTTTGGCGATACTGGATATACTCTCTACGCATCCTCCAAAATCCCAGATAATTTCAACTGGTGCCTGACGGTTATTAAGGATGACAATAATACCAACGACATAGGAAGGAAGCTGGAATCGGCTGTTATGCGACCTGAGTTTGATGTTTTTGCTGCAAGTTTAGGCACACTGATTCTTGGAGCCGCAAACCCAGCGTTTGCTGCGGGTGTGATGATTGCAAAATTCTTAACTAATGTTGTCTCCACCGCACTGAAGAGTAATCCCGATGATCAACTCGGTTTGCTCTATATGTCACTCAACAAGCAAGAGCATTATCGATATGGTGAGCGGAAACGAGATGGCATCCCTGATCTAACGGGAAACATCCGTGTGGATTATTCTCTCTTTGCCGTCAAACAAGAGTTGCAATAAAAATTTAGTGGGGAGGAGAACAGTTATTTTTATAAAAAGGCACACAGCAATACAACGTTGGTCTGACGGGTATAATGCTTGAGCATGATGTTATTTGCGTCTCATTTTGTGAATGAATTCTCTTCCCCATCCCAGGAGCTAATATCAAATAAATAAGTACAGGATAGCCCTGCTATCTGTACTCCCCTCATAAAGGAGAATGCGATGTTTACTCATAACAAAATCGAGTCACTCCAGTTAGCATTAAAATCATTAGATCTTTATAGTGGGAAAATAGATGGTCTTGTCGGACCTTTGACGTTGTCCGCAATTAAAAAACTCGAAGCCTTCATGACCGAAAAATCGTTTACGGATAAACCCGTACCAGACGACCCTGTACCGGATATCACAACAATTGATAATGGAATTGATCAACCGGGATCAAATATTGATGAGGCGCTGATATTTACCTTAAAAAATGAGGGTGGCTATACAAACCATCCGGCGGACAGAGGCGGGCCAACGAATAAAGGCATCACGCTTAAGCGATTAGAGGAGTATCTGGGGAGAGATGACGTTACAGAAGAAGAAGTAAAAAACATGAGTTTTGAAACCATTAATATCATCTACAAAAAAAATTATTGGGATGTATTAAATCTTGATCAAGTGTTAGACCAGAGCATTGCTACCGCGCTATTTGATATGGGCGTGTTATTTGGCCCTGGAACAGCATTAAAACTTTGTCAATCAGTGCTGGGTATTAATCAAACCGCCAGGATGAACAGTGAGACGCTGGAAGCCATCAATAATACTACCGATGACAAATTCATTCCGCTGTTTGCCGATAAAATTATTGACCGATTTAACCAGATTGCCACCCAAAATCCATCCCAGAAGGTTTTCCTTAAAGGGTGGACGAACAGGGCCAATAGACTTCGTTCACTGATTGATAATGACAGCGTAGACGTTAGTGTTCCTCCACTGGTGCCGGGAACCTCCATCGGAGAGGAATTATATGCACTGGCGGACAAAGCCGGTGTTCCGCGCGATGACATTAAACGAATGATTGACTGGCAGACACATCATAATGCCGGCTCTAATCCCCGATATTGGGCTGTTTTCAAAATTAAAGAGCATTCCAAAACAAAAAGAATGCATATTTTTGATCGGGTCAATAAGACGGTTCAGAGTGTTCATGCGGTACATGGGACGGGCAGCGACCCAAATCATGACGGACTGGCGACAATTTTTTCAAATACACCCGAGTCATACCAAAGTTCGTTAGGGCTCTATAAAACGCTG
>JBOFYZ010000004.1:0-35617 GCA_051654925.1 Lachnospiraceae bacterium | reverse complement strand
ACTACGCACAGAGATGGTGGTATGTTCAGCCGGGATATACCTATCCGGTATCCGAGTGGATGGAATACAATGGTACATGGTTTTATATTGATAACAAAGGCTGGATGGCTAGAGATACATATGTGAAGTCTGTAGACAGAGATGTGTATTATTGGCTGGATGGCACCGGAGCATGGGATGGTAAAGATTATGCTGATCCTGATCTGGAGAAGTATCAATTGACAGTATAAGTAACTGAAAGGTAATTACAATAAATGAATGCTATACACTATATTTTTGAGGAGTTGACTTTTGCTCATGTGTTCTTTGTTTTGTTCATTAGTCTGTTTGCATTAAAAAGTGTTCTGGAGACTTGGTATTGGCTGGCTGATAAAATTGGCCTCCAGACCAGAAGCGTCATTAAGAAAAACGAACATATGCACATGTTAGAAACGCATGACATAACAATTGATAAACTTACTGATTCGCAATACGCTTTTGAAAAAGATGTACAGGAGATAAATGACAAGGTAGGAGTACTGAGTCAGATGCTTGTTCAAATGCAATTAAAAGCAGATGCTTCTGAGCGCGCCAGAATAAAAGATAGGATAAGTCAGTCTTACAAGTACTACCACAAGCAGCAGCATTGGACTACAATGGAAAAAGAGGCTTTTGTTGAGTTGATTCGTTCCTATGAAAATGCCGAGGGGGTTAATAGCTTTATACATACCACCTGTGAACCAGAATGTTTTACATGGGAAGTTATTGACGAATAATTGTGTTTCAGGGACAGTTGAGTAACCATACTCTTCTGTCCCTATTTTTTACGATTTGGATGTGCACAACTGACACCCCGACAGCGTAGCCGCAATGCCCCCAAGCGCAGTTTCGCGCAGTTCTTCAGGAAGGCTTCTGCCGACCTGATACATGGCCTCTACCGCTTCATCAAATGGAGTCAGATTGCGGATACCGCTGAGTGACATTTCAGCACTGATCAGGGCATTGGCTACGCCCATGCCGTTTCGTTTCTGACAGGGGGCTTCTACCAGGCCGCCGATCGGATCGCATACCAGCCCCAGGATATTGGTTAATGCAGTGCTGGCAGCAGCCAGACAAGCTTCGGGTGTTCCCCCCATCAATTCAGTGACAGCACTGGCGGCCATTGCACTGGCAGTGCCTACTTCGGCCTGACAGCCGCCTTCTGCTCCGGCAACGGTAGCGTTACGGGAAATCAGATAACCGACTGCCCCGGCATGGAATAATGCATCTGTCATCTGCTCATCAGACAGTTTGTGTTCCTCCTGTACGGCCAGAAACAACCCTGGAATCACACCACTGGATCCGGCTGTCGGTGCAGCAACAATAAGCCCCATAGAGGCATTTACTTCCAGCACCCCCATCGAGTATGCGAGCGCGCTGGTCAGCAAATTACCGCAGATATTCCTGCCACTCAGACGGTTGCTGGTCAGTTTTTTAGCTTCGCCGCCGATCAGGCCGCCCATGGTCTGATGGCTGACTGCGATCGATTCCCGGGCAGCAGCTTTCATAATCTCCCACCGTCGGGCCATCTCAGCGTCTGCATCTGTCCGGTTAAATAATATAAGTTCCCGCCGCTTCATTGCTGCTGAAACTGTAATCTGAGATTCTGCGCACACTTCAAGCAATTCCTGACCTGTCGTAAAATTCATGGTATTCTCCTACACTTCAATCAACACTGCACTGCGGATACTGGGATACTGTTCCAGCTTCCTGACCATTTCTTCTGTAATTTCATTGTCGGCTTCAATAATCGTATATGCCGATTTCCCTCTCTCTTCACGGAACAGCTTGGAAAAGGCAATATTGACACCATAATCGCTCAGGCAGCGGGTTATATATGCCAGCACGCCACGTTCATCCTTCTGCTCAATTACAATCGTACTGTATTCGCCGTTAAATGATACTTCTACGCCGTTAATTGACGTAATCACAGCTTCTCCGCCGCCGACCGACTCGCCCCGCACCAAGGCCCGGTTAATGCTGCTCTCCAACAGGATATCGACCGTGTTGGGATGCGGCATTTTAGTCTCCTGGTCAATGACAAATTCATAGTTGAGCCCGGCCTTTTCCGCTTCGGAAAAAGAATCCTTAATCCGGGCATCTTCGGTCTGAAATCCCAGAATCCCTGCCACCAGCGCCCGGTCGGTACCATGACCGTGATAAGTTCTGGAAAAGGATCCATACAAGGTAAAGGTGACCCTCCGGATCTCCCCCTTGACCATTTTCCTGGCCAGAAGGGCAATCCGCAGAGCACCTGCCGTATGTGAGCTGGACGGACCAATCATACATGGTCCGATAATATCAAAGACACTTAATTCTTTCATAATCAGATCTCCAGTTATTTACCGGTGTTCAGATATCTGGCAATATATTTACCGGTGTAAGAAGCAGGATTCTTGGCTACTTCTTCCGGGGTGCCGCAGGCCACTACGGTACCGCCGTTGTCACCGCCTTCCGGCCCCATATCGACAATAAAGTCAGCCGTCTTGATGACATCCAGGTTATGCTCAATGACAATTACCGTATTGCCACCGTCAGACAGCTTTCTCAGTATATCTACCAGCTTGTGGACATCAGCAAAATGCAGACCGGTAGTCGGCTCGTCCAGAATGTAGATGGTCTTGCCGGTTCCTTTTCGGGATAGCTCAGTTGCCAGCTTGATCCGCTGTGCCTCCCCGCCTGACAGCTCGGTTGATGGCTGACCCAGGCGGACATAAGACAGGCCGACATCATACAGAGTGGCAATCTTACGATGAATGGACTGCACATTTTCAAAGAACTTCATCGCTTCTTCTACTGTCATATTCAATACATCATAGATGGTTTTCCCTTTATATTTTACCTCAAGAGTTTCCCGATTATACCGCTTGCCGCCGCAAACTTCGCAGGGAACATATACATCGGGCAGAAAATGCATCTCGATTTTGATAATACCGTCACCGCTGCAGGCTTCGCACCGGCCGCCTTTGACGTTAAAACTGAAGCGGCCCTTCTTGTAGCCCTTGACCTTTGCATCGGTAGTCGATGCAAATAAATCACGGATCATATCAAATACACCGGTATACGTAGCCGGATTGGAACGCGGTGTCCGTCCGATCGGTGACTGGTCGATAGCAATGATCTTGTCCAGCTGTTCGATCCCTTCCATGCTCTTGAACTTACCCGGGATGCTTCTGGCCCGGTTCAGCTTCTTCGCCAGATGTTTGTATAAAATCTCGTTGACCATGGAGCTCTTACCGGAACCGGAGACGCCGGTCACACAGGTCATAACTCCCAGCGGGAATTTAACACTGATATTCTTTAAGTTATTCTCTGATGCCCCTTTAACCGTCAGGTAACCGGTTCCCTTGCGGCGTTCTGCCGGGACAGGAATCTGGATCCTGCCGCTGAGATAAGCACCGGTTATCGATGCCTCATTCTTCATGATCTCCTCTGCCGTACCGATAGCAACTACTTCACCGCCGTGTTCCCCGGCATTCGGCCCGATATCAACGACACAATCAGCCGCCCGGATGGTGTCTTCATCATGTTCTACCACGATAACGGAGTTACCAAGGTCACGAAGATGCTGCAGGGTGGCCAGCAATTTATCATTGTCACGCTGGTGCAGGCCGATACTCGGCTCATCCAGAATATAGGCGACACCGACCAGCCCCGAACCGATCTGGGTGGCCAGACGGATTCGCTGTGCTTCACCGCCTGATAAGGTTCCGGTAGCCCGTGAAAGGGACAGATATTCCAATCCGACATTGATAAGGAAATCGATCCGCGCCTTTATCTCTTTCAGGATCTGGGAACCGATCGCCAATTGCATTCTGGTCAGGCTCAGCTGCTCCAGGAATTCGCGGAATTTAATAATGGACATATTGGTGGCTTCATATATATTCATATCTCCAACAGTAACAGCCAGAGAACCCGGTTTCAGACGCTGACCTTTACACATGGAGCATGGGGTGATACGCATAAATGTCTCATACTCTGCTTTGCTCGCCTCAGAGAAAGTCTCTCGGTAGCGTCGCTCCACATTACGGACCAGGCCCTCAAAAGCTACGTCATAGACACCTTCTCCACGTTGTCCTTTATAGTATACCTTCAGTTCCTTGCCGTCGGTACCATAGATCAAAACGTCATGAATCTTCTTCGGGTAATCTTCAAACGGGGTATCCAGGCTGAACTTATATTCTGCCGTCAGTGCCTGCAGGATCGCATTGGTAAAGCTGCCCTTATCATTACAGGACTGCCAGCCCATTACGGCAATAGCTCCCTGATTGATGCTCAGGCTCTTATCCGGAACCATCAGGCCTTCATCAAACTCCATCTTATACCCCAGTCCCAGACAATCCGGGCACGCCCCAAACGGGTTATTGAAGGAAAAGCTGCGGGGCTCTACTTCCTCGATGCTGATGCCGCAGTCCGGGCAGGCAAAGTGCTGGCTGAAATTCATCGGTGTACCATCGATCACATCCAGAATCATCAGACCGTCAGCCAGATCCATAACTGTTTCAATCGAATCGTTCAGACGTTTCTCCATGCCTTCCTTAATCGTCAGACGGTCTACTACAATCTCGATATTATGCTTGTTATTCTTCTCCAGCTTGATCTCTTCGGAAAGCTCATATAGATTGCCGTCAATCCGGACACGCACATATCCGCTCTTGCGGGCCTGATCCAGCAGTTTGACATGTTCACCCTTCCGTCCTCTGACTACCGGTGCCAGCAGCTGTATTCTGGTGCGCTCCGGCAGTTCCATGATCTGATCAACCATCTGGTCAACCGTCTGCTTCTTGATCTCCTTACCGCACTTGGGGCAATGCGGGATACCGATACGGGCATACAAAAGACGCATATAATCATAAATTTCCGTCACGGTGCCCACAGTCGAACGCGGATTGCGGTTCGTGGACTTCTGATCAATAGAAATAGCCGGCGAGAGTCCTTCAATACTCTCCACATCCGGCTTCTCCATCTGGCCCAGGAACTGGCGGGCATACGAAGACAGAGACTCCATGTAGCGTCTCTGTCCTTCTGCGTAAATCGTATCAAATGCCAGGGATGACTTCCCGGAACCACTGAGTCCGGTCAGCACCACCAGCTCATTCCTCGGAATATCCAGTGATATATTTTTTAAATTATGTTCGTTAGCTCCTCTGATTTTGATATATTGCTTAGCCATGGGATAACCTTTCTGTATCTTTTATTTTCCTGTTATAGTGTATATCCCTTATCATATCATAAATATTATCATTTTGCAAACACTTGTTCGAAAGTTCCACAATTGGATATTTTTACATTCCTAACGTTCCTCTCTAAAGTAAGGCAGACCTAGTGCTCCCGGGGGCTGGTTCTCACGCTTTTTGCGGAAGCTGGTTACGACCAGGACCAGAATGGTTACGAGATATGGGAGCATTTTGAAGATTTCCTGCATGCTTCGGCCCAATCCCGGGATGTACAGGTAGAGGATGTATAGGCCGCCGAACAGAATTGAGCCCCAGATTGCATTGACGGGTTTCCATAAGGCGAAGATGACCAGGGCTACGGCCAGCCAGCCGCGGTCGCCGAAACCGTTGTTGGTCCAGGTGCCGCCGGAGTATTCCATGACGAAATAGAGGCCACCCAAACCGCTGATTCCGCTGCCGATGCAGGTCGCCAGATATTTATATTTCGTTACGGAAATACCGGCGGCATCTGCGGTTCCGGGATTTTCACCGACTGCGCGAAGATTCAGACCTTTTCTGGTTCGGGATAAAAACCATGACAGGATTATGGCGAGGACAATTGCAAGGTAAGTCAGGAAACCGTAGGAAAAAAATACTTTTCCGATTACCGGGATTTCTGACAGTACCGGAATTGTTTTATTATAGGCAGCTCCGGTCGTTGATACTGAGATCTGACCCACTCCGCCTGCCAGCTGCGATAACGAGCCGCCGAAGAAGTTGCCGAAGCCGGTTCCGAATGTCGTCAGGGCCAGGCCGGTTACATTCTGGTTGGCACGCAGGCTGATCGTCAGGACACTGTAGATCAGTCCGCCCAGCATCGCACCCAAAAAGGCACAGACAAAGGAGATCATCAGACCGACCATGCCATTGGGCTGGGCGGTTCCCCGCTCATAGTAAAAGGCTCCGATCAGGCCGGCGATACCGCCCATATACATGATTCCCGGGACACCAAGATTGAGGTTGCCGGATTTCTCTGTCATAATTTCGCCCAGTGCACCATAGAGAATACCGATGCCCTGTGCAATCGCTTTTTGCAGAAAAATAACTAATATTCCCATCATCGTCCCTCCTTATGTGATCTTCTGAATGACAATCTGTAATTAATAAAAAATTCGCTGCCCAAGATAAAGAACAGAATAATTCCAGTAATAACGTCTGAGGCATTTTCATTCAGATTGAACTGGGATGCAATCTGCAGGGCCCCCTTCTGCATAAATATCAGGAAAAAGGAAACCAGAATCATAATAAACGCATTAAATTTTGACAGCCATGCCACAATAATGGCTGTGAATCCACGTCCGCTTGCCGTACTGGTGGATATCGTATGGCTGGAGCCGCTCACCAGGATAAATCCGGCCAGTCCGCAGATCGCACCGGAAATTGCCATCGTCCGCAGGATTACTTTCTTTACATTGATGCCTACATAGCGAGCCGTATTTTCACTTTCTCCGACAACAGCGATCTCATACCCCTGTTTACTGTATTTCAGGTAGATAAACATCCCCACAGTCAGCAGCATGACAATCACCAGATTCCAGCCATAAGCCTGACCAAATAAAGATGGCAGCCAGCCGGCTTTGGTTTTGGAGTTAATAATCCCGACTGTATTGGAACCGGCCGGATTCTCCCAGAAGACAATACAGAACGTTACAATCTGCATCGCAACATAATTGAGCATCAGGGTAAATAAGGTCTCATTGGTATTCCATATTGCCTTAAATATGGCCGGAATCAGTCCCCATATCATTCCGGCAGCCAGACTCGCCAGAAACATCACCGGCAGCAGGACGGCAGCAGGCAGGGTACCGCCCAGATAAATCATTACGGCGGCAGTCACACAGCCCCCCATCAGAATCTGTCCTTCGGCACCGATATTCCAAAACCGCATCTTAAATGCCGGTGTCAGACCAATTGCTACACACAGCAGGATCAGCGCATCACGGATAGTCACCCACAATCTCCTGGAGGTTCCCACCGCACCACTGAAAATAGCTTTATATACTTCCACGGGATTTAGCTTTGTCAGGGCAAAAATAACAAACGCACAGACAATCAGCGACAGCAGTACCGCCAGCAGCCGGATTGCAGCTGCTTTTACAAACGGCAGTTCATCCCGTCTTGAGATGTGGAACATAGGTTCTTTATTCATGTGCGTTCTCCTTTCCAGTCTTCGTCATCAGCAGACCGATTTCTTCTTTTGAGGTTGTCCGGGCATCGACGATGCCGCTGATGCTTCCGCCGCACAATACCAGAATCTTATCGCAGAGCTCCAGCAGTACATCCAGATCCTCGCCCACACACAGTACGGCAACGCCCTGTTTCTTTTGTTCATTCAACAGGCTATAGATAGTATAAGACGAATTGATATCGAGGCCGCGCACCGGATAAGCAACCATTAAAACCGTCGGATTAGAGGCAATCTCTCTGCCAACCAGTACCTTCTGGACATTGCCGCCGGATAATTTACGCACCGGTGTACTGACCCCCGGTGTTACGACTTCCAACTTGTTGACAATTGCTTCTGCCAGCGTACGCGGCTTCTTCCTGTCAGTGAAAATGCCATGTCCTTCATTATAGCCACGCAGCATCATATTATCCGTTAAATCCATCGAGCCAACCAGTCCCATTCCCAGCCGGTCCTCGGGAACGAAGGACAGCTTAACGCCAAGCTTGCGGATATCCGCAGCCGTCTTCTTGGACAGCAGCTCCTCACCACCCTCTGGTGGATAATAGCGGACACTGCCATCTTTGATATGCTGCAGCCCGGCGATTGCTTCCAGTAATTCTTTCTGACCACTTCCTGCGATTCCCGCAATGCCAAGAATCTCTCCGCCGAATGCTTCAAACGTAGCGTGATCCAGCGTCCGGACACCTTCGATGTTCTCACATGTCAGATCCTTGACCTGCAGCCGTCTGACCGGATTGACCGGGTCTGGCCGGTCGATATCCAGCGTCACTTTCTTGCCAACCATCATCTCAGTCAGTGATTCAGCCGTCGCACCAGCCGATTCAACGGTACCGATATATTCTCCTTTGCGTAATACCGAAACACGGTCGGACAGTGCCAGCACCTCATGCAGCTTGTGGGTAATGATAATAATAGACTGTCCGTCGTCCCTCATATTGCGGAGCACAGCAAACAGCTTGTCCGTCTCCTGCGGAGTCAGAACCGCGGTCGGTTCATCCAGAATCAGCAGATTGGCTCCGCGATACAGGACTTTAATAATCTCGACAGTTTGTTTTTGAGAAACCGACATCTCATATATTTTCTGGTCAGGATTCAGCTCAAAGCCGTACTTCTCCACCAAATCCGTAATTTTCGTCTTCACTTCTGACATATGCAGGATCTCCCGGCCGGGCAGTCCCAGGATAATGTTCTCGGCTGCAGTCAGTACATCAACCAGTTTAAAATGCTGGTGAATCATACCAATTCCAAGCGCAAAGGCATCCTTAGGAGATGCAATCGTCACTTCTCTGCCATCCACATATATCTGACCTTCATCAGCAAAATAAATTCCTGACAGCATGTTCATAAGCGTTGTCTTTCCGCTCCCATTCTCCCCCAATATTGACAGGATTTCGCCCTTTTTAACCGACAGGCATACATTATGATTCGCTACTACTTTTCCAAACCGTTTGGTAATATTTTTTAATTCTATTGCATTATTCTGCTTCTTCACAAACAGTCCTCCATTCCCAGAAAGTAACAGGGCGAAACTACCGGGTTGGCAGCTTCGCCCCTCTTACAGCTAATTTATTTTAGGTAACACCTCAATGCATATCATTAATTCCGTCGATCGCAATGGCAAATGCCGGAGCCGATGCCAGTTCTGATTCATGGAAATATCCGTCAAAAATATATTGCTTGTTTGCTTCCATCAGTTCTGCATCATCTTCTGGCTTCTGTCCGTTCACCGTCCAGGTAGATGTGTCGAATACATGCAGACTGCCGGATTTTATGGCGTCTTCTACTTCTTTTACTTTTTCTTCTGTTCCTTCAGCAACATTAGCAGCATTGAGTTCGGTAATGCGGTTGGCACCGTCAGAATAGCCCTGGCACCAGTCTGTTACGATCGAGGTTCCATCTACAACGCTCTGTGCTGCATATGTATAATATGGTCCCCAGTTGATGGATGCTGAGGTCAGTGCCTGCGTTGGAGCGGTTGCAATCATTGAAATATTGTAACCAACCACCGGTACGCCTGCTGCTTCACAAGCTGTCGGTGCGCCGGTTGTATCCGCATGCTGGCTGATCAGGACACAGCCGCTTGCGATCAGTGATTCTGCTGCTTCCTTCTCCAGATCAAAGCTTGACCAGCTGTTAGTATAAGTTACATCCATGGTTACATCCGCACATACGGAGCGCATACCCAGATAGAATGCGGTATAGCCGCTGATAACTTCAGCATAAGGATAAGCACCGACATAACCGACCTTCGGGTCTGTAATCGTTCCGGCTTCCAGCATTTCATTCAGCTTCAATCCTGCTACCACGCCAGATACATAACGGGATTCATAGATTGCGGTAAAGAAATTGTGAAAGTTGTCCAGTCCGCTGTCAGCAGCCTGAAAACCGGTTGCATGGCAGAACTCCACTTCCTGAAATTCTTCTGCTGCCTGCTTCATATAATCTTCCTGTCCGAAGCTGTTGGCAATAATCAGCTGACATCCCTGTTCAGCCAGATCGACAGCCGCATCATAGGCACTCTCATCTTCCGGGATATTCCATTTTACAATCAGCTGACCATCAGATAATCCCAGAGCCTGCTGCATTTCCTTTGCACCAGCGTAATGAGCCGCGGTATATCCTTCGTTCTCATCGCCGATAAAAATAAATCCTACTTTCAGATCCGCGGTTGTCACACCACTTCCTGCTGCTGCCTCCGGGGCCTGATCAATCGCACTGTCGGTGGCTGCTTCTGTTCCAGCCTCAGCCTTTGGTGCATCTGTGGCCGGCTCGCTCGGCTGGCTGCCGCCGCAGGCACTGAGAGACAGAATCATCGCCGCTGATAAGATCATACTTATCGCTTTCTTCATAATCTTTTCCTCCTCTTAAATAAAAACTCGATCCTATTAATATTACTTATAAATTATCGCACTTTTATCATTATTTTGCAACTTTTTTTCACATAATTCTCCAACTTTTATTATCCGGCTTTACTTATAGGTTCCATTCATTTAAAATAAGTTATTATATTATGTCGGAGGAAGCATATGCCGCAGAAAACAAACACCCGCAACCTGTCCCTTGATCTATTAAAAGCACTCGCCATCTATCTGGTGGTCTTTTTTCATAACGCCCAGCTGAACCCGGACAGCTTTATCGACAATCTGTGTATGCTGATTCCTTATGCTGCGGTGCCCTGCTTTTTCATGGCCAGCGGTGCGGTCTTTTTCCACCGCCCGTTTCAGATGAAGAAACACATGCTCCGTACCATCCGCCTGTATCTGGTGGTGGCCGCGTGGAAAGCCATCTATCTGGCACTTTACCTGCACTGGGGAGTAGCATTTGACGGCTCTATCAGGAAGATTTTCTCCTATTTGTTCCTGTTTCAGACCTGGCACGGCATCCAGACCGACCATTTCTGGTTTATGGATGCCATGCTCACCGTTATGCTGGCTGCCCCGCTTCTCTACCTGTATTTTCACACGAAAGATGATAATTCCGGCCTGATGAGCCGATTTTTCCCTGGGCACAGCCAGCTCCTATGGTATTTACTGGCGGTTCTGATTATCTTCAACCAGCTGACTGCTGACGGCAGCCTGCTGATGAACCTGCTCGCCATGCTGCTTAAGAAGCCAGTACTAGATGTTACCCCGCTGGGTGAGATCAATCCCTTCAGTTTCCGTTACTCCGACTATTTTACCTACTATCTGCTGGGTGGACTGCTGATTGAACAGAAAGAACGAATCACCAAAAAAGCAGCCATTACTATGGCTGCTTTGGGAATGATCGGTTTACTGATCATCAAATATATTCAGACCGGCTCCTGGTTATGGAGCGGCATTCTGCTGCAGAGCGGTTATTACTGGATCTCTACGATGGCACTGTCTGTCAGTCTGTTTGTGTTGGCACTCTATCTGGATGTACAGGCGCAGACCATTGCCGGGCGTGTTGCCGGAATTGCCGGTGGTTCGACAATGGGAATCTTTTATCTCCACATTCCGCTGATTTACCTGCTGACCCCACAGCTCTTCGATTCCTTCAGACATTGGAACAGCTGGCTGCTGAATACTGCCGAATCACTGTTGATCTGCCTGATTGCCCTGATCATCACCCAGGCCGGCAAACGTATTCCGGTTCTGCGTGGTTTATTTGGAAGCTGAGACGTGTTATCGGTTCAGAATATCCATAAACTCTTCACCGCCGATGGTTTCCCGCTCCAGCAGATATTCCGAAATTTCATTTAGTTTTCCGGCATGTGCTTTCAAGATTTCTATTGCTTTGTCGTACTGTTCCTTAATAATGCGGATGACCTCCTCATCGACCTGACGGGCAGTCTCCGGGGCACATACCATCGAAGTATCACCGCCCAGATATTGATTGGTTACTGTTTCAAGGGCAACCATCCCGAACTGGCTGCTCATGCCATAACGGGTCACCATCGCCCGGGCAATCTTGGTAGCCTGTTCGATATCATTTGACGCTCCCGTTGTAATCGTCCCGAACATAAAATCTTCGGCAGCACGGCCGCCGGTCAGGGTTGCTATTTTATTCAAAGCTTCTTCTTTGCTCATCAGGAAACGCTCGCCTTCCTCGACCTGCATGGTATAACCGAGGGCACCTGATGTCCTTGGAATAATCGTGATCTTATGAACCGGAGCACTGTTGTTCTGACAGGCTGCCACCAGGGCATGCCCCACCTCATGATAAGCAACAATCCGTTTTTCATTATTCGATACTCCGGAATCTTTGCGCTGATATCCTGCGATAACTACCTCAACACTTTCCTCCAGATCCTCCTGTGACACAATCGTCCGGCCATTTCTGACCGCCCGGAGGGCAGCTTCATTGACAATATTGGCAAGCTCCGCGCCGCTGGCTCCTGATGTTGCCCGTCCGACCGTATCCATATCAACACTGTCCGAGAGTTTTACATTTTTGCCATGAACCTTCAAGATCGCAATCCGGCCCTTCAGATCGGGCAGCTCTACCGGTATTCTCCGGTCAAACCGGCCTGGCCGCAGCAGGGCTTTATCCAGCGATTCCGGGCGGTTCGTAGCAGCCAGAATGACAACCCCTTTCTTGCCGTCGAAACCATCCATCTCAGCCAGCAGCTGGTTCAATGTCTGTTCCCGCTCGTCATTGCCGCTGAATCCGCCGCCGTCCCTCTTCTTTCCAATCGTATCGATCTCATCAATAAATACGATACAGGGCGCTTTTTCATTGGCCTGCTTGAACAAATCACGCACCTTGGCGGCTCCCATACCAACGAACATTTCAACAAATTCCGAACCGGAGATTGAGAAAAATGGTACATGTGCTTCTCCTGCCACCGCTCTGGCAAGCAGAGTTTTTCCGGTACCAGGAGGGCCTACCAGCAATGCGCCTTTTGGCAGTGTGGCACCGATCGCCGCATACTTCTGCGGATTATGCAGAAAATCGACAATTTCCTTCAATGCCTCCTTGGCCTCTTCCTGACCGGCTACATCGGCGAAGGTTTTGCCGGTTTCCGATTCCGCATAAATCTTGGCATTTGATTTGCCGAAAGTCATGGCATTGCCCATACCGCCACCCATGCGTTTGGTCATCATCCGGCTCATAATCTGGCCGATTGCCACAAACATCAGAATCGGCAGCACCCAGGATGTAAAGAAACTGATCAGCGGTGAAGCCTTTTGCGGTATCACCTTGCCAAACTCCACTCCTGCTGCTTCGAGCCGCGTGGTCAGGCCATCATCCGGCCAAAGTCCTGTTTTATAATAAGACAGATTATCATCACTCTCTCCTGCAGAAAAGGTAATCTGATCATCACCATAGCTGACCTGCTTTACCTGCCCGTCATCCACCATCTGCAGAAATTCATTATATCCTACTTCCAGCACCTGCCGCTCTATCATCTTCGGAAACACTAATGCATTCAGCAGCATAGTCACAGCCAGCACTATCAGATAATAATACAACCAGCTTTTCCTGGGTTTATTTATATTATCATTGTTAATTCCCATTTCTGTTCTCCTCTCATCTTTTCGTATTCGTTGCTGGTACAAACCGCATGGCCATAACTCATTTATTTATTATACAACAAGAGCGAGGGCAATAAAACCCTCGCTCCGGTTAAATCTTTCTAAAACTTTTATAAAACCTTGCCCAAAAAGTTCTTCAGACGTTCGTTCTGCGGATGTTCAAAGAATTCTTCAGGAGCATTCTCCTCCATAAAACATCCTTCATCCATAAACATGATCCGGGTTGCCACTTCTCTGGCAAATGCCATTTCATGGGTTACTACCACCATGGTCATCTTCTCTTCAGCCAGTTCGCGCATAACGGTCAGTACTTCACCAACCATTTCCGGATCGAGTGCCGATGTCGGTTCATCGAACAGCATCACATCCGGCCTCATGCACAGGGATCTGACAATCGCGATACGCTGCTTCTGACCGCCGGACAACTGATCGGGATATGCCCCGGCACGATCGGCCAGACCAACCCGCTTCAGCAGTTCCATTGCCGTTGCTTCTGCTTCTTCCCGGCTTTTTTTCTGCAGCTTCATCGGAGCGATCGTCAGGTTCTTCATGATTGTCATATGGGGGAACAGGTTAAACTGCTGAAACACCATGCCCATCCGCTGGCGGTGCTTATCAATATCCGTCTTGGGATCGGTCAGATTGATTCCTTCAAACAGAATCTCACCGCCGGTCGGTTCCTCAAGAAGGTTGAGACAGCGCAGGAATGTGCTTTTGCCGGATCCGGACGGACCGACAACAAAGACCACATCACCCTGGTAGATATCGACGTTAATACTCTTTAATACCTGGGTATCGCCAAAGCTTTTATCCAGTCCTCGTACCTTAATAAAAGGGGCTTGCGAATTATCGTTCATTCCTCCTCAACCTCCTCTCCAGCAACTGCACTAACTTCGTAAATATAATAACCAGTGTCAGGTAGATCAGCGCAACAGCCATCAAAGGCATCAGCGGATCAAAGGTACGGCTTCTGATGATATCCCCGCCTTTGGTCAGATCCTGAAGGGCAATATAACCCGCTACAGAAGTCTCTTTCAACAGTGCTATAAACTCATTAAACAATGCCGGCAGTACATTCTTCAGCGCCTGCGGCATAATAATGAACCACATCGTCTGGGCGTAATTAAATCCCAGGCTGCGTCCTGCTTCAAACTGCCCCGCATCCACGGCCATAATTCCGCTGCGGAAAATCTCAGCAACATAGGCACCTGAGTTGATACCGAATGCTACGATTGCGACCATCGTCTTATCCACTTTGCTGGAGGCAAAGATAACAAAATAAATCAGCATCAGCTGGACCACAACCGGCGTTCCCCGGATCACAGTCAGGTAAAGCTTGCACAACAGATTCAGCAATTTCAGTTTTCCGGTCTTGTCATGGGTCGTACGGATGAATGCTATCAGAAATCCGATAACAGTACCAAGCATGCCGGCAAACAATGTAATTACCAACGTTGTCCCCAGTCCGCTGGCCAGATATTTCCAGCGGTCATCCGTAATAAAATTCAAAACAAACATTTCCCTAAAATTGCTTCCCATAAGCTTCTTTTCCTTTATTATTCCGTGATATATTTATCGATAATAGCCTGTAGTTCACCGGATGCTTCGAGTTTTTCAATGGCTGCATTGATTCCGTTCAGTAATTCTGTATTGCCTTTTTTAACACAGATTGCATATTCCTCATCGGTGAATGCCTCATCCAGAATCTTCAGTCCTTCATTCTGAGAGACAAATACTTTAGCCGGCTCACCGTCAATTACAACTGCATCCACTTTCCCCTGGGTCAGCGCCTGAACTGCTTCATAGCCTTTGTTGTATCGTTCTATTGCAGCATCTTCCACATCATCTACATACAGGTCTCCGGTCGTTCCCAGCTGTACGCCGATCGTCTTGCCGGTCAGGTCATCAGGGCCGGCAATATCGCTTGCTTCTGTAACAATGATTACCTGTGTCGCTGCTGCATATGGTTTGGAAAAATCAACACTCACTTTCCGGTCCTCATCTACGGTCATTCCGGCTGCACCGAAATCAGCTTTACCTGCCTGTACGGAAGGAATAATCGAATCAAACTGCATATCTTCGATCTCAAATTCCATTCCCATCTCTGCGGCAATTGCTCTTCCGATCTCAACGTCAATACCGATGATTTCACCACCTTCATGATATTCATATGGCGGGAATTCTGCATTCGTTGCCATCACCAGCGTACCGCCTCCGGTACTGCCATCGGCGGCCGTTGTTTCTGTTGCCTCAGTTTTGCTGCCGCCGCATGCTGTCAGGGATGCGATCAGACATGCTGCCATTGTTAGTGTTATCAGTTTCTTTTTCATAATGATTCCTCCTCAATCAAATGTTCTGTGTTTCCCAATTTTCTATATAAATATAAAATGTAATTAACAATTATACATTATATATCATCTTGAGAATTATGCAAGAGTAAAGATGGGAAATGGTCGCGTGGGAAAAGATGGGAATTGGTCGCGTGGGAAAGTGGCATGTTTGGGCAGGAATTGACTGTGGATAGCGGGTGCTATTTGCACACGAACTTGCAATACACTGTACTAGGATCATAAAAAGGGATTTGCAACGGTACCGGCTCCAGGCTCGCCGAAATCTTGATGATTTCGCCGATCCGTCACCTGGATTTCTGATCAGAATTCAGAAATCCTCCGCTGCAAATCCCTTTTTATCTGCGCTATTAAATCTTTTTAGCACTCTCCCATGCTGTTTTTATAATATTGTTTCAAATACTTCCCTCGGGTGATCTATTACGTATTGAGGATTAAAGGACTCGAGTTCTTCCCTGCCCCGAAATCCCCAGGTTACTCCTACGGTCGTCAGACCGGCTCCGGTTCCGGTTTTCATGTCGGTGTCGGTGTCGCCGAAATACAGGCATTCTTCTGGTTTAACCTGCAGTGTATCTTCGATCAGGATGATCCCGGCACTGTCTGGTTTTTTGGGTATTTCTGGCCGCTCGCCGGCGACGTAATCAAAATATCCTTTGCCGAAAATAGCTTCGATATTTTCTACTGTTTTGGCATGGGGTTTGTTGGACAGTACTGCCAGCTTATATCCGCGTTCTTTTAGGCCTTTCAGCAGATCTTCGATGCCGTCATATGGCTTTACCTCGTGCATCGAATACATGCCAAATTTCTCGCGATATACCTGCAGACCTTCTTCGTAATGAATCAGGCCGGAGTCGCCGCTGTGTTTTAGGGCGCGTTCCACCAGCATCTTGTATCCGTCGCCGACAAATCTCTTGATGTGTGCCTGATACACCTCGGGATAACCGAAATGCTTCAGGGTCTGGTTAACTGAGTATGTCAGTGAGTTTAAAGTGTCCAATAAGGTTCCGTCCAAATCAAAAATACAGCAGCGATACATATCCTTCTCCTATTCTGTGACCGTTTTTTTCAGTGCTGCTAATATTATACAACCAATTGCAGAACCAATCAAGACCGCCGCCAGATATGCGAGTGGATTACCAATGGTAGGAAGTACGAAAATACCGCCATGAGGAGCCCTCAGTGTACAGCCAAAAAACATTGTCAGGCCGCCGGCTACAGCTGAACCAATGACACAGCTGGGAATTACGCGGAGCGGGTCCTGGGCTGCAAATGGAATTGCACCTTCAGAAATAAACGAAAATCCCATAATATAATTGACCAGTCCGGACTGCCGCTCTTTTTCCGTGAATTTCTGCTTGAAGAATGTTGTACAGAGAGCAATCACCAGCGGCGGTACCATACCGCCTGCCATGACAGCTGCCATTACTTCAAAATTGCCTTCGGCCAGCTGTGCTGTACCAAATACATAAGCTGCCTTATTGACCGGTCCGCCCATATCTACTGACATCATCCCGGCTGTCACCATGCCGAGTAAGATCCGGCTGGTTCCGCCCATGCCGTTTAAGAATCCGGACAGTGCATCATTAATCATACCCATATATGGGTTTATAAAGGTGGTTAGTACACTGGCAATAAAAATTCCCAGCACCGGATACAACAGTACCGGCTTAATGCCTTCCAGTGATCTCGGCAGGCTGCTGAACAGTTTCTTGAGTCCCAGGACAACATATCCAGCGACAAATCCGGCAAACAATGCGCCCAGGAAACCGGCATTAATATCGCCGCCGGCCGGATTGGCAAAGGTGCTTCCCATCTTTGCAATCAGACCTGCAACAAAACCTGCGGCAAGACCGGGACGATCTGCAATACTCATGGCAATATAACCGGCCAGTACCGGCAGCATCATCCCGAAGGCCTGCTCACCAATCGTCTTCAGATAAGCCGCCAACGGTGTGTTTTTACCAAAGTTGGCAGGATCCATTTCATAGTTATCAAATAAAAATGCGAGAGCAATTAAGATTCCGCCGCCAATAACAAATGGAAGCATATGGGAAACTCCATTCATCAGATGCTTGTAGATGGTTCTTCCGACACTGTCGTTTGACCCGTTCCCTGCCATTTCTGAACTGCTGCTCTTACCGGCATGATATACCGGAACTTCACCGCTGACTGCTTTTTTGATCAGCGCTTCAGCATGATGAATACCTTCTGATACAGATGTCTGAATCACCGGTTTACCGTCAAAACGGGTCATTTCCACATTCTTGTCGGCCGCAATGATAATGCAGTCGGCCGCCGCGATCTCTGCACTGGTCAGGACATTTTCAGCTCCGGCTGAACCGTTTGTCTCCGCTTTCAGGGGAATACCCAGTTTACTTCCGGTGCTTTCCAGGTTCTCCGCTGCCATATAAGTATGTGCGATACCGGTCGGACAGGCCGTTACTGCAAGTACCCGGTAAGCTGCACCGGCTGTCTGCTTTGGCTTCTCATCTTCGGCATCATCAATAACCTTCATAAATGCTTCCTTGCTCTCAGCCTGCAAAAGGGCATCTTTAAAACCAGGCTTCATAAGTAGTGTTGATAACTTTGCCAGTGCCTCCAGATGAGTATCTGCTTCGCCGGCCGGGGCGGCAATCATAAAAATCAGGTGAACCGGTGAACCGTCAAAACTATCATAATCCACTCCCTGCGGTATCGTAATCACTGCCAGGCCAGGTTCTTTTACTGCTTCAACCTTGGCATGGGGAATCGCGATTCCATCACCGACTGCCGTACTGCCAAGATTCTCCCGATCCAGGATCCCCTGTTTGTAACCGGCCTTATCGTTCAGTCTGCCGCTTCGGTCCATCAGTCCTACCAGGCAGTCAATAGCCGCTTCCTTCGTTGCCGCAGTCACACCCAGTTCCATGCTCTGCAGCTTTAATAATTCTGTTATCTTCATACTCTTCCTCCTTATATTTGCTGATATAGGGCTCTGATATCAGCACTGGCAGCCAGGCCTTCGGAAAAGGCACTGGCACTCCCCGCTGCTGTTCCCCATTTGAGCGCTTCTTCATAACTTCCCGTCTTCAGGTAACCGGCCAGAAATCCCGCTACCATCGAGTCACCTGCTCCGACAGAGTTCTTTACCGTCCCCTTAGGTGGTTTCCGTCTGATCACCTGATGATCTTCCGTAACCAGGATCGCTCCGTCTCCGGCCATTGATACCAGCACATTCCGGGCACCTCTTTGCTGCAGCATCCGGGCATGATGGATAATCTCATCTTCAGTCTTTAATACCTTGTCAAACATCTCCCCAAGCTCATGGTTATTAGGCTTAATCAAAAATGGCTGATACTGCAGCACATTCAGCAGTAAATCCCTGGTTGCATCAACCACCACTCTGACCCCGGTTCCTGCCAGCTGTTCCATAATTTCTTCATATATGGTATCGCTGATGGATGATGGGATACTTCCTGACAGAACCAGCCAGTCATCCTGCTCCAACTGCCCGATCTTGCCCAGCAGTTCCTGAACATCCCGGGCAGTAATGTCCGGCCCGGCACCATTAATCTCCGTTTCCTCTGCCGCTTTAATCTTGACATTAATCCGTGTCATCCCACGTTCCACACGGATGAAATCAGCCTGAAAGCCCAGCTGCTCCGCACCCCGGTACAGCTCTTCCCCGGTAAATCCAGCGACAAAGCCCCAGGCAGTACTCTTCAGATCCAGATTCGCCAGTACCGCTGAGACATTAATACCTTTACCGCCGTAAAAAATATGTTCCTCACAAGTTCTGTTAACATCACCCAGCTGAAAGTCCATCAGTTTCACAACGTAATCCAATGCCGGATTAAAAGTCACTGTGTAAATCATCAGTCTTCGCACTCTCCTTTTGTGAAATTTAATTTCATCTGTTGTCACCATCATAATCTGATTTATCAGTTTCGTCAATACCATTTTCAAAGAAATTCCATTTCACGCCACATTTCAGCACAACAACCAATTTTACCCATCGCTATTTGTTTACTTTGCCAATAATCAGGCGGGCGTATGGCATTTGCAGCAGCAGCACCGGACAGAGGCGATACTGTACCAGGTTCTGTTTTGCTTTTAATCCAGCGGAAGCCATAAAGATAGGCGGGGGCTGTCGCGCTAAAAAAGCCTGCGGGTCCTGGCGGCGGCTGTGGTACCCGTCCGTATTTTCTGCCTTTGCAGGGTCGTTAGAGTCTCTTAGAGCAGAGAAATAACGCGTTAATGCCAGAAACGGCCAATGTTTGAGCGTAGCGAGTTTTGGCGTTTCTGGCATTGCATTTAGCGTTATTTCTCTGTTCTTAGAGACTCTTGCGATCCGAAACCGCAGGAAATACGGACGGGTACCACAGCCGCAGCCAGGACCCGCAGGCTTTTTTAGCGCGACAGCCCTTAGCAACCTTCAAATATACTTAATTTCCAGATTACCCAAATGCACGGTCCCGGTTATTGTCAAAACCGGACCTGCTCCCATCTGGGTTCGGGGTTGTTCTCCAACGTTGCCGAGGACGCTGTCAACATTAAGCACAATTTTCCAGTCTCTGGGAATGTAGAGTTCTGTACTGCCGAGGGAACAATTAACACAAATAACGGCTCCGTCGGGGTGGAGTCTGACGTTATCAAAATACACTTTCAGATAACCCAGAGAACATTCGAAGCTTCCCCGCTCCAGATTATCTGAATGCAGATATTTGCAGCTGCCTGCCATTGAAACATTGCAATTTACTTCATTGCCATCCAAATGATCAACGGTTTCGTATTTCTCATAGTCACTATCATGCTTGTACCATGACGAATGGTGCTGGTAAGTACGATCTTTCCATTTGTATTTAGATGGCACCAGGATAGAGAAGCCGATGCTGAGCAATAATGCGGCGATCAGCACTGTCCAGGGCACCAGGGCTGTGATGTTCAGTGGCTTGGCATATACTATTAATAAAAACGCAATTCCAAAAAACAAATTAAAAAAGTTACGGCGCACTGCCCCTGATACCACCACCGGCACCAGCACAATCGTAAACAGCAGGCTCCAGACATTAATTCCGGTAAAGTACCCCAGTTTATTAACGACAATCAAAATTGCGGCTGCAATAAAAAAGACTCCCCATAATAATTTATTTGTTTTCATGACAGCTCCTTTCATTTAAACGCTCACTCAGGTTCTTATAGTAACGGCGGGACACGTATAACTGTTTGTGACTTTTATAAAATTGGATCAGGCTTGATGATGCCAGATTCCGGTTGACCATCAGAATCTGTTCCACATTTACAATCGCAGATTTGGATACCCGTACAAATGACCGCGGCAGCAGCTCTTCCAGCTCATAGAGCCGATACCTGATCCGGTATGTATCAGAACGGGTATGGGCATATACATTATTTTCCTCCGTCTCAAAAAAAGCAATATTCTTCAGCGGAAAATAAAATTCCTGGCTGCCCTTATAAAATGTCATCTGCAGGCCACTTGATGATTCTTCCGAAATCAATTTCTGAATCCGCTGAATCTGCTCATCAATCTGCCTGCAGCGGATCACCACTTCGGCCTCCCCGATATCCTCTACGATCTCCAAACGTACCTTCATGCCTTCCACCTCTGTCCCCATTATACCAGTCTTTGCCGCGAAAAAAACAGTAATCCTGCAAGCGGTTCAAAAACCATCGTAAGCGGTATAAATTCCTCGTTAAGCGGTCAGTTCCGTTCTGTTATACCTCTTTATCCTCGGCAATTGCCACCTCATGACGTCTGACCGCATCATAAGCACCATTCTTGCTGACAGCCAGAAACAGATACAGCAATTCTGCTACCATCGTGGCAGATACCCGCGAAAAGCAGAATTCTCCCAGCAGCAGCTTCTCACGGGTTGCTGTTGTCAGATGATAATCTGCCTGCTGTGCCACCGGAGATTCCGGCCGGTTGGTTATGGCAACAATCGGGATGCCATTTTCCTGGGCGCCCTGTATTAAAGCGAGTAAACGCTTAGAAGTACCGGAGTTGGAGATGATTACAATCACATCATCTTTATTCTGATTCAACGTATATGCCATCTGGGTCTCCCAGATCGTCCCGGATACCGACGGTATCCCGATCTGATTCAGCTTAAATGAAAAATCCAGCGCTACCGGTACCGTGTTGCCAACTGCAACCACCTGTACGGTTTTTGCGCGCTCCAGCAATGCCAGGATCGTTTCAAGCAGCTCAGGATTGATCATGGAAACCGTCTGAGTCAGCTCAGCCACCTTATTGGCCAGAATATTCTGCAGGGACTGCGCAATATCACCACGGTCAATATCATTGGAAATCTGAATCCCCTTGCCCTGCTCCTCCATCACTTCTTTCGCCAGTGTCATTTTGAGATGGAGAAATCCTTTGAAGCCGCATCTGCGGCAGAATCTGGAAACCGTTGCATCACTGGTTCCGCTGGCAGCAGCCAGTTCAGCTACGGTCATATCGATAACATCTTCCTTTCGTTCTATAATACAGTCAGCTATCTTTTTTTCTGCTTCAAAATAAGAATCATAGGAAGAACAAATAGTTCCTAATACACTTAAATTCTGATTCATTTTATCGCACCCCGATTTCATGTAATTTTATTTCATTATACTACCCCTTCTTCTCCGCCGCAAGCAGGAAAACTGTTGACAGAATGCAGACAAACCCCAACAGGTTCATTGCCACAAAGCTGGCATTCATCCAGACAACGGAAAACACGGCTGCCGAAACCGGTTCAACGGAAGCAAATAAGCTTGCTTTCTTGGGTCCTGCACATTTTACGCCTTCCATATAACAGGAAAATGCCAGTATCGTCCCCAATAAAATAACAGCACCCATTCCGGCCACAACCTCCCGATCAATAGTCACTGACATATTCCAGGGACGGAATATCAGGCACAGCAGCAGGCCGCCGATCAGCATGCCCCAGGCGGTGACTACCACAGAGCCATAACGGTTCAGCAGCTTCCCCGGCTGCACCGTGTATACAGCAAGAGCCACTGCAGATAAAAGCCCCCAAAACAAAGCCTCCCGGGATAAAATCATCGTCCCCGGATTACCATGGGTCGCCAGTAAAAAACTGCCTGTCACCGCCAGACAAATAGCAACCATCTCCTTTTGGTCCGGCATCTGCCGATTCCGCAGCGACATATAAATTAAAATTAATACCGGGCCAATATACTGCAGTACCGTCGCCGTACCGGCATTAGACGCACCAATCGCAGTAAAATAAGTATATTGACACATGCTCATCCCAAAAACACCAAAAATCACAATCCCCGGCGCATCCTTTTTCCAGATGTCAAAAATTCCGGTTCCACTTTTCAGGGCACATATTACCAGAAGTATCAGTCCTGCCAGCAGCAGGCGATACGGTACTAACCAGTTAGATGTCAAATGCTTTGTCTGCATCAGAAATTGTGCGCAGGTACCCGAGAACCCCCACAGGATTCCGCCGGTCAGGGTCAGGGCGGCACCACGCAATGCTATTCTTCTCTCCATCACTTATCTCCTGTATTGTTTATAATATCTGCCCTATTGTATCATAAATCTGCTAAAAATAATTCTTTACTTTTCCATTTGGTTAAGATATATTGAATTTACAAATTTAGGAAAGGAGATATTATGTTAACAATCGGATGTCACCTGTCATCGTCGAAAGGTTACCTTGCCATGGGTAAAGATGCCGTAACCATAAATGCCAATACCTTTCAGTTTTTCACCCGCAACCCCAGAGGAAGCCGGGCCAAACCCTTAGATCTCAATGATATCAGCGCCTATCTGAATTATGCCCGGGAGCATGGGATCAGGCAGATTCTAGCCCATGCTCCCTACACGCTGAATCTGTGTTCTGCGGATCCGGGACTCCGGGAGTTTGCCCGGGATACTATGATCGATGATCTGAAACGTCTGGAAAGTACCCCCGGCAACTGCTATAACTTCCATCCCGGCAGCCATGTCAAGCAGGGTACCGAAACCGGCATCACCTATATTGCAGAAATGTTGAACCAGATTCTCACACCGGAGCAGCAGACTACGGTGCTCCTGGAAACTATGTCCGGTAAAGGCAGTGAAGTCGGACGAACCTTCGAAGAACTGCGGGAAATTCTGGACCGGGTCACGCTGTCCGAACATATGGGAGTCTGCATGGATACCTGTCACATATGGGACGGTGGTTACGATATCGTCAATCATCTGGACGAGGTGATCACAGAATTTGACCGGGTGATTGGTCTGAATCGCCTGAAAGCCGTTCATATTAATGACAGCATGAATCCTTTAGGAGCTCATAAAGACCGGCATGCCAGACTGGGCGAGGGATGTATCGGGGCTGAAGCCCTGGTTCGCGTGGTCAGCCATCCCGCCCTGCGGCACCTGCCCTTTTATCTGGAAACACCAAACGAATTGCCTGGTTATGCACAGGAAATTGTATATTTGCGGGGACATGTAAATTAATTTTTTAAAATAGGAGGAATGAGATATGCAGATACGCACAAAACCAATGGAAAAACGTTACGACAAGCTGGGACCGACCGTAGTCAAAGCCTTTAAAAAACGTCATTTTGACGCTTATTACTGCCAGACCGGTGAAGATGCCGTCAAACAGGTACTGGACTTAATTCCCGAAACCGATGTGGTTGCCTGGGGCGGTTCCAAGACCATGACACAGCTCGGCATACTAGAGCAGGTCAAAAAACGGAATACGGTGATCGACCGTGACAGCGCCGCCACCCCACAAGAGCGCATGGAACTGATGCGGAAGGCACTGCTTTGTGATACCTTCCTGATGAGCAGCAATGCCATCTCCGAAGATGGCCAGCTTTACAACATTGACGGCCACGGCAACCGGCTGGCTGCTCTGATCTTCGGCCCTGGCAGCGTCATTGTGGTGGCCGGTATGAATAAAGTCGTTAAAACAATCGCAGACGCCGAATCACGTGTACGTAACCTGGCCGCTCCCACTAATGCACAGGGCTTTGATGTCGCAACCCCTTGCAACGTCAATGGCGCCTGTTCCGATTGCCTGAGCAGCGGATGCATCTGCTCCGCCATGGTCCGCACCCGAATCAGCAGACCAGCAGGTAAAATCAAAGTCATTCTCGTCGGTGAGAATCTTGGCGTATAAGGTGTCGCTAACTTACGGAGATCCCTGGGGAATGTGGGGCTGGTGGGCGGCGAACCGCAGATGAGTGGGCTGTTCTGCCGTTTTGGAGCATAAACAGCTCTAATATTTCACAATAAAACGTTATAACAGCAGCCGCAAAACTCGCTGACGAGACAGCTTGCGGCTGCTGTTATAACGTTTTATTGTGAATATAAGAGCTGTTAATGTCCTGCAAATGCAAAACAGTCCACTCATCAGGGACTTCGCAACCAAGATTAATGGATCACCCTATGCGCGCCATTCTTTTGAAAGGCTGTCCGCAACAATATCCACACAATTTTGAATCCCCAGTCTGCCGCTATTCAGGCACAAATGATAGTTCTTAGGGTTCCCCCATTCATTGCCACTGTAATACTGGTAATAATCCTTACGTTTTTTTTCGATTCCCCTGATACGGGTCTCCAGCTGTTTTCTGTCAACATCAGCTTCGAGCTTGATAATGCGCTCCATCCGCCGCTTCATGCTGCTGCAGATAAAGACATGGAAGCCATCTTCTATAATAATATCTGAACAGCGTCCGATAATGACACATGGCCCTTCTTTCTCTAGCTTCTTGATGATCTGGGACTGAGCCATAAAGATCTGATCGGATACCGGTACTTCATACAGAGACGGGAATGCGTGAAGCGATACGTATGGATGTTCTTCCCTCTGCTGTTCGGCGATCATCTCTTCGTGTGAATGAAACACCTCTTCAGCAATATTACTGTCTTCTGCTGCCAGGGAAATCAGTTCCTTATCATAGAACGGTATTCCCAGCTTTTCAGCAAGATGAAATCCAATTTCTCTTCCGCCGCTTCCAAACTCCCGGCTGATGGTAATGATTCTGCTCATAATCTCTACCTCCTCTTCCGTATGAAGTCTAGCACGGTATGCACTAGCCTCATTCGATGTATGTCCATCATATCACACTTCAGATATTTTTGCCATAAAAGGCCGGATATTTATCAGGTCTTCTGGTAAGCAATCCGTTCGGCACCATCCTGTAGATATATAATCCCGCATCGGGAATAACCATGCTTCTCCAGCAAATGCTGCATCGGGATATTTTCGCGGTGAGTGTCGATCCGGATATTACCGCCGCTCTCCCGAAAGCACCAGTCCAGACAAAAACCGGCGGCTCCTTTTACACCCATGGGCGCTGTAATCCGATGAACGACACCATAAGGGCCATCCTTAATCCAATTCCCCTCATAAATAGCCAGATAATCAGGCTCCGGTTCTACGGCAAAATAAAACACTGCGGCGATCTCACCTTCGGCTGTACAAACATAACTGTGCCCTGCCGCAATATCCTGAACGATCATTTCCCGGGGCGGGTGATTCGTCCCCCACTGTCCGGGATTGCCATTCTCCTGCATAAACTGTCTGGCTTTCTCATACAGTCCCATAACTGCCTGTAAATCTTCCATTGTTGTTTTTCTGATCTGCATTCCGGCTCCTCTTCTCAGATATCAAATAAATTTAGCTGGGTTATCTCATAAGACCTGCGGTAAGCATGAATAATGTCCTTCATCTGATATAAAATACCAAACTTCTCACACTCTGCTGCAAAAACCTTCCATAATGCGGCCGCTCTGGGACTCCGGCACTGATACTGATTGCCAAAGCGGCGAATATACTGTTCCGTCAGATTCTGCTCCGGAAACAATCGATTGAGCTGATCAAAGTACCATTCCCGCTGATTGCCGCGCAGCGTCACACCAAACGCTGCATAGATGAATCGGGCACCGGCTTCGTGTGCGCGGCGCACAATCCCCAGGATATTCGCCTCACTGTCTCCCAGCCAGGGCAAGACCGGCATCAGCAAAATACCGGAGAATATCTGCTGTCCGGCAAGTGCTGCGATCATTGCAAATCGTTCCGAGGAACATGGCGCCCCCGGTTCAATCTGTCTGGATAACCGGTCATCAGCGGTCGTAATAGTGACCTTACATAACACCGGCGAATGCTCTCTGATACTTCCCAGAATGTCTGTATCACGCAGCAGCAGCGTACTTTTAGTCGCAATGGCAATGCCAAAACCAAAGGCATCCACAAGTTCCAGCGCATGGCGGGTCAGGCAAAGTTCCTTCTCGAACGGATTATACGGGTCACTCATTGCTCCCGTACCGATCACCCCGGTTCTGACTTTACGGCGCAGATCATCCCTGACAATCCGGAGTGCGTCCGCCTTAGCTCTTACCTGGTCAAAATCCTTTACCTGATAACAGTCAGAACGGCTGTCACAATAAATGCACCCATGACTGCAGCCACGGTAAATATTCATATTGTAATCCGTGCCGAACCAGGCATTGGATTTTGTCTTTGTAACTATCGTTTTCGCCGGTATATATTCCATGAGACTGCCACGCTCCTTCTTAGGCCTTTGTTCCGTCCAGCCGTGTTAACTGTATTATACGGGTTGCCACACATTTTGTAAATGCTTCATCGTGCTCGACCAAAAGCATGGTCGGCTGAAATTCCAGCAGCAGCTTTTCAATCTGGATGCGGGAATACACATCGATAAAATTCAGCGGTTCATCCCACAGATATAAATGGGCCTGCTGACACAGGCTCCCGGCAATCAGCACTTTCTTTTTCTGGCCTTCGCTGTAATTCTCGATCGGCTTTTCCAGCTGCTGTCTGGAGAAATCCAGTTTGCGTAAAAGGGTATACAGCAGATGCTCCTCTATCCTGCAGTTCTCGGCATATTCCCGCAGTCCGCCCCGTAACCCTGAGGTGTCCTGGGAAACATAAGAGATAATTAATCCACTGGCCAGACTGAGCCGGCCGGTATATCGAATCTCTTCGCCACAGATATCCACACCTGCGATTGCCTTCAAAACGCTGGATTTTCCGCAGCCGTTCTTGCCCCGTAAGAAAATCCGTTCACCCGGAGCTACTTCCAGACTGACCGGTTCACAGACCGGACTGTCATAATATGGTACCACCTGTTCCAGCGTAACCAGACGGGCAGCGTGATGCTTTGCCGGAATTAATTTCAGGTCGGCCGTTTCTTCGATATTCTTCAGCAGGCTCTGCTTATCCTGTATGGCATGTTCCTGCCGACGCTCCAGATTCTTTCTGCGCTGCTGCATCCGTCTCGATTTCTCACCAATATAAGCACGGGTGTCTTTAAAAGTCTCCTCTTTTTCAGGATTTCTGCCGATCTTGGTTGATTCGACCTTATCGGCCCAGCTGCTGGATCGCCGGGCTGCCTGTTCCAACCGGCGGATATCCTTTTTCAGCCGTTCATTTTCCCCCCGCTCATATTCATCCTGCATCTGCTTGTTCTGATACCAGGAAGAAAAGTTTCCTTTCTGCACTTCGATATTAGTCTTGTTGATACACAGCATATGATCCACACACCCATCCAGAAAGTTACGGTCATGAGATATCAGCAGGAAACCTTTCTTCGTATTGAGATACTCGCTTACCAGAACTCTGGCCTCCTGATCGAGATGGTTGGTCGGTTCATCGATCAACAGAAAATGTCCTTCTTTTAGAAACAGTGCCGCCAGCATAACCTTTGTCTGTTCACCGTTTGACAGTGTGTTAAAAGGACGATAAAAAACGCCTTCATCCAGCTTCAGCCGGGACAGCTCACGCTTCCATTGCCAGAATGGAATCTCTTCATTCCCCTGTAGTTCTTCCAGAATCTCGATCGTCATCCGATCCTGAGCCGAAACATCAAAGGGAAAATACTCAAATTGAACACCCGATGTAATGTTACCGCTGTATTCATATTTTTTTCTTAATAAATTTAAAAACGTCGTCTTACCACGTCCGTTCCGCCCGGTAAATCCAAGCCTCCAGTCTGTATCAATCCGAAAAGACACGTGCTCGAAAACCGGGTCATAACTGCCTTCATAAGTAAACGACAAATCTGTTACCTGTATTAATGACATCTGCAATTCCTCCTTAAACGAAAAAACAACTGCAAGAATCCAATTCCCACAATTGTTTTACGCAAAGGTATACTTCTTCTGCAGATTATTATATTACTGCAACAAAAAAGAAGGAGTGGGATGAAGCGATAATTCTTGCAAAATGGGCATACAAAAAAAGCATGCAGTTACTTTACAAGAATTATCTCCTCATCCTTTCACCCCTTCCTGAAATTTCTGATCCTATATTAGCACAGAATTCTTGATCTGTCACCTGTTTTATCGGATAAAATATGTTGCAATGCACTTTAAAATCGTCTGAATATATAGTAAAATACCAATATCGAGCTATTGACTAATCTAACACTGCCAAAAAGAGGTGACTCTATGTGTAAATCAAACAGTAAGAGGAAGATTCCGATCTCAAACAACAGCCAGGCAGTCTTTCCTTATGGTAAATATGGTTTTCCATGCGAACTTTACAATGACAATATTGACGATTTTGACAATTGTACTGTAGAATGGCATTGGCAACTTGAGTTGGAGTTTGCCATTGTCCAAAACGGGAGCATTGATTTATTCGTGCAAAAAGATGTTATTAGAATCAGGGAACATGAGGGATATATCATATTCCCAAATCAACTTCATTGCATGAAAAAATCCAGCAATCAAAATGGTATATATAAAACAATTATCCTTGATCCACAATTTATTTATGGAGACAACAATTCTATATTGTTTTATAAATATTATCTTTCTGTTGTTAATGCTTTATCCAATGGTTTTATTATCTTAAATGACAATATTCCTCACAGTAAAAACATAATAGAAGAACTTAATAATGCCATCAAATTATTAATGCAACCCACATCCATGTATGAATTAGAGATTCATAAACACTTTATTAATATTTGGTCAAGTATTTATGATAGTGTACAAAAAATTCATTTTAGTAATCTCAAAATTTCTGCAAGGGATGAAGCTCTTACCGAAAAAATATTGCTATTCATTCACTCTGATTACTTGTACGATATTTGTTTAGGTGATATAGCGAAAAGCGGCAATATAAGCAAGGCCGAGTGTAATAGACTTTTTCAACGCACCTTATCCTGCACTCCTTTTGAATATCTTACGAAATATAGGATTTCAAAAAGCCAGGAATTTTTAGGTGATGAAAGTTATTCTATAACGGATATAGCGGGCTTAGTTGGATTTAACAGTGTAAATTATTACACAACTGTTTTTAAAAAACACATTGGCTACACCCCCAGTCAATACAAAAAGCTGCTAAAGCAGTCTTTTAATTAACTACTTGCACTTGAATACCTTTTTATTGCAAAATCCCAAAATTTTATACTAACAAGAAGAAATATCGGTATCGCAATAAGTGAATATATGATATATATGTGAGGCAATATTCCAAATACATACATAGGTGCTAAGTTTGTTATCATAAAGATTGGTAGAACGAAAATACCAATTGCCTTTATTATTTTGTTATAAATTGTCATAGGCATATTGTTAAAATCCCACATAGCCCATATTGTATTTAACAATGCATCCGACTTTATCATCCAGAATGAAAAGGTAACTGGTATGATTAGAATAGGAAAAGTCAGGATACACCCCAAAAGGCTAAAGCCTGCAAATCCCAAAATATTAGGTACAGAAACAGCAACACCAGATGACATCCATGAAACTATAATCATAATAAAGCCAGCAATTACATTTGGAATACCCAGACCCAAATCAAATTTTCTGAAAGCCGACATAAATAAACTATTGACCGGTTTTGTTATCATGACATCCAATGATGCCGTTCTTATATAATCAGGTATTGCAACAATGTTTGGATAACAAACTGCATCCATGATTCCAGTTATCAATGTGTATGAGCCAATAAACATTAGCATTTGCTGTGGTTCGAGTCCATTGATGGATAATCCGGCTGAAAACAGCACTAAAATGTATAGTGATTTTGTAAATACAAAGCCAACCTCTGTCAAAATAGATATAACAAAATTTGTTCTATACTGCATCTGCGCAATTATGTTGTTTTTAACGAAATAACCATATAATTTCAAATAATCTTTTAAACTCATTTCAGCCTCCCACTGCTACATATCTTTTAGTGCCTATTTTCCATAAGGCTTTCGATAACATAAGTGTTAATCCAATCCAAATAATTTGAAGTGCAAAACCTTCAATAATTTTTTGCCCTATAATGGTTCCACATAAAATTGAAACCGGAAAGTAGCTTGTATATGGGAACGGTAGTAAATGTAAAATAAATTGGATCTCTTTGCTGAAAATATCCAAAGGAAAAATCCCGCCACTTATAATAGTTCCTATTAATGTTGTAATAAAAATTGCACCATTAGCATCAATCATCCAAAATCCCATGCTACAGATCCCATAAAATATAATAAAGTTTAAAACCAATCCAAACGTTAACGAAAGAAAAAATAGAAACAATTGCCCAATATCAAATGCACTTCTCCCCCAAACACTAATCCCAATCCGTAGAGCAATAATAATAATAACTGAGCTCAGTATGATTGCGCTTTTTTCTCCAAAATAACTCATAAAATTATATTTAAAATAGCTTATTGGTTTCACCAAATACTTTGCTAAACCGCCTTCCTTTATATCTGTGTTTATTTCATACACGAAGGAAGTGGAAATGATTTTTGTTACCAGCGAAGCATACACAGCATAAGCTATCATTTGAGTAAACGTATAACCAAATACAATCCCACTTCGTGATGCACTGAAAAGGCCGGACCACAGAAAATAATGTATTGTTAATGGAAACACTACGCTTACGAAGCTCATATAAAAATTTGCTCTATACTCATAGGTTTTCTTAAATCCCAAAATATACACTTGTTTATACATATCTATTTTCCTCTAATTTGATTTACTATAGTTTCAACGATATAGGAGTTCCAGGCTTTCCTCTAATGGGATATCCTCCACTGAAAAGTCTTTAATATCATACTTCAATAAAAGTTCAGTAATTACCTTCTGAACAACATCCCTTTCGACCTCAAGTGTCAATAATCCATCTTCATTTTTCCTCACACTCCATCTATCATCGTCGCAATTTAAATAGTTATCTTGTGTTTTTATTTTGACAATTTTTTTCTGTGCAAGTTTATCATTAATGGTTTTTAATTGTCCATCATAAACAATCTTCCCGTGGTTTATGACAATTACCCTTTCACATAAATTTTCAATATCCTCAAGATAATGACTTGTCAGCATGATTGTAGTCTTTTCCTTTTGGTTGTAATATTTGAGGAAATCCCTAATGTTTTTTTGAGCTATCATATCCAAACCAATTGTTGGCTCATCCAGAAATATTATTTTCGGCTTATGTAGTAGTGCTGCCACCAATTCCATCTTCATTCTTTCCCCAAGGGACAGATTCCTCACCTGAACATCCAGCAATTTTTCAACCTGAAGCAAATCACATAACTCATTTAATGTCTGTTTATATTCTTCGTCCCCAATTCCATATATACACTTATTCAAATACAGTGACTCACTTGCTGGCAGGTCCCACCATAATTGATTTTTTTGACCTAATACGATAGAAATTTGTCTCTTAAACTCATTTTTCCGTTTCCATGGAGTATAGTCTAAAACAGATACTTCTCCAGAAGTTGGAAAAAGTATTCCTGATAACATTTTTAATGTTGTTGTTTTACCGGCACCATTTGGTCCAAGAAAACCAACAATCTCTCCCTCTCTTATATGAAAGGAAATATTTTTCACTGCTTCTTTTATATATATTTCTGACTTCATAAAGTTTTTTAGGGACTGTTTCATTCCTACCCCTTTTCTTTTAAGCGTAAACTCTTTATGCAAATTATTAACCCGTATCATTTCAATAAGCTCCTTAAATAATATAAATTTTTCACATTATAACAACAGAACCATGCGGGCACATTCAATTTATTATCAAAAATTTAAACTATATTCTCAAAATATTTTTGCAATTCAAAAAGAGAAGAAAACCCAGCTATTAAGCTAGGTTTCTTCTCACCTGTTTATCGGATGAAATTTGTTGCAATTTTTTCCTCAATGGGCGGATGTCCGATCCCGACCTGTCTTCCGGCTTGAATACATGCAATCAGCCATGCCATATTTTGTCCGATCCCCCGCATAACCTGCAAACCTTCCAGATCCTGTCTTACTTCTTCCGGGGTATTTCCATGTACCATATTCCAGTAGCTGGATGATACCACCGGCATTCTGGCAATCGTAAAATACTTGTTCAGCACATCCAGAGAGGCCGTTGTTCCGGCTCTTCTGGCCGAGGCCACCGCAGCTCCCGGCTTAAACGCAAAGGCTTTACCGCCGGCATAAAACACCCGGTCCAGCACCGATAAAATCCGGCCGCTGGGATGTGCATAATATACCGGAGTACCAAACACAAATCCATCGGCGGCGGCTGCCTTCTCAATCAGCTCGTTAACACAGTCGTCATCATACACACATTTCGATAGCTTGCTGCAGGCCTGGCAGGCCGTACAGTCCCGGATCGGCTCCTTGCCCAGCTGATAAATCTCGGTCTCCACTCCCGCCTTCTGTAATTCCTGTTCTACTTCACACAGCGCCGTATACGTACATCCCCGCTCACGGTTGCTGCCATTTATCAATAATACTCTTGACATTTAACTCACTCCTTTTTTAATTATTATTCATTTTACTTCATGACCATTCCCATTTTAAGCTGCATTGACAAGATCCATTGACCTGACCCAGGTTTTGAATCATCACTGCGCCATGAAAAACTCTGCGGCCATATTCCCGGCATATTCTGTACCACGTCATCCATAAGTGAATCCAGTCTTTCCATTGCTCCGCATACCTGGATACTTACATTAGCCAGATGAACACCGTCCGGATTCCGCCTAAGATTACCTGCCGCTCTTTCTTCACCTGAAAAAGGAGAAATACTGGTGGCCTGTTCTTCTATCGATACCTGAAGTACTTTAACTTCCAGATCATACTCTGCTGCTTTTACAATAAAAAGCATGTTTATATCCATTTCATTCATAATCGGATAAAAGCTTTGGCGCAGCCGTGCCAGATACTCTTGTTTTTCAACATGCTCCGCCTTGGCAGCTCCCAGGCCATTCAGATTCTGTTCAATCCGGATCATCCGTTCCTCATTGACCTTCATACTCTGACTTACTGTCACATTGGAGCAGTATAGCGGAACAATCAAGTTACTTCCAAACATTACGATTACAAAAACAACTCCCAGGCCTGACAGTAACATTTTATAGTCATCCATCATTCAAGCTATCATAACTCTACCTCCTCTTTGGATACCTCTGACGGAACCAGATAGCCGGTCACAAATGAATGCCAGCAGCCTGATTCCTGGTCATATTCCAGATCAGTATAATGAAGTTGTTTAAATGTCTCTTCCCGCATAATCAGGCGTTCTATAAACTGGTCAATCTGATCAGCTTCCTGCAGACGTACATCAATCAGAACCATCCCCGAATCTGCATGATACTCTGTAACCATCGCAGTACCAAGACCATCTATGCAATGTTCGACGACCTGTTTTGTTTCACTTGTCATCACTGGGTAACTGTCGAGATTTTTTCTGGTTTTCTCAATTATAGTTATGACAGTATCCAGGTGTTTATTATACTTTGTCAGCCATTCATACTCTGCCGTTTTGTACAAAACCATCTCATTGTTCATAAAAACCAGCTGTTCACCCGCCTGGTCCAGCTGGTAAAGCCAGGTGAACAAAAGTGTCACAGTAATTCCCAGGCAGACAATGATACTGATCAGAACGGGGATCAGATAATACAATGTTGACCGGACCCTCTTTTTATATTTTATCCAGCATTTCCATTGATTCAGCAGATTCGTACTGCCGCCCGGCAGCAGCAAGGCTCCCAACAGCGGCACATAACCATCCCACTCTGCCTGATCTTCCAAAATCACCGTTAAATCTCGCGTTTTCCCGCCATTCGCTACCTGTACGATACCACCGTTCCCGTCTAAATCGGGCTGTTGCTTCATGATCATAACGGCTGCCGCTTCAGCCGCTACCACCGATTCAACGTTAAGGCCGATAGTAACCGCCACCTCATAACAGCGGGCCAGCAACTTACAGCTTACCATACTGGCTGTAATCGTCTGGCTGTCATGAGCCTGTCCGATCACCGCAAAGGAATAAACCTGCGGTTGGTTCCCCGATTCATGCTCTAACATTGACGGCAGACTCTTCAATATCTTCATTTTAGAAAACAGTGGACATTTCAGTATTTTAGTCTTTACCTTTGATCCGCAAAGAACTAAAGTTATTCTGTTTTTCGGAATTCGATGCTCTGAAAAAAAATTATTGAGGAATTTGGAAAATACCGGCTCTGCAATAATCTGCCCATCTGACAAACTCCCGGAAGGTGCCTGTTCACTGCAGGTTTGCTTCACGATAATTTCTTTACCTTTTATCGCACCAACAATAACCTTTACATCCTGATCGATAAATACAATTGTCCTCAAGCTCCGGGTTCCCCCCATTTCGGAAACAGTGTACAGATAAGTTAAGGAATGCAGTCTCCTCCGGATCTGGAAGGTTTCAGGCATTCCCTCTTAGTATACTTAGAGCAGTCTCAGAAACTCATTCTGCCCCGATTTTCTGCCCTTTTTTCACTGTTTCCTTTTCTTCTTTACCCCCAATATTTCTGCATATTTTTCCAAAAAACGCTTGACAAATCAATAAAAATTTGCGGCGAAGCCACTTGATTGTAATTACTTTTCAAGGAGGTTTCGAC
>JBOFYZ010000003.1:0-44023 GCA_051654925.1 Lachnospiraceae bacterium | reverse complement strand
AGGACGGAGCTGGTCTGCTCAATCCTTTAAATTATTATCTAAGAAATGCTGAAATATAAGTTGTAGAGCCGTATACGAGACCCGTACGTACGGTTCAATGAGAGGGAAATAATACAAGCTATTATTTCTCTACTCTATTGACTGCATAGGAAGCAATACCAAAAGCCCGATACCTTCTCTCCTATTCCCGCAACATCCGCCACAACGTCGTCCTGCTGATACCCAGCCGCTTCGCCGCCCCGCTTTGGTTTCCGCCGCACTGATCCAATACCTGCCGGATAATACTCTGATTGATCTCCGCCAGTGTCAGACTCAAATCGATCTTAATCATGCGGTCAGAGTGATCGGATACATTTTGAGCAATGATGTGCGCCTTTTCCTTTTCCATCAGTTCTGCCACATGAGTACAGCTGATATAGGGGGTGTCAGTCATTAATGCCAGTTCATTGAGCAGCCGTTTGAATTGCGTGTAATTGTATGGCCAGTCATAAGTCTGCAGCAATTCCATCGCATCAGGTTCAAAACCGATAATCTGATTGGCCATTGATACGTTCAGAGAATTAAGATAAAGAGTAGACAACGTTGGAATCTCATCTACCCGTTCCCGCAGTGGTTTCAGATGAAGTGTAACACAGGACAGGCTGTTGATAAATTCCAGGGCTTCCCCGGGCAGTCCCTGTCTGGTCGGACAGATGCACGAAAAGATAATTCGGTTGCGTTTGCACAGATTCATATCCACGCAAATCGACAACAGCTGCTTGCGGCGGCTATCCGGCAATGCAGTGATATCTTTGAAAAATATCGTATTATTATTATCATTGAGCGGGGAGTTGTAATGATTGGTGATAAAGTTCCAAGTGCGGTCGTTGATCAGGACACAGTTGATGGTGATCAATGGATTGGTCCGCAGCTGGCTCTGAGTATAAATCATCCGGGCGGCCTGTTCTTTGCCGGCTCCCGATTCCCCTGACAGCATAACTGGAAAACTGGTCTGATTTAAATTCTCGATAGTAGTCTGCATATCGCTGTCAAAACGGGTGATGCTATAAAAACTATTGAAAAAGAAGTCTTTAACATCCTGTTGGCTGGAATATTGGATGCCGTTTTTGCTGATAGCTGGAGGCACAGCGTTAGATGAAAAGTAAAAAGCTGCATAATTCTCGGTCTCGAATTTAATATGTCTGCTGGTAAAGGCATAGAGGGTGCCCTCTAGGTTCTTAAAGAATTTATGTGTTTCATTGCGGAAGACAGCCGGCAATTCCTTGTGCAGAAGTTCCAGGGTGGGAGCCTGCTGGTTTTCTTCCAAAGTAGAGAAGAATACTTCACCATCTTCTTTCAGGACAATTGTCTGGCTGTTTTCGCCGCGGATAATATCACCCAGAAAACGATTTTCAGCTTTAATAGTAGAATAACTGGTGCTGAGTTTTACGGCCTGATCAAAGGCAGTAGAAATACTTTCGGTACCGGATGTGATCAAAATCGCATTCAGCCCCAGGCGCTTAGCAGTAGTATTGGTAATCATATCGCACAGAATCATCCGATATCCTCTTCGTTTTAATTCTTTCAGTATTTCCTGGGCTTCATTCAGATTGTGAATCGTGAATATATCAATTTTATATTGCAGCAGATCACAGAGCAGATGAGCACTGCCCGTAATGGACGGAAAACCTACGATGGCGTAACGGTCAGCATAGTTTTCGGCCAGTTTAATGGCCCGGAGAATATCATAAACGGAAAGTGATACTTCAATAATCGGAATACGTGTAGATTTGCTGATCAGTTCGGCAGTTCCGCCGCGTGAAATAATAACATCATAATTACTGTGAAAGTTGCTCTGCGCGATTTCCACACCTTTATCCAGATCACCGACAAACACATCCAGAGCAATATCGTTTCGATCCATTGCCAGTTTTTGCATGATTGTCTTCATTCCTTCGTAAGGAGCTATCCCTAAAACCTTGATTTTATGTGCAGTCATAGATTATTACCTCCTGCGTTTCAATATGAAACAATTATAACATGTTAAAAAGCAAAAGTCTACTAAACGATAAAAAATGTTCCAAAAAGAAACAAAAAATAAAATAAAAAAGATTGCAAAATAAAGAATATATTAGTAGAATGAAACAAAATCAAGAGAACATCTCAAACAGACAATCGAATTGTATAAAAGTATGTTTCAAAAAGAAACTATTTGGAGCGGGGAGATAAGATGGTAACTTTATTAATTATATCAGACGACTTTACCGGAGCATTAGACACGGGCGTTAAATTTGCCAGAAGCGGTGCATCGGTTCGGGTAGTTACAGATTATGAATACGATTTTGCGGAGGTGGCCAGGGATACGCAGGTGCTGGTAATGGATGCTGAGACTAGGCATATATCCGGAGACAAAGCATATGAGCGGATCTGCCAGATTGTAAAACGGGCAAAACAGGCAGGAGTTCCCTATCTATATAAGAAGACTGATTCGGCGCTGCGCGGCAATATTGGTAGTGAACTTACGGCAGTTCTGGATGCTTCGGGAGAAAAGGTAATCCATTTTCTGCCGGCATTCCCTGAAATGGGGCGTACAACCAAGCGTGGAATTCATTACATAGACGGGATCCCGGTAAAAGACAGTGTCTTTGGCAATGATCCATTTGAACCGGTAATTTGCTCTGATATATCGCGGATCATCAGACAGCAGAGTGAGGTTGATGTTGCTGTGATAGAGAACGGGATCATTTTCACTGACCCTAAGCATCCAACGGTGGCGGTATATGATGCTGAGTCCGATAAGGAACTGTGGCGGCTTGCCAGGTCGCTGGCAGAAACGAAGCAGCTGTCTGTGCTGGCGGGCTGTGCCGGAATGGCAGAGACTTTACCATTGCTTCTGGGGCTGGAAGGAGCCGGCCCGGCTGGTTTTGACCTGAATCCTCAATTATTGGTGGCTTGTGGAAGCGTCAACCCGATCACCCGGAAACAATTGGATTATGCCGAAGCGGCGGGGTTTGGGCGAATGCGCCTGACGCCCCAGCAGAAGCTGGAGCCGGGATATTTTGATACGGAAATAGGCAGGAAAAAAATCAAGGAGCTAACCGGTGAAGCAGCAGCGGCCAGATACAGTATTCTTGATACCAATGATGAGCCTGGCGGTCAGGATACGCTTGCATATGCCAGGGAGCATAATATTGATCTGGAAACGGTGCGAATCAGAATTGCGTCTGTCCTGGGGCTTTTGCTGAAGGAGCTGATTGCGGCGGGACTGGAGCATACGGTGCTTATTACCGGAGGAGATTCTCTGCTGGGATTTATGAATCAGGTCTCGGTCTGTGAAATGATTCCGCTCTGTGAACTGGCACCCGGAACAGTGCTTTCTCAGTTTGAAATTAACGGCAGGGATTATAAAGTGATATCCAAATCAGGTGGATTTGGCGGCGAGGATCTGCTGGTCGAGCTTGCCGGGAAGATAACAGGAAAAGAAGAGGAGATGGCATTATGATGACAAGTTATACCTTGAAAATGCCAAAGGCAGTTTATAGCGGGCAGGATTCACTGCAGCAGATAAAAACCATATTAGGAAAGCATCCCCGCAAAGTTGCGGTATTTTCCGATCAGGGCATTATTGCTGCGGGACTGCTCGATGTACCGTTGGCACTGATCAGAGAGACCGGGGCGGAAACGGTGGTATTGGGAGAGCTGCCGGCTGAACCGACTTGTGATGAGGCACAGCAGGTGATTGATCGTTTTAAACAGCTGGGGGCTGGTTATATTGTCGCGGTAGGCGGCGGAAGCGTGATGGATATTGCCAAACTGGCATCAATACTGGCAACCGATGAGTATTGTGTCAGAGATTTACTGGAGCAGCCGCTGCTCGGCAGGAAATGTGTGCCGAGCCTGATGATACCGACTACGGCAGGGACGGGTGCGGAAGCGACCCCTAACAGTATTGTGGCAGTGCCGGAACGAGAATTGAAAGTGGGGATTGTCAATCCGGAGATGATTCCCGATGCAGTGATTCTTGATGCTCAGATGATCAGGAAACTGCCGCGCAGTATTGGGGCGGCAACCGGAATTGATGCACTGGCGCATGCGATCGAATGTTACACATCGAATAAAGCAAATCCATTCAGCGATACTTTTGCATTGGAAGCGCTCGATTTGATCATGAACCACATTGAACAGGCCTGTGACAACCAGGATGATATGGAGGCCAAAAATAAAATGTTGATTGCTGCATTTTATGCGGGGGTCGCCATTACAGCATCCGGAACGACAGCGGTACATGCATTATCTTATCCGCTGGGCGGAAAATATCACATTCCGCATGGAGTATCGAATGCCATGATGCTGGTTCCGGTTATGAAATTCAATGAACCGGTGTGCCGGCAGCGTTTTGCCAGGGTCTATGACCGGGTGGCGCATGATGGTGACCGGACCTTAAGTGAAACAGAAAAGTCTGCATGGGTAATCCGGCGCCTTGATGATATCGTCAGACATCTGGATATTCCGGTAAGTCTTCAGACATATGGAGTACCCCGTGAGGATCTGGAGATTCTGGTCGCTTCCGGTATGGCGGTGCAGCGGCTGTTGGTAAATAATATGCGGGAAGTAACGGCAGACGATGCCAGAGCATTGTATCTGCAGGTTATCTAAAGGAGGAAGCTATGACAGTGATTAAAGGAATTATCCCACCAATTATTACCCCGATGTATGAAGATGAGAGCGTAAACGAAGCAGAGCTCCGCAATCAGGTGAACCGTCAGATTGAAGCGGGAGTTCACGGATTGTTTCCGTTTGGAACTAATGGTGAGGGGTATATCTTGAATGAGCAGGAAAAAGAGCAGGTGCTTCGGATTGTGATTGAAGAAACGAATGGCCGGGTACCGGTTTATGCCGGAACCGGATGTATCGGCACAAAGGATACGATTCGTCAGTCCCAGATGGCAAAGGATCTGGGGGCAGATATTCTGTCGATTATCACGCCGTCCTTTGCAGCGGCATCGCAAGATGAATTGTACCAGCACTATAAAACGGTTGCAGAGGCCGTAGATATGCCGATTGTCCTGTATAATATTCCAGCCAGAACCGGTAATGCCCTGGCTCCGGCGACTGTCGCCAGACTGGCAAAGATCGATAATATTGTCGGCGCGAAAGATAGCTCCGGGAATTTTGACAATATGCTTCAGTACATAGAACAGACTAGAGATATTGATGGATTTGCAGTGCTGTCGGGTAATGACTCCCTGATATTGTGGAATCTGCTGGCCGGTGGAGCCGGCGGAATTGCCGGATGTGCCAATGTATATCCAAAGAATATGGCAGCGATATATGATAGATTTATCGCCGGTGATCTGGATGGGGCGAAAAAAGCCCAGGATGCCATCCGTTCTTTCCGCAATTGTTTTAAATACGGAAATCCCAACACCATTGTAAAGACTGCGGTACGTTTGCTTGGTTATCCGGTTGGAAACTGCCGGGCACCGTTCAATCAGGTGCCGGATGAAGGGGTGGAGGCAATCCGGAAAGTTCTTAAAGATAATCAATTGGCAGGGATGAACTGATCGATACAATAAAGGAGGAGGAAGCGTGGACAACCAATTAATTATTGGGATTACTATGGGAGACCCGGCCAGCATCGGACCGGAAATCACGGTTAAGGCGCTTGCACAGCCGGAGATTTATCAACAATGCCGTCCGATTGTAATCGGTGATGCGGCGGTGATGGAGGCAGCGGCGGCAATTGCCGGGATGCCGGATATGAAAATTAATGCTGTTGCCGCTGTAGCAGAAGCAAAGTTTGAATATGGTACGATTGACGTATTTGATATGAAGCAGGTTGACATTTCGCAGCTGGAGCGTGGGAAAGTATCGGTAATGGCTGGAGAGGCGGCATTTCAATACGTAAAGAAAGTAATTGAACTTGCCCTTGCACGGGAAGTGGATGCAACTGTTACCAACGCATTTAATAAAGAAGCAATCAATCTGGCCGGGCATCATTATTCCGGTCATACAGAAATATATGCGGATTTGACAGATACGAAAAAATACACGATGATGCTCGCGCATGAGAACCTGCGGGTCGTTCATGTATCGACTCATGTGCCGCTCCGGGTGGCCTGTGACAGAGCAACAAAAGAACGAGTTCTGGAAGTGATCCGGATTGCCAATCAGGCTTGTCTTGATCTGGGGATACCGTCTCCTAACGTGGGGGTGGCCGGACTGAATCCGCACAGTGGAGAGAATGGCCTGTTTGGGAATGAAGAGCTGGAAGAAATCATTCCGGCGATCGAAGCGGCTAAGGCAGAAGGTATCAATGCTGACGGGCCGGTTCCCCCGGATACTATTTTTTCAAAAGCCAGAGGCGGATGGTATGATATCGTAGTGGCTATGTACCATGACCAGGGACATATTCCCTTGAAGGTTATCGGTTTTGTATATAACCAGCAGGCACAGAAATGGGATGCAGTGGAGGGTGTTAATATTACCCTGGGATTGCCCATTGTCCGGGCTTCGGTAGATCATGGCACGGCATTTGACCAGGCCGGTCTTGGCATAGCAAGTGAACTGAGTTTGATGAATGCCATTGATTATGGGATTCGTTTAGCAAAAAGCAACAAGCAAAAAAACAATAATTAAGTGGAGGAAGAGGTTTATGAAAAAGAACATTAAAAAATTAACGGCTTTAAGTTTATCGGCATTGATGGTAGTGGGACTGGCGGCCTGCGGCGGAACTAAGACAGAAGCTCCGGCGGCGGCAGCTCCTTCTGAGACTGCATCAGATACGGTGGCAGCAAATGCAGCAGCAGATGCGGCGGCGCAGGTATCCGGTGGAAGTTATGAATTAAGTGGTGCGGTGGATCTGACCTTTGCGGCCCAGGATGTGGGAACCGCAGCCTATAACTATGCAGCAGCGCTTCAGAGTGTGATGATGAAGGAGCTTCCGGATGGATCGAATATTAACATCACAACAACATCCCCGGGTGGTGTCGGAGCGCCGATTATTGTCAATGGAGCTTCGCAATGTGATGTGGTTATGTCAAATGCAGGTCCGGCTAAATGGTCCAGAGAAGAAGGGATTCTCGGAAATGCACCGACAGAAGATGTAGCAGCCCTGGCAGGCGGCCTGGGACATGACTTTGTCAATGTAATGTTTACTCAGAAATTTGTGGATGATACCGGAATCAGCACTTTGGAGGAACTGGTTGAGCAGAAATATCCAGTCAAAATGGTTATTAAAAAGAATGGTACTCTCGGTGAAATGAGTGCTGAAAAAGTATTCGAGGCTCTGGGTGTAACCTTTGATGATATTGCTTCATGGGGCGGTGTGGTAGAAAAGACCGGTGGTGATGCGATCAAGAGTGGTCTGCAGGATGATATCTATCATATGACTATTGATCATATCGGAGCCGGACAGTCCAATACAACTGAACTTTGTCTGACCCATGATATGTATGATGTCCAGCTGGCTGACAGTACCCTGGAGAAGCTGGTGGAAATGGGATATGACTATGTTACGGTTGAGGCTGGTACATGGAACCGCCAGGATACCGAGATTAAAACCGTGGGATCACAGCAGGTAGTGCTGGTATCGACGACAATGGATGATGCCGAAGCTTATTACCTGACGAAGGCAATTTGTGAACATAAAGACGAACTGGCAGATTCTGTTGCGGCGATGAGTTATTTTGATCCTGAGACGGCTGGTACCATGACGCTGACCGGCGTTCCGCTGCATCCAGGTGCCAAAGCATACTACCAGGAAATGGGTTATCCATGTGATTAATTGCAGGAATTTATGCAGAAGCGAATCCGTTCGCTTCTGCTGATATTCCACATTTGAAGGAGGAAACACGATATGAATAGCAGAAAAGTGACTCCCCGTACAATGATTACGATTGTACTGACTGTAGCATTTTTTGTATTTCAGATGTATTTGGCATTGGTAAAGCAGCTGACCCCTATGCTGCAAAGTCCCTTGCACCTGGTTTTTGCCCTGATGGTTATTTACTTATACAATCCGGCTGACAAAAAATACCGTGATAAAATAAAAAAGAAAAAAGAAGCCGCCGGAGAGATTCCGACCGAAGACGAGCTTAATGCAAAGTCTTATTTAAAGTTTCTTGATATCCCGGTCTATGCGGGTATTGCATTTTTATTTTATTATGTCGTAACTCAATATAAAATGCTGCTTGATCATGTTGCCTACATTGATCCGGTTACCGGCATGGATATTGCCTGTATGGTGGTTACCTTGCTGCTTCTGCTGGAGGCTGTCCGGCGAACGCTGGGCAGTATCCTGCTATGCTTTATTTTGATCTTCGTTGCCTATGCATGGCTGGCGCCATATTGTCCGGGTATCTTCTATACAAAGGGTAAGCCGATCGGACAGTTTGTACGGCAGTTCACCGAAGGGATGACGATGGGAGAGGCCGGCGTCTTCGGCACACCGCTGTATACATCGGCCAGCAGCCTATTTTATTTTATTGTGTTTGGGGTGTTCTTCAGCGAGTGCGGTGGCGGTCAGCTGCTGATCGATGTCGGCATGAAGTTTTCCAATAAGAGTTCTGGCGGTCCCGCGAAAGCAGCGGTAATTTCTTCGGGTCTGATGGGGATGATATCCGGTTCGGCGGTAGCAAACGTTTCTACAACCGGAGTTATGACCATCCCGATGATGAAAAAAATTGGCTATACACCAGAGCAGGCTGGTGCGATTGAAGCAGTTGCTTCTACCGGCGGTCAGATTATGCCGCCAATTATGGGGGTTGGTGCATTCATAATGGCTGAGATGCTGGGAGTCAGCTACTTTAGTGTAGCTAAAGCAGCAATCCTGCCGGCATTTGCATATTATTTTGCGGTTTTTATGCTGGTGTCAATGCTGGCGAAGAAAACAGCAGTTGCTGCCGATAAAAATGCAGATGTGACCATTGAGATAAAGCAGGCAATCCTGCCTCGGCTATATCTGCTGCTGCCGGCAATCTTGCTGGTAATCTGGATTATCCGGGGAGCATCTCTGATGCGTTCCGGCATGGTGGGAATCTTCACCTGTCTGGTGTGCAATGCAGTCAGTTATTTTGTAAATGAACGTAAGAATTTCCTGGACTTAAAAGGACTTGGAGTTTGCTGCATGAAAGGTGCAAAGCAGGCGGCGGAAATCGCCATTCCAACTGGTGCCTGCGGTATTATTATTAATGTGGTAACCGGTCAGACCAGTCTGGCAACCAACCTGACTAAGGTGGTTGGTTCGATGGGCGGAAGTTATCTGTTTGTGGCACTGCTAATCGCAATGCTTGGTTGTATGCTTCTTGGCATGGCGCTGCCGACCGTAGCGGCTTATCTGGTCGGGGTCATCCTATTTGTCCCGGTTATCCGCAGCCTTGGTGTGAGCGCATTGTGCGCCAATATGTTTGTGTTCTATTATGGAATTATGGCTCAGATTACTCCGCCGGTTTGTCTTGCTTCGTACACGGCGGCAGGAATAGCCGGAGCAGATCCGATGAAAACGGGCCTGACCGGAATGTCCTATGCGTTGGTTGGATTTATGGTACCGTTTGTATTTATCTACAATCCGGCTGTCCTGCTTGAAGGAACTACTGTCCAGATCGTAATTGGGGCATTACAGCTTCTGGTCGGTACTTATCTGCTGGCAATTACGGTTGCGGGATATTTTAAGTGTAACCTTTCCAAGGTAGAGCGGATGATTCTTCTGGCCGCTTCACTGATGCTGATAGCCCCGGAAATGATAACCAGTATTATCGGTATTATCATTGGTGTGGCTGCGCTGGTAATTAACGCGGGCAGAGCAAAAAGTGCGGCAGTGCAGACTGCATAATCTGGCTGCAAAGGAGGATCTAAATGGAATTTCAACATTTATCAGGTCTCACTCCTGATGGTATAATCTATATAAATGAAGATTTGGGAACAATTGAGGCAATGATTCCCCCGGGGAAATATGCCTCCGCCCATGCCCCGGCTTTGCTGGAACTTGCGAACGGTGACATGCTGTGCGCATGGTTCGCAGGAACTTTTGAAGGAAGTGCAGATATCAGTATTGTCTGCGCCAGGCTGCCAAAAGGCTCCCGGGGCTGGGAAGCCCCGGTACCTGTTTCCTGCGATTCCAAACGGAGCGAACAAAATCCGTCCCTGTTTAATGGACCGGATGGAGCAGTCTGGGCGATCTATACTGCGCAGCTCGATCGGATGGAGGGCAAAGACAATATGCAGTTTACATCCGTAATCCGCCTCCAGAAGAGCTTCGATCATGGCGAAACCTGGGGGGAGGCAGAATTATTATTTGAGCGGGAAGGGAGCTTTTGCCGCCAGGCGATCCAGGTACTGGCAAACGGCCGGTGGATTTTCGGTAACTGGGTATGCACTGACTCTGCACAAGGACTTGCCGGAGATCCAACCGTTTTTCAGATCTCCGACGATCAGGGCATGAGTTGGAAGGCCGTTCCCATGCCGGACAGCGGAGGCTGTGTCCACGCCAATGTAGTAGAACTGGATTCAGGCCACCTGCTGGCCTTTATGAGAAGCCGTGCGGCCGATTACATATATATGAGCAAATCTAATGACTGGGGTGACACCTGGAGTACCCCGCAGCCAACCGTTCTGCCCAATAATAACTCCAGCATCAGTGCCCTCAAGCTAAAGAGCGGCCGCATCGCAGTTGCCTATAACCCAACCAGCACTCCCAATCCGGAACCAGGGGTAGCAGCCTGGCCCGGACTCAGGTGCCCGGTTGCCATAGCTCTGTCCGAAGATAATGGCAGAACCTGGCCGATGATCCGGCTGATGGAGCGCGGCGAAGGATTTATCGGTGATGAGAACAAGACCAATAATAAACAGTACGAATATCCTTGTCTGATCCAGAGTGAGGACGAAAACCTTCATCTTGTATATGCGTATAAGAATCGTATTGGTGTGAAGTATATGCGTTTTATGGAATCAGATGTAATGGGGACAAAACGTGAGGCAGTCGGTTTGTACAATCCCACTGCCGCACAAAGCAGATAGGGGAGGAGTCCGAAACGAAATGATAGTAGATAAATTAGAAAATATTATGTTTTATAATAATATGGTGAACCACCTTGAGACAGCGATGGAAGCTATTAAAAACTGGAGGGAATTGGATATCGGCAAATATCCCTTTGAGGGCGGATTCTTCATGATCCAAAAGGGCCAGACAAAATTCATTGAAGAAGGAACCTTCGAGGCACATCGCAAATATCTCGATATTCAGATTGTTGTAGAAGGAAGTGAGGAAGTGGCTTGGGCCGATATTGGCGACCTGTCTGTTGAAATTCCCTACAACGAAGAAAAAGATGCTGAGCGTCTGAATGGACCAAAAGATCACACCATGCTGATAACCGAAGGTATGTTCTACATCGCCTTCCCCCACGATGCCCACAAACCCATCTCCCATACTAAAAAAGAACAACACTATACCAAAATAGTTATCAAACTCCCGGTATAAACTTTCGCAAAAAGATAAGGTATTATGAACGGAAATTCATAATGCCTTATTTTCATCTCTTAAAGTCTTTTGCGTTCCGAAACAGCGGTAGATCCACACTGCAGCCCTTTGCCTCCCTGCCTCTGACAATGACTCTTTGCAAATTTTATGCTTGACTTTGCACGAGTTTGCGGTATAATGCAGGTATGAACGAAAGTTTAAGTCTGGGAGGAGGGATGATTTGCTGAAAGAAGAACGGCAGAAGAAGCTGCTCCAGAAGTTGTCCGAGGACGGTAAGGTAATTGCCAGTAAGCTGGCTCTGGAACTTGGTGTTTCAGAAGATACCATTCGCCGGGATCTGCTGGAACTGGACGAAAAAGGAAAGCTGAAGCGAGTCTATGGAGGTGCGCTGCCGGTTGCAAGTCCGGTAGTCGATTATCTGGAGCGGGAGAACCGGGATGTTGACAGGAAACAGCGTATGGCCAGAAAGGCTCTGCATTATCTTGAGAAAGATCAGATGATTGCGGTGGACGGCAGCAGTGCTAATCTCATCTTTGTCAGGAGTCTTCCTGATGATTTACCTTTGACACTGATTACCAACAGTTATCAGATTGCCGGAGCCTGTAATGGCAAAGCGATCAATGTGATTCTGATCGGCGGACACCTGCTGCAGCAGACAATGACGATTGTGGGAGATGTGGCGGCGGAACAGGCAGCCCGTTATCACCCTGATATCTGCTTTGTGGGGACATACGCCATTCATCCGGAGTTCGGCCTGACTATCCCTTATCAAGCGGAAGTCAGTGTGAAGCAGAATTTGATCCGGTCTTCCAGCAAAGTGATCAGTTTTATCAATCCTGAGAAGTTTAATACGGTATCCCGCTATCATATCTGTGGGATTGAATCATTTACGACGTTGATTACCGATGAAAATGTATCAAAGGAAACTTTGTCAGAATACCGCAGCCGCGGTCTGGAATGTATATAACAAAAAGAAGGAGATATAAGTTATGAGCAAAATGGAAAACAGAGCAGTCAACGCGATCCGCGTATTATCTGCAGATGCAGTACAGAAAGCAAATTCCGGTCATCCCGGACTTCCGCTTGGTTCAGCGGCAATGGCATATGAAGTGTGGGCACATCAGATGAACCACAACCCATCTAATCCTGAATGGGCCAATCGTGACCGTTTCGTCCTGTCAGGAGGACATGGATCAACGCTGCTGTATTCTCTGCTGCATCTGTTCGGCTATGGGCTGACCGTAGAAGATCTGGCTAATTTCAGACAGATGGATTCTAAAACACCAGGTCACCCGGAATATGGTCATACCATTGGTGTTGAAGCCACCACCGGACCGCTGGGAGCCGGTATGGGCATGGCTGTCGGTATGGCAATGGCGGAAGCTCATCTGGCCAGCGTATTTAATAAAGAAGAGTATCCTGTAGTAGATCATTTTACCTTTGCCCTGGGCGGAGACGGATGTATGATGGAAGGAATCTCATCAGAGGCATTTTCTCTTGCCGGCACCCTGGGCCTTAGCAAACTGATCGTATTATACGATTCCAATAAGATTTCCATTGAAGGAAGCACTGATATTGCCTTTACCGAAGATGTTGAAATGAGAATGAAAGCATTTGGCTTCCAGACCATTACGGTAGAAGATGGCAATGACCTGGCTGAGATCGGAAAAGCGATCGAAGCAGCAAAAGCAGACAAGGAAAGACCATCCTTTATTATTGTAAAAACCATGATCGGCTACGGCTGCCCGGCCAAACAGGGCAAGGCAAGTGCTCACGGCGAACCGCTGGGAGCTGATAATGTGGAAGCGATGAAGCATTTCCTGGAATGGGAAAAATGCGATGACTTCTATGTGCCTCAAGATATTTATGATCATTACAAAGGTCTGGCTCAGCAGGGCGCTCAGGCCGAAGCTGAGTGGAATACCCTGTTTGAAGCATACGTTGCACAGTATCCTGACATGAAAGAAAAATGGGCGCAGTATCATGATATGGATGCCGCTCAGAAAATGTATGATGATGAAGCATTCTGGGCCTACAATGACAAGGCCGATGCTACCAGAAACTTATCCGGTGTGATGATTAATCGTCTGAAGGATATTCTGCCGAACCTGATCGGCGGTTCTGCCGATCTGGCACCTTCGACTAAAACTTATATGAACGATGCCGGTGATTTTTCAAAAGAAAATTATAACGGCAGAAATCTCCATTTTGGTGTCAGAGAGCTGGCAATGGCAGCTATGGGCAACGGAATTGCCCTGCATGGAGGTCTGCGTGCATACGTATCAACATTCTTCGTATTTAGCGATTATGTTAAACCAATGGCTCGTCTGTCAGCCCTGATGAACCTGCCGCTGACCTTCGTTCTGACCCATGACAGCATCGGTGTCGGTGAAGACGGACCAACCCATGAGCCAATTGAACAGCTGGCAATGCTGCGCGCAATGCCAAACTTCAACGTATTCCGTCCCGCCGATGCAACTGAAACCGCAGCCGCCTGGTATCATGCAGCTACTGTTAAAGACGCCCCGACAGCTCTGGTACTGAGCCGTCAGAACCTCCCGCAGCTGGAAGGCTCCTCAAAAGAAGCCCTGAAAGGTGGCTATATCCTCGAAGACTCCTCCAAGGCAGTTCCGGACGCTATTATTATCGCCACAGGTTCAGAAGTATCACTGGCCGTAGACGCAAAGAAAGCACTTGCAGATAAAAATATCGATGCACGTGTAGTCAGCATGCCATGTATGGATCTCTTCGAAAAACAGACCAAAGAATACCAGGAATCCGTACTGCCGAAAGAAGTCCGCAAAAGAGTCGCAGTAGAAGCACTCAGCGATTTCGGCTGGGGCAAATACATCGGTCTCGACGGCGCCTATGTAACCATGCACGGCTTCGGAGCCTCAGCACCCGCCGACCAGCTTTTCAAGAAATTCGGCTTCACAGTAGAAAACGTAGTGGCCACAGTAGAATCTTTATAAAACCACCAAGGTCTACTCTTGCTTTTCACCCAGAAAGAGCCATATAAACAGGGATTTGCAGCGGAGGATTTCTGAATTCCGATCAGAAATCCAGGCGATGGATCAGAGAAATCATCAAGATTTCGGTGAGCCTAGAGCCGGTGCCGCTGCAAATCCCTGTTTATGCGCGATCCATTGCTTTTGAGGGAATATTTTGGTACAATAAATAAGAAATACAAGAAAGCGAAAAGGATATCGGAATGCAGGATTTTTCTAACATTAAAAACCGTCTGCTGGCTCAGCAGGTGGAGGAGCAGCTGATGGAATATATACTGGCGGAGCCGGTTCCCATAGGACAGAAACTGCCGAATGAATTTAAGCTGGGAGAGTTGTTCGGGGTAGGCAGGAGTACCGTCAGAGAAGCGGTCAAGTCGCTTGTTTCAAAAGGTGTATTGGAGATACGCAGAGGTGCGGGAACATATGTTACCAGCACTTCGAATCCGGAAGATGACCCGCTGGGCTTAAGTGGAATTGAGGATAAGGTGTCGCTTGCACTTGATCTGGTCGATGTCCGGATGATGCTGGAACCCGGGATTGCCGAGATGGCTGCGCTTCATGCAACAGATGATGAGATCGAACAACTGGAAGCTTTGTGCAATCTGGTGGAAATGCGGATCAGGCAGGGGGAGCCATATATCCAGGCGGATATTCAGTTTCACACCTATATTGCCGAGTGTTCCAAGAATAAAGTGGTAGAGCAGCTGGTGCCGATTATTGATACTGCGGTTATGATGTTTGTTAATGTCACGCATAAAAAGCTGACGGAAGAGACCATTACAACCCATCGCTATATTGTAGATGCAATAAAAGAACGAGATCCGATCGGAGCCAAGACGGCGATGATGATGCATATGACATTCAACAGAAATATGATTAAAAAACTGAAGAATAATGAGGAAGTGGAGATGAACTGATACGTCAGACGTCTTCTCTTTTTTTGCATTGAAATGACTGGATAAAAACAAAAAAACAGTAAGAAAAAAATTAAAAAGTGTACAAGGTAGCTAAAAAATAGACAGTAAAATAGTGAAAAAGTAGAAATACATCAGATGAGTTGACGCAAAAAGTGAGTGTGTTATAATGAAATCACACAAGACGTCTGATGTATAGGAGAGGAGTTAATATGTGTAAGCTGCATAGCCAGAAGATAAGAGAACTGGCACCTGAAAATGATCCATTAAAGATAGGGATGGGATGGACAGTTGAGGATCTTGCAAAACCGCAGATTATGGTTGAGAGTACATTTGGTGACAGTCATCCGGGAAGTGCACACCTGGATCAGCTGATCAGTGAAGTGCTGCGTGGAATTCAGGAAGAGGGCGGAAAGGGGGCCCGTTATTTTACCACAGATATATGTGACGGCATCTCCCAGGGCCATGATGGAATTAACTATTCGCTGGTTCACCGGGATATGATTGCCAATATGATTGAGATTCATGGTAATTCAATCGGCTTTGACGCCGGGGTGTTTATTGCCAGCTGTGATAAATCGGTTCCGGCATGTCTGATGGGAATCGGCCGTCTGGATATGCCGGCCATAGTGGTGACAGGAGGTGTGATGGATGCCGGACCGGACCTGCTTACACTGGAACAGATCGGCACCTATTCGGCCATGTATCAGCGGGGCGAACTGACCGGGGAGGAGCTGACCTATTATAAGCATCATGCCTGCCCTTCCTGTGGCGCTTGTTCCTTTATGGGAACCGCATCGACCATGCAGATTATGGCGGAAGCTTTAGGGCTTATGCTGCCTGGAACCGCATTACTCCCGGCGACCAGTAAGGAATTGAAGATCGCTGCATATGAAGCCGGGAAGCGTTCGGTACAGATTGCCAGAGAAGGGAAGAAAGTCAGTCAGTTTGTTACCATGGAATCATTTGAAAATGCCATTATGGTGCATGCGGCGATCTCAGGCTCTTCCAATTCGCTGCTGCATATTCCGGCAATTGCCCATGAGTTTGGATTTGAGATTGATGCGGATACCTTTGACCGGATGCACCGCGGTGCTCATTACCTGCTGGATATTCGTCCGTCCGGACGATGGCCGGCACAGTTCTTCTATTATGCCGGTGGTGTTCCGGCAGTTATGGAAGAGATCAAATCGATGCTGCACCTGGATGCCATGACTGTGACCGGAAAAACGCTGGGTGAAAACCTGGAAGAGCTGAAAAAGAATGGGTTTTATGATAAATGTGAGGATTATTTAAAGCCATGGGGATTGAAGCGGACTGATGTTATCCGAAGCTTTGAGGAACCGATCGGAAATAATGGGACCATCGCTATCCTGAAGGGAAATCTGGCGCCCGAAGGTTCCGTGGTCAAGCATTCCGCTGTGCCTAAAGAAATGCATACGGCGATGTTGAATGCGAGACCCTTTGACAGTGAAGAAGAAGCTCTGGCAGCGGTAATTGCCCATGATATCAAACCTGGTGATGCGGTATTTATCAGATATGAAGGACCCAAAGGGAGCGGCATGCCGGAGATGTTTTACACAACTGAGGCAATTGCTTCAGATGAGGAACTGGGGAAGACCATTGCGCTGATTACAGATGGCCGATTCTCAGGAGCATCAAAAGGACCGGCAATCGGGCATGTCAGCCCGGAAGCAGCCGTGGGCGGTCCGATTGCACTGGTAGAAGAAGGCGATATGATACAAATCGATATACCGAAACGGATATTAAGGATTGCCGGTGTCGGGGGTGAGCTGAAAACTGAGGCGGAAATAGCAGAAATACTTGCCCGGAGAAAACAGCAATGGCATCCGGCTCCGGCACGCTATCAGTCAGGAGTATTGAAGATATATTCGGAACACGCCGTAAGCCCGATGAAGGGCGGATATATGAAATGATAAAACAAGAGGGGGATGTTAAAAATGGAACGACTGAAAACAGGGATTATCGGCTGTGGCAAGGTCGGAGATTTTCATGCCAAAGCGTTCGCAGCGCTTGACAATAGCCGGTTTACGGCAGTCTGCGATAACAATCTGGAGCGGGCTCAGGCTTTTGCAGAAAGATATGGGGTTAAAGCCTATGACAATATTGAGACGATAATCCGTGAATGCAATCTTGATATCGTCAGTGTTTGTACACCCCATCCGTTGCATGCCGATGCGGCAGTAATGGCAGCCGACTGCGGCAGCCATGTGCTGATTGAAAAACCCCTGGCATCGACACTGGAGGATTGCGATCGTATTATCGAGGCAGGGGATCGCAATCATGTGACGATCGGAACCATGGTGCAGCGTCGTTTTTACCGCCCCTGCATGCGGATGCATCAGGCCATCGAAGATGGCAAGATCGGCAGGCCGGTGCTTGGGATGGTAACCATGCTGGGATGGCGCGATCAAAAATATTATGAAAGTGATCCATGGCGGGGCAGCTGGGCCGGCGAAGGCGGCGGAGTTATGGTGAATCAGGCGCCGCATCAGATCGACCTGCTGCAGTGGTACATGGGTGAAGTGGATGAGATATATGGAGTCTGGAAAAACCTTAACCATCCATATATTGAAGTGGAAGATACGGCGGCAGCCGTGATCAAATTCAAGAATGGCGGAATCGGCAATATTGTTGTATCAAACAGCCAGAATCCGGCACTATACGGAAAAGTACATATTTTTGGTGAAAACGGTGCCGGAATCGGTGTACAGACGGATGGAGGAGCTATGTTCGTTGCGGGCATGTCGACGATTACAGAGGCGCCATACAATGATATCTGGACAGTTGAAGGTGAGGCCGAAATGCTGGAGACCTGGAAAAAAGAAGATACCGAATTCTTTAACAGTGTGGATTCTATGTATTATTACCATCAGGAACAGATCAAAGACTTTGTTGATGCAGTCCATAAAGGAGAACAGCCATTGGTAACAGTGCGGGAAGGCCGGAAGACAGTAGAAATATTTACCGGTATTTACCGGGCCACTGAAAGCAACAGCGTTATCAAATTTCCGATAAAGTAATGTTATTGAAAGAAGGATGCAAAGATGAAAATAGCCTACAATGAGGCAACTGCAAAAGGTTGTTCCAGCCTTGTGAAGGATCTGGAACTATGTGAGAAAGAAGGGTTTGACTATATTGAAATCCGCATGGACATGCTGCAGGATTATTTAAAGGAACATACGGTGGCAGAACTGGCCGGGTTCTTCGCAGCCAGCCGTATAAAGGCGCATGCTGTCAATGCACTGTATCTGTATCCGGAATTTCTTGGCGAAATGGATGATCCGCAGCGGCAGGCAGAGCTTCTGGCGGAATTTAAGCTGGGATGTGAAGTGGGGCGTGCGGTTGGGAGCGGGCATTATATTATTGTTCCGCCGCTGCAGCGGGACCCGCAAGGCGGTCCGTTTATCGGAAATCCGGAAGAAACCCGGAAAAACTGTGTGCGTATTTTGAAACAGCTCGGGCTGATGGCTGATGAATATGGGATCAAGCTGTGCTTTGAACTGGTAGGGTTTGACCGCAGCAGTGTCAGAACGGTATCCGAGGCAGATGCAATCGTCCGTGAGGTGAATCTGCCCAATGTCGGGTTTGTATTTGACTCTTATAATATTTATCTGAATCATGGAACGAATGATTTTGCAGAAATTAAACAGGTGGATGTAAAAAAAATCTTTGCGGTACATCTGATGAGCGGACTGGATGTACCAGAGCCGCAGCGGGGACAGGATAAGCGTTGTTTCCCGGATCGGGGGATTGTCGATGTCGATAATTTTCTGGAAAATCTCAAGGCAACTGGCTATGACGGAATGGTTTCAATTGAAACATTTAATCCGGAGTATTGGGAGCGGGAACCAGAGTGGGTTATTCATACAGCTTATAACACAATGAAGCAGGTCTTGCAGCGAAATCAATGTATAGAAGCTATCGTGGAAGGTATATAGGAGGGAAAGGTATGTCACCGACAACATTTATTATTATGCTGGTTGCAGCAATTGTTATTTTAACGGTACTGACTTTAAAATTTAAGATGCATCCGGTTATGACGCTTTTTATTACAGCGGTATTTATTGGACTGGTATCGGGCAAGCCACTGGTTGATACTTTTGCATCAATTAAAAGCTATTTCGGTTCAACACTGGGAAGTATTGGCATCATGATTATCTTTGGTGCGATGATAGCATCCGGTATTTCTGATACCGGAGCCGCTACCAGTATTGTAAATTTCTTTATTAAATTATTCCGGGGAAAACGACTTGAACTGGCCCCGTCATTAACCGGGTTTATTATGAGTATTCCGGTATTTGGAGATATTGCAATTATTCTGAATGCCCCGATTTCTGCAATTCTGGCAAAGCGTAAGAATATGAGTATGACTCAGGTAGCGCCATTTGTGAATCTGGGACTGACCCTGACACACGGTCTGGTACCGCCGACACCAGGAGTACTGGCGGTGGCGGTCATGCTGCAGGCTGATATCGGCGCGGTAATCCTGTGGGGGCTGGTGTGCAGTATTGTCTCATTTGCAGTATGTTATCTGGCTCTGGCACCGGTCTATGCCCGCGGTGAATATATTGAGCCGCTTGCGGCATATACAGAAGGCATTGAAACTGTTGACGATACCGCTTCGGTTGAATCATTATTGATTGAAGAAGAGAATGCACCAGGTGCGGCAATGTCGTTTGTACCGTTATTACTTCCGGCAGTTATGATCGCAATCGGTTCGATCGGTAAGCTGATCGTCGAAGAAGGAACGGGCGCTTACACATTCTTTGGTATTATTGGTGACACAATTCTGGCATTGTTCTGTGGTATTATTGCCCTGGGTCTGCTGGTCTTCGGGCGAAAAGACAAAGTGATTACCAAAGCAAATGAAGCCAGTGGCGCAGAGGAATTAAATGCAGCCAGCAGCTGGACCGAGATCGTCTTCGGCAACTGGGTGGGACGTGCGCTTAAGATTGCTATCGGTGCCTTGCTGATTACCGCAATGGGCGGAGCAATGGGCGGAATCCTTCGTGAAAATGAAGCGATTTCAGTTATTGGTAATGCGATTGCAGAAACAAATTTCCCGAGCTTACTGGTACCGTTTTTGCTGGCAGCAATCTTGATGACTGTTTGTGGATCGATGACAACTGCTTCCATGACAGCAGCAGCACTGATGGTTGAACTGATTACCGTACTGGGAATCAGCCCGGTAGTGGCAACTCTGGCAATCGGAGCCGGGTCCATGGTTGGATGGCATATAAATAACAGCGGCTTCTGGATTTTCACATCGCTCTATGGATTTGATACCAAGCAGGGATTGAAATACTTTACTACCACAAATGCAATCGGTGGTATTGTAGCATTTATTTGTCTCGCAGGACTGTCCCTGATTGGCCTTATCGGTTAATTCGGAAGGTAATGCCAGCAAAAAGCTGAATGCAGGATTATTTCTTACAAAGCTGTATGAACGATCCGGAGAAATGGATAAGATAGAGGAAGTGGCTCCGTTCTGGTGAAAGAACGGAGCCACTTCCTGTACGTACGATTCACTTCCCCCAGTCACTAATGCGGCTCTCTTCTGGTAACCAGCTTAAAGGAACATCCATAGAATGCTGCAGCTCTTCAAAAAATTGTTTTAAATGAAACCCATCGGTAGTGGCGTGATGGACTGTTATAGAGAGCGGCATAGCTACAGTATTATCTGGATTTTTTATAAATCTGCCGGACTCTAAGCTGGGCAGATAGTAGTCCTTGATGCCATGATTGTGCAGGGCAAAACTGTTGAAGGAAAACCATGGAATACAGGAGATGATATAGGAATTAGGCAGGGGCAGGCCTTTGGAGGACAGGATTCCATGACTTTCACCGTGTTTTGTGGTATCTTTAATATAGCGGTCATAAAAGATGGAAAAGTTGTCATGGTATTTGGTCCAGAGCAGAGAGGTGGTCTGGTCATCCCGATGAAACTGGGGGTAGGCCGGTGTTAATGAATCCCAGTGACCGAGGACTCCGTCCCTGACAGCAGTACGCAGTTCCGGGAGCGTCCTGATTGCTTTTGTGACCAGATAAAGGTAAGCAGGAAAGAATCTAAGGTTTCTGTTCTTTAGTTCTTCCCGCAGGATAGTTACATCCATGTTAACATTAACGGAATATGTGGTAGGTGCCATTTGTGTATAATAATGGAAGGCTTGTGCCCTTGGCCAGTTTTTGATATCAACAGGTTCAAACTTACACATTATGTTGCTCCTTTCTTTCATATTATAGTATAATTGACGGGGTGACAAATTAATAATAGGGGTAAATGATTCCTTTTTCAATCGACGGTTCGTAGAGTTTGTTAAAGACAAGCAAATTCAGAAAAGGAAAGGAGCTTGCAATGAGATGGAAACGCCTGATTCAATACATATGGATGGCTCTTATGCTTCCGGTATTTGCGAATATACCATTACTGTGTATGCTGTATCTGCATGAATACGGACAATACGGCGGTATCGGATCATATGCTGTTTTAGTCGTTATATTGTGTGGTGTCTTTATCAGCTGGCTGTACCTTAATATTCTCCCGTTCCAAAAGAAGGATAGTCCGGGCGTCAGACTGAATGCCATGAGGGGCGGTACGGTGCTGGTGGTCTGTTCGCTGTACGGTTTTGTGCTGCAGGGGGCTATTTTTGCAGTGTTTTACAGCCGGTTATGGCTGGGGCGATACAGGTATCATCCCGAACGGCATGTACTGATTGGGAGTGCCGTCTATGCAGCTGCCATATGTTTCCTCCTCCTGTGGAACGGTATTCTCAGAATGTTTTTGCTGTCTGTAAGGCTTCGGGTCAGAACCCGGGTTCTGATGCTGCTGGCAATGTGGATCCCGGGTGTCAATCTGCTGGTGCTGCTCTATGCCAGACGCCTGGTGCTGGCGGAATATGATTTTGCCTGTTATAAAGAGGCAGTGCGTACGGTTCGAGCTGAGAGTGATTTATGCAGAACGAAGTATCCGCTGATTATGGTACATGGTATTGGATTCCGGGATCTGAAGTATTTTAATTACTGGGGCAGAATTCCCAGAGAACTGGTCAGATACGGAGCAACCGTCTATTACGGGAATCAGGAGGCGATGGGGACAATTGCCGATAATGGGGAAGATATTCGTGATAAGGTCAGGAGTGTCATGGCAGAAACGGGCTGTGAAAAAGTGAATATCATTGCCCATTCGAAAGGCGGTCTGGATTCCCGTTATGCAATCAGTAAGCTGGGCATTGCCGATTGTGTGGCATCCCTGACAACGGTTAATACCCCGCACCATGGCTGCCGGTTTGTCGATCACGCCTGCCACCTGCCGGACTGGCTGTACCGGTTTGTGGCGAAGTTATTTGACGGAGCCTTTCGGCGGTTCGGCGACAGGAGACCGGACTTTTATACGGCAACCCGCCAGTTCTCGACGATTACCAGCAGACAGTTTAACCAGGATATTCCGGATGCCGCCGGGGTATATTATCAGAGTTATACCTCGGTCATGAAGGATGCGCTGAGTGATCCGCTGTTGTGGCTTCCATATCTGATTATTTATCCGCTTGAAGGGGCCAATGACGGTCTGGTCAGCGTGGACTCTGCCAGGTGGGGAGAATTTCAGGCAGTGTTTAACAGCCGAAAGCACAGGGGCATTTCGCATGGTGATGTGATCGATCTGAAACGAGAAGATTACGAAGGCTTTGATGTGGTGGAATGTTTTGTGCAAATAGTGTCGGAATTGAAATCAAAGGGATTCTAACATAATGGCGTTAGACATTCAAGAAGATCCCCGTCCTCAACAGTTACGATTTTATTAATTTTGTAGATTACTACAACAGAAAATGCTATAATCTACATAATTATGTGCCAAAATCAAAAAATACCTGATATAGATACACAGGAGGAATGACATGCAGGCAATACTACTGGCAGGCGGTCTGGGAACCAGGCTGCGGAGTGTAATCAATGACCGTCCAAAACCGATGGCTCTGATTGACGACAAGCCGTTTATGGAATATGTAGTACACGAACTGTCCCGGTATGGTGTGACTGAGATTATTTTTGCAGTTGGATATAAAGGTTCTATGGTCGAAGAATACTTTCGGGACGGCAGCGATTTTCCGCTGCCGGACGGGGATGGTCATTTGAAGATTCATTATGCGTATGAAGAAGAACTATTAGGTACTGCCGGCGCAATCAAAAATGCCGGTTCCTTTATCACTGATGATATGTTTTTTGTCTTGAATGCAGATACCTTTTACCAGATTGATTACAGTCGTCTGATCCAGCTGATGAAAGACAGGGAACTGGAGATGGCTCTGGTTGTGAGAGAAGTACCTGATGTATCACGTTATGGACAGGCTGTTATTTCAGATGACCGGCTGACGGCTTTTAATGAAAAGACGACAGAACAGAAGCCGGGGACAATCAATGGCGGAATTTATCTGATGAACCGCACGTTATTAGAGGAGATTCCGGCCGGAAAGGTCTCTCTGGAAAACGAAATGATCCCACAGTGGCTCTCCCAGGGGTGTGCTCTGGGCGGTATGGTTAATGACGGATATTTTATCGATATCGGAGTACCGGAAGCTTACTATCAGTTTATCGAGGATGTCAGGAAAGGAGTCGTATCATGGTAATCAGAGGACGGGCACCACTGCGTGTCAGCTTCGGCGGCGGTGGTACAGATGTGGAACCATTTTGCGTGGAGCAGGGCGGTGCAATCATTGGCAGTACGATTAATAAATATGCATATTGTTCGATTGTTCCCAGAGAGGACGATCAGATTATTGTCAATTCACTCGATTTTGATATGACAGTAAAATATAACACCCACGAAAATTATGTATACGACGGCAGACTGGATCTGGTTACCGCCTCGCTGCGGGCGATGGATATCAAAAAGGGCTGCGAAGTTTATCTGCAGTGCGATGCCCCGCCCGGATCGGGGCTGGGTACTTCTTCGACCGTTATGGTAGCACTTCTGATAGCAATGGCGCGCTGGAAGGGTACCACGCTGGATGGCTATCAGCTGGCTGACCTGGCATATCAGGTGGAGCGGGAAGATCTGAGCATCAATGGCGGCTATCAGGATCAGTATGCCGCGACCTTTGGCGGCTTCAATTTTATCGAATTTCACGGACGGAATAATGTCGTTGTTAATCCACTCCGGATTAAAAAAGATATTATTCACGAACTGCAGTATAATCTGCTGCTTTGTTATACCGGCAATATCCATGTATCGGCCAATATCATCAAAGACCAGGTTAAAAACTACGAAAAAAAGGATGCCTTCGATGCCATGTGTGAGGTTAAGGCACTGGCGTATGCAATGAAGGACGAGCTGCTGAAAGGCAATCTCTACAGCTTTGGCAAGCTGCTGGACTACAGCTGGCAGAGCAAGAAGCGTATGAGCAGCAAGATTACCAATCCGCAGATTGATGAACTATATGAAGAGGCAATACGTGCCGGTGCTCTGGGCGGCAAACTGCTGGGAGCAGGCGGCGGCGGTTACCTGCTGATGTTCTGTCCATACAATGTAAAGCATACGGTGGCGGCTCGGATGGAAGCGGCCGGCGGCCAGCTGACCGACTGGAATTTCGAGTTAAGAGGAGCCCAGTCATGGGTGTCGAATGAAAAACGCTGGGATTATGAACAGGTAAAGGTGCAGATGCCAAATGGAGCGTATCGGTTTGAATTTTAATAAGCAGGACGGGAATCAGACTGACCGGATTGTTTTTCTGGACCGGGACGGCACGATCAACCGGGAAGTCAATTATCTCTACCGCAAAGAAGACCTGCAGCTGCTGGACGGAGTGCCGGATGCAATCAGGATGTTAAAGGATGCCGGATTTTATATTGTTATTGTAACGAATCAGGCCGGCGTGGCCAGAGGGTATTACACCGAAGCGGATGTGGAAATCCTGCATCAATATCTGAATCAGCAATTGCAAAACCTTTGCGGAGTACAGGCGGATGCATTTTACTACTGTCCGCATCATCCCGAACATGGTATCGGGATCTATCGACAGGAGTGCCGCTGCCGGAAGCCGGATACGGGGATGTTTGAGCAGGCACAGCAGCGCTTTGCTGTTGATAAGAAGCATTCCTGGATGATCGGTGATAAACTGATTGATACCCAGGCTGGCCGCAATTTCGGCATTAATACCATCTTGGTTGGAACCGGTTATGGGACAGCCCAGCACCGGCAGCAGGAGAAACGGAGGATGTATGACTTTTTCGCCGAAACACTTGTGGATGCCGCCAGATTCATTATTGATAAGGAGACGAATGAACATGGAGAATAGAAGGATAGAAGAGCTGATCCGGCGATACCCTGTGCTGCAGCAGGTTCAGGATTCAATCGTGTCCGTATATCAGATCATGCAGAACTGTTTTGAACAGGGCGGCAAATTGCTGATTGCCGGAAACGGGGGCAGCTGCGCTGATGCCGAACACATTGTCGGTGAACTGATGAAAGGCTTTGAGAAGAAGCGTCCTCTGCCGGACGGACTGAAGGAGGAACTGGTTCGGGTTAATCCGGTTCTGGGAGAACAATTGGCAGAGCGCTTACAGCGGTCACTTCCGGCGATTGCCTTAACCGGCCATCCGGCTCTGTCAACAGCATTTTTAAATGATGTCAGCGGAGCGATGACTTATGCACAGCAGGTATGTGGATATGGCTGTGAAAAAGATGTGTTTCTGGGGATATCTACCTCCGGAAACGCCGAGAATATTGAATATGCACTCACTGCAGCAAGAGCAAAAGGGATGAAGACCATTGGCCTGACCGGCAAAGACGGCGGTGCCCTGGGTCGTGGCTGTGATGCAGCGGTAATCGTGCCGGAGCAGGAGACCTATAAAATCCAGGAGCTGCATCTTCCAATATACCATACCTTGTGCCTGATGCTGGAAGATTATTTCTTTTAAGAGGAAAGAATATGTTTAGTCATACGTTTGCCATTTGTGCTTATAAGGATTCTCCATATCTGGAGGATTGTATCAAATCATTAAAACGTCAGTCGGTTCCTGCTGATATTATCCTTTGTACTTCGACGCCGAGCAAGTATATCCGGGCGCTGGCCGACGTATATGAGCTGCCGTTGTTTGTCCGCCAGGGCAAAAGCCATATTCAGGATGACTGGAATTTTGCTTACCAGAAGGCTGATACAAGGCTGGTAACAATTGCCCATCAGGACGATTGTTACCACCGGGATTATTTGAAGACAGTCCGGCAAAGCTGGGAAGAATATCCTGATATCACAGTATTTACATCGGATTGTGCCATTTTAAAGGATCAGGAACCTCAAAAACCGGGAGCCGTACAATTTGTAAAGCATGTATTGCGGATACCGCTGCGGTTTCACAGCCTGTCACATATAGAGTGGATTAAGAAACTGCCGCTCAGATTTGGCAACTCGATCATCTGTCCTTCCTGTACTTATGATAAGGAAGCGCTAGGGGAGCCGTTGTTTAACTCGCCTTATGAATTTGCCCTTGACTGGGATACGATGTGGAAGCTGGCAGAGGCGCCGGGACGTTTTTTCTGCGTGGAGAAGCCTTTGATCCGTTACCGGATTCATGAAGAAGCGGCAACAAAAGCCTGCATCCAGAACCACCGGCGGGTGGAAGAAGAAACACTGATGTATGAAAAGATGTGGCCCCGGCCGCTTGTTCATATCTTGATGTTTTTTTATAAAAAGGCGTATCATGCATACGACTAAAACAGGAAAGGAGTAACCGGGATGACAAGATGGGAGAAAACGGCCATTAGTCTGGCCGCGATTCTGACGATTGTGATTACCAGTTATTCATATATCAAACTAATCGGAACAGGAATTTTGTCCTGGCATATCAGACAGCCGGAGACAAAAGCTATGATAATGGAGCTTGGTATCATCTGGCTGCTGTTATTCCTGTTTCTTTTTCATGAATCAGGTACCCGGCGGAGAATAGTCGGCTGTATGGTGCTGATTGCCGGATTTTGCTGGCTGCATCAAATATTCTTGCCGGTATTGCTGGCGGGAGTATATATCGGCTATCTGATTCTGACCGGACGCAATGCCGGACGGATTTTGAAGCAGGTGAAACTGGGACTTGCGTGGGAATTTTGTATCGGTACGATTGCAGTGATCCTGATATTCTGCCTGCTGTCTCTTTTGCAGTTGGGAAGTATCAGGAATTTGCGGATCTGGACGCTGGTGACCGGAGTGATTCAGGTTGTTTACGAAATGTTCTGGTGGCGGCGGCTGGGCGTACAGGTGCCTCAGGCGGCTAAGCAGAATATAAAAACCGGCTCCGGCCGGCTGCTGGCCGCGGCTGTGACTGCGGCTGTCGTGACGCTGATCCTGCTGCAGGCCGGACGAATGAATTTGGCTGTAGATTTCGACAGTATCTGGTATGGGGTACGTTCTGCCGTCATGTTAGACAGCGGCAGCAGTATCTATGATAATCTTGGTACTCTGGGAGTCGTTTATACCTATCCCAAAGGATGGGAGGTTTTAACTCTGCCCTTGACCGGGCTGCCCTCCTACAGCTTTCCGATCGCGTTTAATCTGTGGGCAGCGGTATTGGTATTACTGGCATCCCGGGATACAGCAGCCGTCTGGATGAACAGGGAGCGGGCCATCGGAGTACCGTTTCTGATGGCGGCAATACCGGGAATTATGAATATGTCAATAACAGCCAAGGCTGATATCCTGACGTTGTTTTATCAGATCCTGATCCTTCAGTCGATGCTGCGTTTTATCCGTGACCGGAAGATGGGGCATCTGGCTTTTGGCCTGGCGGCGGCAGGAATCAGTCTGACAATGAAGCCGACGGCACTGGTCTTTTCTTCAGCACTTGTCGGGATGAGCCTGATCTGGCTGGCCTGGGACAGATGTCAGCCGGCAGACCAGGGCGGCCACGCGATACGATACATCAGATCAGACAACCGCCGCTGGTGGCTGGTGGCTGCGGCTGCGGCAGCACTTGCCGGTATCTGGGGCAGAACCATGAAACTGGTAGGGATTCCGGTGACCTCAGTCTTTTATCAGGTTTTCCAGAAGCTGGGATTTCAGATTAAATATCCTTTTTATGCATCGGCATTCCCTTCGGCCGCGAGCAGTATGACGGCGGGAGAAAAAATCGGGTTCTATATAAAACGGCTGTATGGCATATTACTGAATCCTCAAGGCGGCGATATGGCTCATGTCATAATTGCCTGGGGTACTGTTTTCCCGCTGATTTTTCTGGTCCTGCTCCTGTGTTTTCGCAAGCGCAGCAACAGCGGTCCGACCAGTCCGGTACTCAGCTACCTTGCGATGGTTTTGTCCGGGGTTCTGTTCGTGAATCTGTTAAGTCTGTATTCGCTGTATCAGATCGATGGAAATTATTATATTTTGTTTTATGCACTTCTGATCATCGGCGGAGGCGTCTGGCTGGACAGCCGGGCAAAGCCGCTTCGCAGAGCGGGGGCGGGGATGCTGCTGATACCGTGGTTCTATGCGGCGGTTCTCTGCTGTATTACCAACTGGTCCTGGTCTCTGGGCTTTAGTCCGGTTCAGATCAGCAATAACGGATATTATAATCATACCGAAAAATACCGCCAAGAGCATGCTGGTCTCGGCTGCCGGGAGATCTGGAATGAGCTGGCCGCTGATCCGGATACCAGAGTGATTGCATTGGGGGAACATCCCCGGGTTCTGACGTTTCCCTGTAATGTCCAATCCTATGTAGATGTATCAGGATATTGGGGCAACCCGGTAGTGGTATCAGATGCAGAGCACTTTCTGGAATATCTTCATTATGCAAAAACTGATTATATCTATATGGAGCAGCAATATGTCGATACCAGTGTCCGGATTTATCAGATTATCCGAACGCTGATACAGGAAGGGTGGCTTTATGATGTCAGGGATGAAAATGGTAATCTGATTATGCGGGTTGCCCATTCCGATCCGGATCAGAGCACCGCGGAAGTTAATCTGGAAACGTTCGATGAGCGTTATATTCAACATCCGTAAGGAGAAAACAATGGAAAAAATAAGGGAACGAAAAGATGACCTGCTGGCAGCACTGATGCTGGTAGGATTTGCCTTTCTGATTAACAAAGGAATTGAAATTAAGGGATTGTACATGGACGATCTGTATTTGTGGTCGTGCTATGGGGAACAAACCTTTCTTGAATACGTTTTTCCGGTGGGCAGCACCCGATTCCGTTTTATATATTATCTGGCTGCCTGGATGCAGATGACGGTGGTTGGGAATCACGTGGAATGGTTTGTACCGTTGAATATACTGCTAAATGCAGGGGTGGCTTTTACCATCTACCGCATGTCCAGGCAGCTCAGCCGGTCCGTGTATGTCGGAATCCTTCTAAGCATTGGCTATCTGGCCTCAAGAATGGCATATTATCAGGTCGGACAGGTATATGGACTGATGGAAACCATCGCTTTATGGATGGCCGTCGGAATCCTGTATCTTCTATATCAATGCTGTAATGAAAGTACCGGAACCGAACGTAAAAAGTATCTGTGGGCCTGTATTCTTTATTTTGGCATATGTTTTGTTCATGAACGTTACATGGTTTTGTTTCCGATGTTCTTTCTGGTATTATTTATGCGGAGAAAACAAAAGTGGAGACTTTTATGGGCACCTGTCCTATTTTTTGGTCTGGTACAGCTGATCCGGGCTTTTACCATTGGAAGTCTGTCTCCGGCGGGGACGGGTGGTACCGATGTGGCAGATACCTTTTCTTTTGGTACCGCCATCAAATATGCATTCAGTCAGGTCGCCTATCTGTTTGGCATCAATGCCGGACCGGCTTATCTGAATGGCGAGAACTTCCGGCAATCTCCGCTGTGGGTATTGATTCTGATTGGAATCGCTGATTTAACGCTGATTATGTTACTGTTTTCATTACTGATTAAAATAATCCGCAGCAAAAAACAGTGCGCACCTTATATCGGCACCAGCCTGTTGTTCCTTGGATTTATCGCTTGTTGTATCGTCAGCTCCAGTGTCACGATCCGGGTAGAAATGCGCTGGGTCTATGTATCATTTGCTGCGGCTCTGCTTTATCTGGCCTGGCTTTACGGGGTTCTCACCGAAGGCATTGTGGAGAAAGGACGCTGGATGGATGCGCTTCCATATCTGGCGATGGTCAGCATTTATATTCTGCTGATGATTCCGGTCGAAATGCACTACCGTGGGACGTACCTGAATCTGTATCTGTGGCCGGATCAGAGCCGTTACAATTCCCTGGCGGAAGAGACATATGGCAAATATAATGATGATATTTTTGGCAAAACTATTTACATTATCGGCAATTCATACGAGATGAGTGATTTTACCGCGGCGACATTCTTTAAAGTGTTTGACCGCGAACGAAAAGCAGCAGGCACTCAGGTGGTTCCTATTGATGATATCCGGGATATCGGATTGGTCACTGAGGATATGCTGATTTTACGGGAAGAACCACAATTAAACAGCTTTCAGGATATCACCCAGGCAGTAAAGGAAATGAAATGCCGGGCGCTGTATGGTTATTATGCGGATGGCTGGCTGGATGAGCGGGCGGAGATACAGGTAATGGCTGGTTCCAGCGGCGTGATTGAGCTGCAGTTTGATTATCCGAAGGATCTGGGGCAGGAACAATGGATCAGCATTTATGTAAATGGCAATCCGGTGACATATCTGGGAATGAATGAGAACCAGGTCACTACATCGGTGCAGGCCGAGCCTTATGAGCTGGTTACACTCCGGTTTGAAAGTAACTTCTTTGTTCCGGATGCCCAGGAGCAGAGAGGAGAATATAAGCTCGCGGTACTGCTTGAACTGAAGGCCGACTAAGTGTGGCAGGTTGAAGAAAAAAAGAAACTGTGGTATTATCACGATAGCTAACTTAGTCTACAGGAAGGGTCATTATGAATAAGAAACGATTAATTTATTATGGGATCCCGCTGCTGGGAACACTGTTATGCCTGTGGTACATTAAGGCAGCAACCTGTAATATTGTATATACGGACTATATCCGGCTAGTCAATTCCTATCTGCCGGATGTCTGGAATCCGGAAAAATTTCTGGTTCCGGATGTTCTGACCAGAATCCCTGTTCATTATCTGGGAAGAATTATTAATGTGACCTTTTTCGGGTACAGCACTACGTTTGATATGGTTCTGGGTGTTTTGGGGCTGGGATTGTCCGGCTTTGTGCTGGCCGGCTACTGTAGCAGGCGCAGGCTGGGACTGGGGTGGTATCTGCTGCTGATGGTGATTTTATATGGCCTGAACAAGTGGGAGATGCTGACCAATGGCACCGGCTGGGGACATTTTCTGGCTTTTGCCCTTTTCTACTACCACTACATAGTCATTGACCGGGTGGTGAGCGGGATGGGTAAAAATCGGGACAAGTTGGTGTTATGGCTGCTTCCGACGCTGATCACCCTGGGCGTGGCAGGCCCCTACTGTGCCGTTTATTCGGCAACGATTATTATCTTTTATACGGCAATTGCAGCACGCAAAATCTTTGAATTGTACCAGGACAAAGAGGAACATAAAAACCTGACCCGCCTGAGCAATCTGACGGAGCAGATCCGCTTCTGGTTGTTTGGCTGCATCAGTGTGATGCTTCCGCTGTTCCTGTATTTATGGAGCAATTCCTATGCGGTTGAGGATCATGCCGGAGCAGTTGATATTACCCTCAAAGCAGCAGTCAGCAGCGACCCGGGATTTTTCCTGCGTTTTCTGCTGAAATCACTGGCGTCCATGCTGATCGGTGAAGAAAGCCTGAAGGAATGGGTGACGCAGGGCATGATAACAGACGGAATGGTCTATGCAATCGGTCTGTTCATTGCTGCCGGGTACGTCCTGGCGCTGTATTTAAACTGGTGCCACGGTCTCTATAAAAAGACAATCCTGCCACTGATTCTTTTGGTTGCGGGGATGGGAAATCATGCGATTATACTGGTTTCACGTTACATTTTTTTAAAAGAAGATTACGGCATGAGTTCTCGTTATGCACTGCAGTACCAGGTAGGAATTCTCGGTATTGTTCTGACTTTGGGGCTTTTGTGGAAACAGATGCGTACTGTCTGGATCAGGCTGCTGGCCGCTGTATTCTGTGCCGGCCTGATCTGCGGGCACGGATATACCAACTGGAAGGAATGGAAGAAGGCACCTTACCGTGAAGAATATGTAGAGAAGATTGCACAGGCGGCGCTTGGATTTGAAGAGTTAAGTGATGATGAACTGCGAGGGATCTTTGACTACCGGAGAGAAGAAGAGGACAGCGGGGCAAAGGTGCGTCAGGCACTGACCATTTTAAAAGAACAGAAATGGAATGTGTTCGGCAGAGAATAGACAGATGGAGGAATTAAAATGAAAGTAGTAATTCTGGCAGGTGGTCTGGGAACCCGGATCAGCGAAGAAAGCCATTTAAAACCAAAGCCGATGATAGAGATTGGCGGCAGACCGATACTGTGGCACATTATGAAATACTATTCTGAGTTTGGTTTTCATGATTTTGTGATCTGTCTGGGATACAAACAGTATGTGGTTAAAGAATTTTTTGCTGATTATTTCCTTCATACTTCAGATGTTACCTTTGATCTGGCAAATAATCAGATGGAAGTGCACAATAATTATTCGGAACCATGGAAGGTAACCCTGGTCGATACCGGTTTATATACCATGACCGGCGGAAGAGTAAAACGGATTCAGCCTTATATCGGTAATGAACCGTTTATGCTGACTTACGGCGACGGGGTCTGCAACGTCAACCTGAAGGAACTGGAAGCATTCCACCGCAGCCATGGAAAGAATGCCACGATTACTACGGTCAATATTGGTCAGCAGAAAGGCGTTCTTGATATCAGCGAGGATAATACCATTCATGCCTTCCGGGAAAAATCAGACAATGACGGGGCTGTGATTAATGGTGGTTTTATGGTACTGAATCCGGAGATTTTTGATTATTTAAAGGATGACGGTACTATTTTCGAACAGGAACCGATGCAGAAGCTGGCAGCAGAAGGTGAACTAAAGTCATTTTATCATAGTGGCTTTTGGCAGTGTATGGATACCCAGAGAGAGATGCAAAAGCTGGAAGACTTATGGCAGACTGGCCGGGCACCATGGAAGATATGGGAGTAGTGATAATGGAACATATGGATTTTTACAGAGGTAAAAGAGTACTGGTAACCGGACATACCGGGTTTAAAGGCAGTTGGCTGAGCCGTATGCTTATCCTTGCCGGAGCACAGGTGACCGGTTATTCACTGCCGGCCCCGACCGAGCCGTCGCTGTTTGGGACCGTGGGACTGGCTGATCAGATGGATTCCGTGACCGGAGATATCCGCGATCTGAAACATTTGTCGGAAGTATTTGCACGTGTCCAGCCGGAGCTGGTGTTTCATCTGGCGGCTCAGCCGATCGTCAGGGATTCGTATAAGAATCCCGTTTATACTTATGAAACGAATGTAATGGGCACCGTTAACCTGCTGGAATGTGTTCGTAACAATCCCTGCGTGAAATCGGTGATAAATGTAACTACCGATAAGGTATATGAAAATAAAGAGTGGGAGTATGGATACCGGGAGTGTGATCCGCTGGACGGATATGATCCATATTCCAATAGTAAGTCCTGTTCAGAACTGGTAACACACAGTTATCAGAAGTCTTTTTTCGCGGCAGGAGGTTGTGCGATCTCTACGGCACGTGCCGGCAATGTGATTGGCGGCGGTGATTTTGCCAATGACCGGATTATTCCGGACTGCGTCAGGGCAGCAGCGGCCGGGAAGGACATTATGGTTCGCAATCCATTTTCGACAAGACCGTTTCAGCATGTTCTGGAACCACTCCATGCTTATCTGATGATTGCCCGGAAGCAATACGAGGATCAGAGCTATCAGGGATATTATAATGTCGGACCAGACGACTGCGACTGTGTCACTACCGGTGAATTGGTGACCCTGTTCTGCAGCCTGTGGGGGGATGGTGCAGCCTGGGTCAACCAGCATGACGGCGGTCCCCACGAAGCGAACTTTTTAAAGCTGGACTGTTCTAAAATTAAGCGGGTATTCGGATGGCAGCCACGCTGGCATATTGAGGAAGCGCTGACGAAAACTGTTGAATGGTCAAAAGCTTATCTAGCTGGGGAAGATATGCTGGCAGTTATGGACCGACAGATTAACTTGTATTAAAGGAGGACATTCATGGAAAAGACACAGGAGCAGGCCAGACAGGAGATTTTGGATCTGGTAGCTGATTACTGTCAAAAATATCATATAGAAACAAAAACCCAATTCAAGCCGGGAGACCGGATTCCATATGCTTCGCGGGTATATGATGCCGATGAGATGGTCAATCTTGTTGACAGTTCACTGGAATTCTGGCTGACATCAGGCCGTTATACCGATGAATTTGAAAAAAAACTGGCGGAGTATCTGCAGATCCGCTACTGTTCCCTCGTCAACTCAGGCTCATCGGCGAACCTGCTGGCCTTTATGACGTTAACCTCACCGCTTCTCGGTGACAGCCAGATTCGTCCGGGCGATGAGGTAATCACCGTAGCTGCCGGATTTCCCACAACGGTGACCCCGATCATCCAATATGGAGCAGTTCCGGTATTTACCGATGTAACGATACCACAGTATAATATTGATACAGATCAACTGGAAGCGGCTCTGTCAGAGAAGACGAGGGCAGTTATGATCGCCCATACACTGGGCAACCCGTTTGATTTAAAGCAGGTTAAAGCATTTTGTGAGCAGCACAATTTGTGGCTGATTGAGGATAACTGTGATGCCCTGGGCAGTCGCTATACGATAGGTGGAGAAGAGAAATTCACTGGCACCATCGGTGATATCGGTACTTCCAGCTTCTATCCGCCGCATCATATGACGATGGGCGAAGGCGGAGCTGTCTATACGGATAATCCGCTGCTCCACAAAATCATCCGCTCCATGCGTGACTGGGGACGGGATTGTATCTGTCCGTCCGGCCGCGACAATCTGTGCGGACACCGGTTTGATAAGCAATATGGAGAATTGCCTATGGGCTATGATCATAAGTATGTGTACTCACATTTTGGATATAATCTCAAAGCAACTGATATGCAGGCGGCAATCGGCTGTGCCCAGCTGGAGAAATTCCCGGCTTTCGTAGAACGCCGCCGCCATAATTTTGACCGTCTGTATGCGGCCCTTGAGGACGTTCAGGATCAGCTGATCCTGCCGCAGCCCTGTCCGGATTCACGGCCAAGCTGGTTTGGGTTTCTGATTACCTGCAAAGAAGGTACTGACCGCAACCAGGTGGTACAGTTTATTGAAGCAAAGGGGATTCAGACCAGGATGCTGTTTGCCGGCAATCTGACCAAACATCCCTGTTTTGACCAGATGCGGAGGGAGCAGCAAGGCTATCGCATTGTGGGAAGTCTTCAGACCGCTGACCGGATCATGAATGACACATTCTGGATCGGCGTATATCCGGGAATGACCGATGCAATGATTGACCATATGGCTGATGTGATACATCAAGCGATCAAACAATAAAAGGGGCGTAATTCGATGCAATATGACCTGACTAAAGTCCATGAGGCAAACCTTAGTATTCTGACGGAAATTGACCGTATTTGCCGCAAGTACAAAATCAAATATCTGCTGGATGCCGGAACCCTGCTGGGAGCAGTACGCCATAACGGCTTTGTTCCCTGGGACGATGATGCTGACGTTGCATTTACCAGAAACAACTATGAGGCTTTTGCTAAAGTGGCCCGCCGTGAGCTGCCTGGGCACATGCAGCTGCTGATGCCCCAGGACTTAAAGAACGGAACTGCATTCTATGATTTTACCCCGCGGATTATCTACAAAAACAGCAAGACCCATGAAGACAACGACGAGATGCAGTACTATGAAGGCAAGCTCAACCATCTCTGGGTTGACCTGTTTATCATCGATGAACTGCCTGCCGAACCCCGATCATCATCGATGACCCTGATGCTTCATAAAATTATCTACGGAATGGCAATGGGACACCGCTATCGGCTGGATTACAGCCAATACAGCCTGTTTCACAAGCTGGCGGTAGGCACTCTGGCCACGGCTGGACGTCTGGTTCCGATGAAGCTGTTGTATACTCTGCAGAAGAAAGTTGCCGTTAAAGACAAAAAAGGCCGCAGTAACCTGCGTTACTACAGCAACTACCAGCCTGACTATCTTTATGTAACACTTCAGAAAGAGTGGTGCGAAGAAACCGTTGATCTCGATTTCTGCGGCAAAAAACTGATGGCGCCGAAAAACTGGCATGAAGTACTTACCTGGATTTACGGCGATTACATGACCCTGCCGCCGAAGGAGCAGCGGGAACCTTCTCATTCATCCATGCAGATTCAGATATACGACGAGGAGATCATATGAGAAAACTATTATCAGTGGTAGTGTCCGTATATAATGAAGAGCAGGCGCTGCCTCTGTTCTATCAGACGATCAAACCGATTCTCCAGGAATCAGCCTGGGATTATGAGCTGCTGTTTGTCAACGACGGCAGCAGTGACGGCAGCCGTCTGCTGCTGGAACAAATAACCGCCCGGGATGATCAGACAAAATTGATCAGCTTCTCCCGGAACTTTGGCCATGAAGCCGCCATGATCGCCGGGATTGACTATGCCACAGGCGATGCAATTCTGTGTATGGATGCCGATCTTCAGCATCCCCCCGAATGCATCCCTGAAATTATTGAGAAGCTCGAAGCAGGCTACGGAATCATTAACATGGTACGAACCAAAAACACCTCCGCCGGCCTGTTTAAAAACCTTGCATCAAATACGTTTTATAAGCTGATCAATCGTTTATCCGAAGTGAAATTCGAGCCCAACGCCTCCGATTTCTTCGTCATATCAAGTCAGGCGGCTCAGATCCTGAAACATAACTACCGCGAAAAAGTCAGATTCCTGCGCGGCTACGTCCAGAACATCGGCTTCCCCCGTACCACAATCGCTTATGAAGCCCATGAACGCGCCGCAGGAAGCAGTAAATACAGCTTTAAAAAGCTGCTGATACTGTCCATGCACACAATCATGTGCTTTTCCAATCTGCCTTTGAGGCTGGGGATATATGCAGGTATCTTTGCAGCTTTGCTGGGCGTTATTGTAATGGTCTACACCCTGATCACAAGAGGAGGGGCACCAAGTGGTTATGCTACTATCGTAGTTTTGATCTGTTTTATGTTCGCAACCTTATTTATAATGGTGGGAATAATCGGAGAATATATCGCAATTCTTTTCAGTGAACTAAAAGACCGTCCGATATATATTGTCGAGACAACAAGAAATATAGACCGGGAGGGGCAATTAAAAAAGCCTAACTAAATCATTGGGGGAAATCAACAAGACTGAATGACGGCAATCGACGGCACCAGTTGTTGATTTCCCTTGTTTTGTTTTAAGCCGGAAGAAATATAACCGGAAAATTGCGAGGAGAAGCAAATTTCGCTTATGGTCATAATACCTATGCTTTTTTGTTTCTGCCGGATGAATGATGCGGCAAATTGTTTTGGTGTTTCACCCATATTTGAACATTTGGAGGTGAAAAGTAATTGCATTTATTGATGTTTGTTTTTTGTGGATTACTTATCTTAGGGAAAGAATTTTTCTTACCATATTTAATCATTGAAAGTATCCTTTTTTGTCTAATATACTGGATAAGAAGGATCAACCAGCATGATCATATAAAATCTCTTTTTTATTACTTAATTGAAGTAAACTTGCTTCGTATTTGTTGCACTATTATTTGGTGTATATTTTTTTCAATTGTTAATGTTTGTGTTTCCAATGACACAAGTGTTTATAACCAATGGTTCCCGCCGGATTTTCTTGTACCAATGGTTTATCCCGAAATACATATAATTCTGGAACTGGCGGGATGTTTACTGATTACTGGTATATCTTTGTGGTTTTATATTTCGTCAAAAAAGAAATCTATTTATTATTGTATTACTGCGTTTACAAATTTTATATTGTTTATAATTCTTACTATAAAAGGAATGCCATTATTTTTTATTTAATAGCTTTTTGAGAATGGAAGGAGAAGTAGTTTGAAAACAGTACTTTTTAGTGTGAGCTATTTAATTGAAGTGGAAGAAGGTTTACTTACTGGATCAGATGAATCGGAAGTATTTAATGATAATGTTTTCAAGAAACTGTCTAAAAATAGCTGGAAAAAGATTGATGCGAAACATAAGGCAGAATGGAATTGCAGCTGTTTTTCGGTATTAGACCCAACACAAATGAATTGCGGAAAGTGCTGCCGGTGTGACAATTGGGTTACGGATCGGGAGAAACCTGCTTCTATAGCCGGACTGACAAATGGTGCCACTGTGAACGGAGAACTGTTATGCGATGAATGTTTACCAGAAGGGCATAGATGGGCCTTTTAAGATAAGGGAACTTTTAGAACAAGAAAAGAACTAGTGTAAGTATCAGGGAGATCGGGATGCGGCAATGTTGATTATAGAGCATAGTTAAGATTATAGTTTTAGAGATATAGAATATGGGGAGGAGCATTATGAATAAGAGGATAATTATTATATACCTTTTTCCTTATATTACTATCAGGATGTGCTGATGATGCAAATCCTGTTACATCTACAGATAGCAATCTGAGTACAGAGAGCATAACGAAGGACGCCAATTTGCAAGAGACTTTGGTGTTGCCTGAGCAACAGGAGCAAGAGCCTAAAAAAGATTCATTTGATTCGCAAACATTAACATCCGGAGACATGGTTGTGATTCCAAATCCAGAATCATCTGACAAAACGGTAGAAATATCACTAAAAGATCCAGCCGATTATCGGAATAATGATGCCGCCTATATGATTGATTTATCATGGCTTGGTTTTTCGCAGCCGGTAAAAATTTCTGGATTCTCAGTAGGGAATATTACCGGCAGTGATCAGGCAGTTAGTTGTGATTATGAAAAGTTTTACTTCAATGAAGGTAATAGATATTCTACACAGGAACATGCCTCAGGTAGTTGGCTCGTTCTGGTAGTATCTACTTCAGAAGATATTGCACAGGCGGATAATTATATTGTTCTTCTTGATTACGGAAATAAAAAATCATATAATATTCAAACAATTATTCCGTTTGCATGGGGACATTCGACAGATATTATTCTTGCTGATGTGACCGGTGACGGAATACCGGAAATTACGGTCAGTGATACTCCCAATGGACATCATACTGGCGTTGTATTCGAGGTGGTAAGATTCACCGGAAATGGTTTAAAAAGTATCTATCAGCGGGATTTTAGTGGAAATTCGGAAGCAGATAATTACTTTGATGTAGCTTTGGCAGATAATTACCAGGCAAAGATATTATGTCCTGCTATTGAATTTTCCTGTGATATTCGATTGAGTGATGCAGGGCTTGAGAGTAATGATTTGGAAATAGGGATAGAGATGCAGGATGTGATTGTTAGTCCTGCTGATGATAGTGCAAACCGATGTTATGAAAATGGGAAAGTGGTTAAAGAGGGCTTGCGGGTGGGGAACCTCGATTCCATAACTGTTTTTGATGCAGAAAAAGAAGTCAAACTTGATTATTATGTTTATTTGGGACGATGGCATTGTGTGGCAAGGATTAGTGCTTGGTTAGAATATGATTCCGTTGATGATATGCTTGTGCTTACAAGGGTGGAGGTAAACTGAATTCTATAATAACTTAGGAGACCGGAAATCAAGCTACACGAGAATATATGTATAATTTCTATTTTACTAATTAAGAGGCATAAAATGGATTTAGATAAAAAGTATCATATCAAGAATTTAAAATGAAAAGACAGGAGAGAGGGTAGAAGGAATAACAATAACAGGGATTGGATGAAATTAAAGACGAATAGAGTATTTCTTACATCCCCGAATGAGCTGTCAGATGCTTGTAAAGCATAATTCATACGGGGATGTTCCTATTTGAAGTTAATCGCCTTCTTATTCTTCGCCCCGTTCTTTCAGATATGCCTTGGCATCCTTAAAAAAGCTGGCGACAATCAAAACCATAATAAACCCAACCGGAAATGCTGCTATAATCGAAACTGTCTTCAGGTTTTCCATGGAACTCTCTGAGAAAATTAATGCAACTGGTAATAATATCAGAAGAATAGCCCAAAACAATTTTACTCTCTTATCCGGGTCCTGATCGTTTTCCAGCTTTTTGTAAGAATAGGAAGCTGCGACCAGGGTAATAGAATCGAATGATGTGGAATAAAATAATACCATGCACAGAATCAATAATATCAATACAATTTTGGATAAAGGAAGCTGTTCCAGTATTGTGATAATTGCGCCGTAGAGGTCGCCGGATTGTGTGAATGGAGTAACACTGTCCAGTACTCCGTGTACCTGCAAACCGAGTCCATAATTCCCCAGAACAATAAAGGAAACGAAGGTTCCGGCAAGGCCGCAGATATAACCGCCGAGGATTGTCTGGCGGATGGTACGGCCTTTGCTGATGGCACCGATGAAGAATGGGGCGGCGACACACCAGACCATCCAGTAGGCCCAGTAGAAGATCGTCCAGACCTGTGGGAAGGATGAGGTACGCAGTGAATCCGTCCAGGTTGACAAGCCGATAAAGTTCTGAACCATGTTGCCGAGTGAGGTGATACCGGTCTCTACGATGAAACGGCTTTCTCCGCCGAATAGGAATACGTAAGCAAGCAGGGCAAAGAAAAGGTAAGTACAGCAGGCAGCGGAACGCATAATGCCTTCCATTCCAAAATAAACAGAATAGGTGTAAATGCAGCAGACGATAACCAGAATCAAAATGGTCAGGGTAGTGGTCGGAGCGATTCCGGTGACCCGGCTGATGGCCATCGATAACAGTGGTGTTGCAACAGAGAAGGTTGTTGCAGTTCCGGCCAGCAGAGCAAATACGGCGATCAGGTCAATGATTTTACCAGCCCATCCGTCGACACGGTGTCCCAGTAAGGCGCGGCAGGATTCGGAATATTTCTGTTTGCTGCGTTTGCGGACATGGATCATAAATCCGAAGGCAACTGCAAGAACCAGATAAAATCCCCAGGGAATTGGTCCCCAGTGGAACAATGGGTAGGTTGCTGCCCACTCTTCAATACTGCCCATATCACTGATACGCGATTCGTTCCAGTACAGCATCCATTCGCAGCAGGAGTAGAACAGGATATCGGCAGCCAATCCGGCTGTGAACATCATAGATCCCCATTTGAAATTGGAGTACTGAGGTTTCTCTATGTCTCCCAGTTTGATTTTTCCGTATCTGGAAAAGGAGAGATAAATAGAACAGATAAAAATACCCAGTCCGATAACCAGATAGTAACTGCCAAGCTGGTCTCCCAGGAAATAGCGGATCGATTCCAGGATTGCAGATGACTGGTCCGGATACAGGACAAACATAAGACATAAAGCACAGATACAGAAGAATGGAAGCAGAGTAGTGATCAGATCCAATTCTCCAAGCAATCCGTTTGTTTTCTTTTCATTCATAGCAGCTAACCTCCAGTGTGTTCAAAAAAATAAAAATATAATTGATATTGAACATAATAGCATGAATAGAAAAAAAAGGCAATAAAAAAATATAACGATTTTCTGACGATTCAACAAACCCCCTATTAAAAAAAATAGATCTTTGTTAAAATATGGAGAAGTAATAACGATAATAAGACTTAAGTGAGGAATATATGAGACAGAAGAGAATGACCAAATGGTTAAGTGGAACATTAGTAGCAGGAATGGTAGCGGCAGCTATAATAACCGGTCAGCCGGAAGCACAGCATGCCTATAACAGTATGCCGGTAAAAAAAGCAGATTTTCGTCTGACTGAACATATTACTGAAGGTGTTGAGGCTTTAAATCAGGGAACCGTTGCCGATACAACAGGGATTGATAATGCTGCAACAGCTCCGACAGATTCCGGACAGGATTCAGACAACAATACCGCGGCTGCCGGCCAGGGCAGCAAAACGATTACCGCCGGCAGCGCCAAAAAAGGCGGCAGCGGTCCGACCACCTTATCTTCTATTGTGACAGAAGCCGAAAAGGGAACTCAGTCAGAACCGATTTTAGGCGGTGCTTCTATTACGATGCTGAATTCCCAGACCAACAGCCAGATTCTTTCTGTCATTATTGAAACCAGCCAGGGCAGTCTGATTGTTGTAGATGGGGGACTGGGAGAAGATGGTGATTACCTGCTGAGCCAGATTCAGGCCAGAGGTGGTCATGTGTCTGCATGGTTTCTGACTCATCCGCATGGTGATCATGTCGGCGCTTTGTACAAGATTTTGCAAGATGGCGCTCAGGGAATCCAGATTGATGGTATTTATTATTCGATGGCCGAGGCTGACTGGTACCGGATTCATGATCCCGAAGAGCAGACGATGGCAATCAGCTTGCTGGGTACCTTTGCCGGGCTGCCGCAGGATGTCCTGCATCAGGTCAGCAGAAACCAGTTTATTGAAGTGGATGATGTCATTATCCAGGTGATGAATGACCGGTACGAACTGTCTGAAGATAAGGGGAATAATGCCGGAATTGTATATAAGATGCTGATTAATAATAAAAAAGTTCTGTTTCTGGGAGATCTTGCTGATGCCGGCGGCAGAAAGCTGCTGGCAGACTGCGGAGCAGAACAGCTGCAGGCCGATATTGTCCAGATGGCCCATCATGGCCAGAACGGCGTAAGCGAAGAGGTCTATCGTGCCATCAATCCCAGCATCTGTCTGTGGCCGACACCAAGCTGGATGTGGGATCATGATGGAAGCAAATGGACGATTCTTGAGACTAAATCATGGATGAGTAAATTAGGTGATTTGAAGCATTATGTTATGAAAGATGGCGATCAGGTTATTTACTAAATCATACATGAAAATAGGGTAAATCGTACCTCCAATGTAAGTAAAACGAATATTCTGAAATGATAGAATAAACGTATGAGGTGCAGAGGATGGAACGAAGCAGATTGCGTGAGTTAAGAGAAGGAAGTAAACTGACACAGGAATCTCTGGGAGAAAAAGTTAATATCTCTCAGCAGGCAATCAGCCGTATTGAGCGTGATGTGACAAGTATGTCACTGGAGCAGCTGCTGATATTATCCCGGTATTTTAAAGTAACCACGGATTATCTACTTGGTAATGAATTATCTGTCGGTAAAGACGACCGGAAAGTAACAGTGAGTGTCAGCCAGGAGAACGTCAAATTTGTCAAAGTCCTGGAAGACCTTGATCCCAGGCAGAAAGAGCTTGTTTGGATTTTGGTAGAAAAGATGTGGGAACAGGGCAAGTGAATTACAAAAAGAGCAGCCGTCAGAATAGCGGGAGGATGTCCGATCAGGACATCCTGGCCACATATTCTGACAGCTGCTTTTTTGCTTCATAGGAAATTGCGTCCTATGAAACAAAAACCCTCCGGGGGATGCGCACTCTACGCTAAGGAAGATGGTTGCTGAAACAACCGCGCTCCGTCGCGGGAATGTGCTAAGGCACATTCTTTCCTTGTGTGCCAGGCATGGCACTAATCTAGCTAGTGAAAGTCTAGCCACGGGTATTTACCGCCAAGTGTAGCGAACCACAAGTTGATGCTGGTAACGGTATGGATGAAGGCAGTGGTGTAGCAAAATTCTTGAGCCTACGA
>JBOFYZ010000002.1:0-124308 GCA_051654925.1 Lachnospiraceae bacterium | reverse complement strand
TCATCCTGAGCCAGGATCAAACTCTCATGTTTTAAGTTTGTTTCCCGATTTCAAAATTAACTACTAGCTAATTGTTTAAACCGTTCTACTGTTGTTTGGTTTGTTTTTGTTCTGAATTTCTCATCCAAAGATGTCTTTACCAAAAGACTCTTTTTTATTAGAATTTTCAGGGTTTTACATACTGTTCAATCTTCTATTTTCAAGGTTCTTTGTTTTGTTGGCTTTTCAGCTGCAACTTTTATATCTTATCATGCAGTGTGAAGTTTGTCAACACTTTTTTGATTTTATTTTTTTACTTTGTTTAATAAAATCTGCCTCGTTTTGTGAGGCGAATATTATATTATCAAATCCCGATTTAAAAGTCAACTACTTTTTTATCTTTTTTGTTTTATCCTGCTTTTATACTATTATATACTATAATGCAAAAGAAATCCGTAGCCAGATCCATTCAGATCAGCTCCGGATTTCTTGGAGATGATCGGAATAATCGCTCCATGCTAACCATCTCCCATCAGATACAAACTCCAATAAAGAAATTAAAGAATTGCACCGTTTGTTCTATATGAAACTGCATGTCATGTAAGCTCCCTGTCACTACATCGGCTTTAGATTCTTTTCTAAACGTTCGCTCATCCACGCCAAACGTTTCATACGTCCATCGTCTGTCTTAGCATCTAAATATGCTCTGGCATAAGTCTTTCTCACAGAACCGGACATATTTTGGAAATTGATATATGCCTGTTCATTTTCTTTCAATAATTCCGCTATCATTTCAATTTGTTCATTTGTAATATCAGAGGGTTTAGTGGCTTTTTCCCATTGCCCATTTTTCTTGGCTTCCTCAATTTTCATTCTGCCAAAGTCAGTCATCAGCCCATATTTTTCCAACTCTCCAACAAGTGACTTGTTTTTTTGAGACCATTTGCTATCTTTTCTACGTGCAGCAAAATATTTCATATATGACTCATCATCAATGCGTTTCATCACTCCATCAATCCAGCCAAAACATAGAGCTTCTTCCAATGCTTCGCTGGCTTTTAGGGTTACCAACTCTTTCGTTTTCCCGAATAGCAACCAGATACCATTACTTGACAAGCAGTTGTTCGACAGCCAGTTTCTAAACTCATCACGTGTTTTAAAATGGAATGTTTCACTCATAATACTTCCTCCTCACATTATTGAACCTAACTAATGATAGAATGACGTTTACGGAAACTCAAGTTTTAGATATTGTTTCGACTTCAAAAAATACAGATTAACGAATTATCTCGAAGGCAAGAGCCTGACTATTAGCAAGTGAATTTCCATGAGCAGAAAAAATCACCCCATCAGTAGGAGCTTCAAGTTCCTCAATAATTTGTGCATTGCATGGGTTTATCACTTGAGCAATAAGCTGCCCTTTCGTCACCTTGCTTCCCGGTTCGCACACATTCTTAATAATACCTGCAAAATTATTCTTTACAATAGTTATATCACTCTCCTGAATAATAGTCGACTTCTCACCCTTATCTGAATTGTAATTTATAATCCCCAAACGGGACAATAAACGAAGTATACCCTTTACGCATTGATTTGCACCTTGCTCATTAATTTGTTCCATGGAGTTTGTGTAAACAGAAAATGCTTTTGTATTCCATATTTGCCAGTTATAATTGAGAGTAGTAGTATCAAATGGCCGGGCATCTCTTAAATATACGTATGGAAGACCAAAAAGGCCAGCTATGTCTATATCCTCATACCCTGTCTTCAGGACTCTGACATGGGGATAAAAGTCCCGTGAGATATAAAAACTTGTAAATTGAATTCCATAATCGTAATCCTTTATGGCATCAAAAAGTCCGGCCGCGATACGCTGGGTGGTTTCCCCCACACTGCTGCCGGGAAACATGCGATTTATATCCGTATTGTCTATCGGCCAAAAACGCTTCCCTATATTTACTGAATAATTATTAACGCAGGGAATAACCAATATGGAATGATTCTTTTTAATATGTTTTTCGAGTGCCGTCAATTCCTTTACGAGTAAACCACAAGAGTAAATTTGTTGTATTTCATTTCCACGCATTGCCCCAACGATGCATGCCGTATGGTTACCCTGTCCAAATTCATAACCCCTAATCTTCATATCATCTCGATACATTGTCTGAAGCTGGTAAATCAGTAATTCCTTCATGCTGCTCCCCTCCCATTATCATCTCTTAAAATTCTCGCAATAAGAGATCCACTATAAACCACTGGGTATTCACGAAGCGTAAAAATAGTACCAGCACATGGGGATGTGATATGATCCAGTACCATACCATTGAATGGATCAACAATGTCTCCGATTTGTTCTTTCTTAAGTACGTGCTCGCCATGTTGTTTTAACGGAATAAACAAACCGGATGCAGAAGCATTAATGAAATCTACACCCTTATCAGTTGCTATAATTGATTCTCTGGGAGAAATCACTTCACCACTCCATATTCCCAGCTCTTTCATAAGAACAAATATGCCATCAGTTAGCTGATGACAATACTCTCGGGTTATCCGCATTCCAACACCCATTTCCACAACCAAGGTAGGAGTTCCTGCTTTATTTAATGTATGAGAAAGTGTGGATTGCAAGACGGTGGAAGGATGATGCATCCAGATGATATCAGTATTCAACAATTTAGCATAATGCAAATCCGCTTTCGCAGTCTCAACATTAATTCTCACTTGAGGAATCTCTCTAAGAAAAATGTTACTTGCGTGAATATCAATACAGACATCCGAACCCTTTAAATCATCTGCTACTCGAGCAGCAAGATATTCTGCCATAGAGTACTCCCCGTCTCCAGGAAACATACGGTTCAAATCCAAGTCCACTCCTGGTATTCCCCGTGTAATTGAATCAATGCCAAGTGGATTTATCGCTGGGTAGACATCTATTATTCCCGTAAGAAAGTGTATATTTTCTTTTACTCTTTTCTGGAGCTCAAAGCATACATACTGACCTTCCAGCTCATCACCATGTATACAGGTTACAATGCTTATCCTTTTTAGGTTCTGTTTATTTTCACTGTAATGGGGAATTAATCTCTTCTTTTTAATACTCAATACTTCATTAACTGGTAATTCAACATTCACTATTGATTCAATCATATTTTCATCCCTAATCAGTTATTTTTACCACTTGCGTATGAATATTCTGCTGCGAAGAGGCTGTTCCTTTATATATGCCACGACTAATAATGCAGTCACAGTAATCTCTTCCACCTGAAATACGTATATAATCATCATTTACCAGTAGATTATTTGTTGGGTCGATTCCATACCAATATCCATTGGCATAAAATTCAACCCAAGCATGGCTTTCACCTTCACCTATTATAATTCCCACTATATATCGGCAGGGTATCCCTGCCATTCTACACAAAGTCAAGAGTATATGCGTATAATCCTGGCAGACGCCTTCCTTTAACTGAAATGCATCTTCTGCTTTAGTATAAATATTAGTAATATTCTTTTTGTATGAATAGTCCTTGTATAAGTTTTTTGTAATAAATAATACCTTATCATAGTCTTTCTCCAACCGATCAAGTTCAAGACCGGCATAGTAAGCCTCCAAATTTTTTCCGGGGATAGTAAATTCAGATTGTATAGTATAAATCAGCGGTACCTCTGTCTGTTTTGCTTCAAATATAGAGAGGCCGGTATTGGCATACCCAGACATTTTCAATTCGAAGTCTCTATGCGAAGCCAGCTGATGACCCGTCAGGATTAAATTCCCAAATGCGTCTCTGGACCGACAGACATCCTCGTAGGGATTTATACAAATCTCAAGTTCTAATATCTTTTGCCTCTTAGTATCAGCTGGGCAGCATTTTAATGTGAAATAGTGATCTGTGATGGCGGTAGTAAAATCATCACGAAGAATATATTCAAAATATAAGATACTCATAATTTTTTAATTAAGTTTTCCAACTTTATAATCGCCTTATCATAGTCTATCACTTTTTCACTTAAAATATTAATTACATCTAAGAGTATTTCCTCATCAAAGTGAATTTTCGTTCTGTGCAGTCGACTTTCCAACTTTCTAAATTCTTTTTGAATTTTTTGTAGAGGAAATTTATAGCGTAAGCACAAGTCTAGTCGTTCCATTCTTTTGCCCACTTTAAGAATGTTTCTGCTTTGCTGATCTTCAATTAGGTCATCTGCACAGGCCCAGAATGCCAGTAGATTGTCAATGACATGCTGCATTTCAATGATAGGGGCGCCGCTGATTGCTGATTTATTTATTTCGTATATGGCAAGCTGAATATATCCCATGGACTCGGTACCAATTTCATCCCTTAATACCAGAGCATTGTCATAGGCCCTGTTTAGATTACTGATAATCGAATCCTCATTACTGCTGTCGAACGGATAATTCTGTAAGAAATCTTGCTTTGAAGTATAGACATTTTTAATGTTTAATGTTTCGCAATATGTTACATATAAATCCTCAGCCTCGTCTATCATTAGATCGTACCTCACACAGAATTCTTTTATGGTGAGGTAAACTCTTTCTGCATAGCGGCCTAACCAATATAGTTCATTCGCTTTTTCTACCGTGACAATACCCATGTATCCTTAAACCCCCCTCCCTGTGACGAGTTTACAATATACGACTTCGGATCCCGTGAGAACCTTGTTAATCCGCTTTTCCAAATCTTAATTTTCTTACCGGCCAGAACAAATGCCCTGAGATCTGCTTTTCTAGGTACAAGCTTGCCATTTTCAACAATATCTATATCAAGAAAATGGATAACTTCCTGAGCAATAAATCTTCTAGGATTCGCCTTAAGCATATCAAGAAATTGACTTTTCTGATCTTTGGTCATACTGCTGCCAAACACCACGCCATAACCACCGGCTTCAGCAACATCTTTTAATACCAGATTATCAAAGTTAGATAGAATATACTTCATATCCTCTTCATAAAAAGGCAAATAGGTTGGAGCGTTAGACAGTATTGTTTCTTCATTTAAATAATATTTTATCATTTTAGGAACGAAATAATATATGCCCTTGTCATCAGCCACTCCGTTACCAGGAGCATTAATAATTGACACATTACCTTTTCTATATGCCTCCATTATATGAGGCACCCCAATTTCTGATTTCGCATTAAATGTCATAGGATCGAGATAATCATCTGATATACGCCGGTATATTGATCCAACCCGAAGCTTTTTCCCCATATAATCTAAATAATATAGAACATCATTTTCAACAAATAAATCCTGTCCGTTAACAAGAACCGCTCCGCTTTTTTCCGCCAAGTAGGAGTGTTCAAAAAAAGCAGCGTTATACCGTCCGGGTGTCAGTATTACATTGATTCCGCCTTGATTGACATCATCCATAGTTGTCTTTAATAAGTCTGCGTAATTTCTATTCTCGTACACATGATTCTGCTTGAACGTATCCGGACTGGCCTTTCGGCAAATCTCCCGCGCAATCATTGGGTAGGATGCCCCCGAAGGTATACGCAGATTATCCTCTAATACTACCCAGGATTTGTCTTTTGCCTGCACAAGATCGATGCCGGAGATATGGCTATAAGTGTCACATGCGGGACGGATATTCATACATTCTGCCAAAAAATTAGAGGATGAGAATACAAATTCAGCAGGGATGATGCCATCTTTAATAATCTTTTGCTCTCCATATATGTCTACAAGGAACAAATTCAATGCTTCGATTCTTTGTTTTAATCCTTTTTCTAACAACTGAAATTCATCCTTTGTAATAACACGAGCTATTGCATCAAAGGGAAAAAGCTGCTCAATAAACGCATTGTCTTTGTATATACCAAATTTCACACTATATCGAGCAAGCAACTCATTAACAGTGTCTGTATGCTTTATTAATTCATGCATAGAATCTCTTCCCCCCTTCCTTTTACCTCTAGTCAACTATCAATATAACGAAAAAACGACAATACCAGCAGAGCTGACACCATCGTCTTATTATTTACATTTTATACCATTTTTACACTCCTGTCAACATACTGGTTCTCAACGTTATTATTTTCTATGTATTCTGCAAGCACCGCCTGACCACCTCAACTAAGTTTGTATGCTGAGGATTCCCCTTTGCAAGAGGTGTTGGTGTTACAGATGTTAATACATTTATAGAACCTCTTTTATCAATACCGGATGCATCTGATGAATACCAGGCACCTTGTGCCATGGCAACCACCCCTTTTACAATACGTTCCGTTATCAATACCTTAATTTGAGTTTTTCCTCTGTCGTTGAACACCTCCACAGAATCGCCGTCAGCAATACTGCGCTGACCGGCGTCAAACGGGTGCATCCATAGCTGATGAGGGTCAGCTTCCTCTGCCCACTTGTTCTGGTCATGAATAGAATGGCAACGGCTTTTACTGTGCCAGCCAATCAGTTGGAGAGGATATTTGTCTATCTTCTTATCTCCCGGTCCATCCGGACAGGTCACATAGCAGGGAATCGCCGGTATTTCATCAGGTTTATTTAAGTCATAGATTGCTTTGGAGAAAATTTCAATCTTACCTGACGGTGTCGCAAAAGGATTATTTTCAAAGTCATCAATCTGCTTTTTGTAAGCAATATACGGCTTTCTGTTTTTATAATAATAGCCTCCCTCTTTTTGGAATACATTAAATTCCGGCAACTGGGATTCTTGCACCCGGGCATTCTTATATAATTCAGGCAGCCAATCCTGATAATTCAGGCAGCCGGCTCTGAATTGCTCACCAATGTCCAGACGATCAGCCAGCTTCTGCAAAAAGTCATATTCAAAGCGTGATTCAAACAGGGGCTTGATCACTCTGTTCTGATAGAGTAAATAGTCCCCAATTCCCCCCCATGGAACCACTATATTTTCATCCTCAAAAAACGACGGAGCAGGTAACAAAACATCGGCAAATTTTGCACTGGGTGTCATGAATACATCAGAGCAAAGAATAAACTCACACTTCTTTGTATCCTGTAAAATGCGAACCGTATTGTTAATATCGGAATGTTGGTTTATCAAGGTATTGCCTGCCAGACTAACAATCATTTTAATATTGGAATCCAGCCCTTCCATTCCTTTAAGGCCGTCATCGCTGAGATTCATTTCCTTCCCCTGCTCAATTGCTTTTGTCCAGAGAAAACTTGGAATCTTACCAGGAAAAGGATTCTTCAAAATAGGGAATGCAGGAGCCTTAGGGCCTGCTACATTTCCATGTACACCGGAGCTGCCACCGGAAATACCCACATTTCCCGTAAGGCAGGCAAGTAATGCCAGACTGCGTGTGGTCTGCTCCCCGTTGCCGGTACGCTGGGGACCCAGTCCGGTCAGCAGGCAGGCCGGTTTTGTACCCGCATATTCTCTGGCAAATTTTATGATCCTTTCCGAAGGCACACCGGTAATGGCTTCCGCCCACTGAGGTGTCTTGCAAATTCCATCTTTTTTGCCGAATAAATAAGCCTCATAGCTTTCATTGCCGGAAATTCCCGCCGGCATATGGTACTCGTCAAAGCCCAGGCAGAAAGTGTCCATAAACGTTTGATCCTGTAAGCCCTCAGACAGAATCACATATGCCATTGCATCAGCAAGGGCACTGTCCGTTGATGGCTTGAGTCCGATCCATTCATCTGCATAGGTTACTGCCGTATTGCTGTATCTTGGATCTACAACAATTACGCGAATGCCCTTTTCCTTCAGCTTCGACAGTGCCGGATTCAATAAGGAACCAAAAATAGTTTCCGCAGGATTATGCCCCCAGAATATCAACAGCCGTGTATTTAAAATATCTTCCGTAGTGCTGCTGCTGAACGTATCGCCATAAATATAGGGAAGCGTATATTTCGAGCAGGCATCGCTATAGGTATTGTACTTATCCAGATATCCGCCGTCAAGGCTCAGAAGCCGTTTTAATATTGCATCTGGCCGCATTACCGCAGACACACCGGTAGAATAGTTAATATACCTTGAAGCAACGCCATATTCATTGCGGATTCTTGCCCACTCACCGGCTGTAATATCGACAGCCTCATCCCATGATATCCTCTGAAACCGGCCTTCTCCACGAGCCCCGACACGTTTCATCGGATAGCGCAGCCGCCGGCCATCCATGTATGTTCTCCGATAGTTTCTCCCCCGGATACAGGCACGGATTTGAGGATGATTTTCACTGTCATCCGTACTGATTTCTAAAATACAGCCCTCCTGCTCTGTTGCCCGAATCACACACTTCCCACCACAGTTGTTCCGTCCAGCAGTTCGAATGATCTGCTTTTTGGCAATGGGCACGGAAGGTAAATGACCATTTTGATAAACCGTGTAAAAAGCAGAATCTTTTATACATTCTTCTGCTGACCGCTGTTGTTCCAAAGTCCAGCTTACCTCCGACGTATCATCAAAAAAACATAGCATTTCATTTGCTAAAATGATAAAGAGGTTAACTTTTGTATGTTTCTGAATCCCCTCTGCCACAGCTTTAACCGTATCAAGCATAAATTTATTCTCAAATTCCGTTACCGCTTTCAGTGTCTTCTGTTTCCGGGATGATTGGCTTAGATCATTCAGAACATCTGCATACAGGTATTCCATAAAACGAAACATCTGCCCGACATAATCCGGTGGATTCCCATCCATATCGGTTGGTAAGTAACCCCATTTTTTATACGTCTTAATGATTTCTAAGGTAGTGGAATCCATTAAAATACTGCCATTATTTTTAGCGGCAGATGCCCAAATTGCAATATAAACCTCTGCATTTGTTCCTTTAAACAGATCATTATATTCCTGCCGCATTTTGAAATCATTTTCATTTTCCGGAAGTTTACTGAGAATTTCAACAGCAATTGGCGGATTGATCTGCTTTGTCTTTTCTGTCCACTGAAAAAAATCTTCAAAAAACAGAGCGATCCAGTGACAGAAAAACCATTTTTGATATATTAAGCTTTTCATGTTAGTCCTCCTGTGCTTTCATCTGAATCATATCTGTCTCTTTAGGGCTTAAGGTTTCCAATAACTGAGGCAATAAGGAATTGTTGATCATACATTCTTTTATCAGTCTCATTTTAGTCAGGTCTCCCATAAGAATGGCACCTGCAAGTTTATGATTGGAAATATAATAGGTTTCATAACATTTCCCGCTGCCTGGCCGTTTATTGATTAAAAACTCATCAGGATCTGGCTGAGTTGTAGCTTTATATATTACATAACTTTGCTTTGGGTTTTTCCCTACATCCCCAATTGCAAAAAGGCTGATTCCGCCCGCATGCAGCATTAATGGCGCCGGCTGAAGCTTCCAGGAAAGAGCATCTCCTGCTGCATTAGCACCGGCAACCGCTCCCTGCGACTGACTTTCAGCCCAGGTACCGCTGTTATATCCATGATATTCAGCACAATCACCACATGCATAAACATCCAAAGCACTGGTTTCCATAGATTCATTAACAATAATAGAACGTCCAATTTCTATTTCAGCCATTTGGGCCAGCTGCACATTGGCTCTGATACCGGCAGATAAGATAACAAAATCAGCCGGATAGGATTCCCCGCCTTCCAAAACTACTCTTTCCGCACATCTGCCGCCTTCTATGCCGGTAATGCGTGCCGCTGTTACAAGAGACAGTCCGGCATTTCGCAGGGAAGCCTCCAGATACCTGGCATTGGACTCATCTAACAGACGTTCCATCAGCATGCCTGCCATTTCTATTATGGTAACCTCCATACCTGCTTTTCTCAGCTCCCATGCAATCTCCACACCAATGACGCCACCGCCGATAATCACAACTTTTTTTGAAGTAAGACCCATCCGGCGGATTTTTTCAATATCTGATGATCGGCGAATGGTTACAACTCTTTCTTTATCACAGCCGGGAATCGGCGGAACAAAGCATTCGGCACCAAGGGCATAAATACATTTATCATAATGCAGCACACTGCCATCCTCAAAAACAGCCGTTTTCTTTTCTGTATTAAGAACTGTGGCTTTATACCCGAGATTCAATTCAATTCTCTGCCGCCCGAACCAGAAAGCATCATGGATGAAATGACGTTCCGGCATAAAACCTTTTAGTGGCGCCTTTGTCAGCATCGGACGGCTGTAGGTCAGAGATTCCTCGGCTTCTGTCAAAATAATCCTGCAGCTGCAATTGCGCTCACGGATTGCCGCGGCTGCCTGCACACCGGCAATACCGGCTCCTAATATCAGAAATGTTTCGTCAGAATCCTTAACTGCTCTTTCCGCCGAACGCAGGTGAGGGGGACTTACCCTAACCGGTTCTTCTTTCTTTGAAAACATGGTTCGGTCAAAGGTTCTTCCCCCGAAGAAGCCCATATCCATTTTGCCGTACTGCTGTTCCAATTCATCTAAATCGCCAAATTGGAGACAATGGGTAATACAGGCATCTACACAAACAGGATTCTTCCCTTTTGCTCTCAAAGCAGCACAGGAGTCACACTTTTGTGAGACTCCTCCGCTTTTGCTGAATGAAGGTGCGCCGTATGGACAGCCCCATACACAGGAACCGCAGGCAATGCATGTTTCGCTCTGGTAAATAACCGTTCCATCATCCATTTTTTGCATCGCCCCGGTTGGGCATACCGCAACACATTCAGGTTCTTCACAATGGTTACATGCTGCGGAATAATTACAAAGGTTCAGGCTATTGCCTTCTGCAGCTTTATATGTAAAAACATTACGAAAAAATATTCCCATTTCTAAATTATTATGATCCTTACAGGCCGCCTGACAAGCTTTACAGCCGATGCAGCGCTGACGATCAATATAAAAACCCAATCTTCCCATACGCTTTAATGAGCACTTTCCTGCAGACCTGCAACGGCTTGTGATTGTTTAAACTGCCTGGTACGGAATATATACATGGCGGCAAACAGCACCCAGCCAAACAGGGAAATTAAAAAGCCTGACTGAATCGCAGTTACGATACATAAAAAATACAATAGCCTTTCAATAACTGTGATTTTCTGTTCCACATAGCCCTGTATCAAAACCGCTGCTGAATAACAGACAACAACAGCAGAAATCCAGGTACACAGAGTTGTAAAATCTAAACCGAAATGTAAGTAATCGGTATTAAGAGTAAATACAAACGGCAGAACAAAACCGGCAATGCCCAGCTTTACAGCAGTCAAACCAACCTTCAAGGCATTCTCGTCCGCCAAACCAGCGGCCGCATAAGAAGCAGTGGCAACAGGAGGGGTAATACAGGCGATACAGGCAAAGTAAAGGAGGAATAAATGAGCAGCCAAAACCGGTACGCCAATTTTTATCAGTGCCGGTGCGATAGCAGTTGCACAAATGATATAAGAAGCTGTCGTCGGCAGACCCATTCCTAATATTACACAAACAACCATGGCCAGGAATAAGCTTAAGATCACACTTGTTCCGCCAAGACTTATGATAAAATCAGAGAATTTCAGCCCCAGACCGGTTATTGCAAACATACCGGTAACAATACCCGCACAGGCACAGGCAGCCACAACTACGGGGAGACTTTTAGCGCCTTCCACAAAGCCGTTGATAACGTCATTAAATGTCATCCGGTTGAGCTTGTCCAAAAATCCACAAACTACAATTGCAAGAATCGACCATATGGCAGCCAGCATGGGTGTGGTCTGAACAACCAGCAATAAGACCAGCAGCAAAATCAGCGGAACAAACAGCTTAAATGCACTTCTGAGAGCTTCTTTCATATCAGGCAGCTCTTCCTTAGGCAAACCTTTCAAATTATGCTTCACTGATTCAAGATCAACCATTTTGAACAAGGTCAAATAATACATAAGGGCAGGAAGAAGGGCCGCAAGGCATACGGTTCCATAGGCTGTTCCCGATAGATCGGACAGAACGAAGGCAGCCGCACCCATAACCGGCGGCATGATCTGTCCACCGGTAGAAGCTACTGCTTCAACCGCACCGGCAAAGCGTTTCTCATATCCCTGGCGTTTCATCAGAGGTATGGTAAATGCACCGGTACTGACAACATTAGCAACCGCACTTCCGGAAATGGTTCCGAACAGGCCGCTTGCGATAACCGCCATTTTCGCAGGACCGCCTCTTTTTTGTCCGGTCAGGCCAATGGCAATATTCTGGAAAATAAAGTCTGCTCCGGAAGCACTTAAAAATGCTGCAAACAGCAAGAACAGGAATACATTGGATGCAGATACGCCAATCGGTGTCCCATATACTCCCTGATCACTTAAGATGGTCGCAACCACACGGCTGAACTTATATCCTCTGTGACCCAGAATCCCCGGAAGATTGCCGCCAAACATGGCATATATAATCGTAATGACCGCAATCAGGGGCAATACCCAGCCTAACACCCGGCGGGCACCCTCAAGCACCAAAAGCGTCATAATGACCCCAAATACAACCAGTATCGTTGTCAGTTTATTGGTCTGCGAAATCAGAATGTACGAGTCATAATTGAAGATGACATAACCGCCGATTACCGCAGTCAGAATGATCAGCAGCCAATCCAGCCATAAAAAACGTTTTGGCTGTTTCTTATCTGCAGGGTAAAAGATAAATACACAAATCATTCCAAGCATCAGATGCCAGGCATAAAACTTGATACTTTCCATTGGATAAAAGGTATAGTTTGCAATATGCAGTACACCGGTAAACAATGAAATCACAATAATAAAATACTTCCGAAAGGTATCATACATTATTTTGTTCCCCATTATATTCTCTCCTTTTGCCTTTTGTATCTTTTATTCACTATATTCCGCCGGAATAAGCTCTGCCGGAACATCAATCCCCACCTCTTTCAAATAACGGACTACACCGGCATGTAACGGAATGTTAAATTTAAGTGCATTCTCGGCTTTCGTATTTTCAGCACTTTTATGAACGGCAATTAAATCAGCCTGGTTCTCATACAGTGCCTTAACTATTAAATAAACTTCATCTGCAGATACTTCCGAAGTTGTTGACAGAGTGGACCATTCGGAAACACCTTTGACAGCTTCCGGATTTCCCTTGTAAGCATTAGCAGGCAGATCGTCCGCTTTATAGAAGTCATATTTATCTAAGAAATACGCTTGTTCCTCATCCGTCATTCCGATAAATTTCAATGAATTGGTGCTTTCAAGCTCATTAATTGCAGCGAAAGGAGGATAGGAGAAGGTAATCGCCGCATCAATGACTCCGTCACCTAAAGCAGTTGCTGTCGCAGCGTGTCCGTCATTATGGATCTGTGCCGGGACAATTCCATTATCATCAAAAAATTGTCTCAATACAGAGTCCATTGACATTCCCTTCGAGCCAAGTCCCACCTTTTTGCCGTTTAAGTCTGAAAGGGAGTTAATGCCTGAGCTTTCCATCGTATAGCATGTAAAATAGGTAGGATAAAGAGCTACTCCACCTCTTATCTTGTCATAAATCTGTCCATTTGTCCACTCAGCCTCACCACGCATTGCCTCATAAAGGGAGGAAGTGTTGACAATACCAAGCTCTGCATCACCGGCTTGCAGCAATTCCAGATTTGCCGTCCCGCCGCCTGTTGTTTCAGAAGTAAACATAAAATACTCAGGCAGCTGCTTATTAATAATCTGGGCAACTCCTCCGCCCATAAGGTAGAAGGTACCGCCAACGGAACCTGCCGCAACCGAATATTTATGCGGTGAAGAAGGAGGAGCTATTGCGGTGTCTTCCGAACCACTGTTTTCCGTGGAAGAAGCCGCGGCCGCACTGCCGGTTTCGGATGCCGGGCTGCTATTATTATTACTGTTTCCACCTCCACACGCAACAAGGCCTGCCGCCAGGGATAATGATATTAAAATTGACATTACCTTTTTTATCTTTTTCATGTAGTTCTCCAATCTGCCGCAACATCGGCGGCTATCACAATTTTTCAGCTTTTGAGCGGCACCAGGAACACCCGAAGCTCCCGAAATGCCTTTCCACTTTTCAAACCGCCGCCGCACACATGACCGCCAGCGATTGCACAGCTGGCATGAACATGGACGAAAAGCGGGCTGCTCTTATCCTGATATACGCTTTCAAGCTCAGGATCCATTTTTTCTCTTTTCATAATCTCGCCGGTGAATGATAAAATCTCTGCCGCTCCATGGCAGGGCGTCGATCCGGTTTTCAATGGTAGTTCATTTTCTACAGGAGTGGTAAACGTCATCTCCTGAACAGAGCCAACAGCTCCCAGTATCGCAGCTGCTTCCCACCCCTTTGCTAAAACATAATCAATAATCGCCGCCCGGATATCTTTGCCGGTGGGAATAATGATATCGTATAAGTGACTCATAATCAATTCCCCCTAACTTTCTTTACCGCCTGTCCGGCCGCAATGAGAATCGGATCGTAAACCGGCGCTACCGGAGGTGCATAGACCAGATCCAGCTCACTGATGCAGCTTACTGTCATCCCAGCGGTAATTGCCGCTGCCAATACATTGATCCGACCGGCCACACTGTCGCTGCCGATTCCCTGGGCCCCCAGGAGCTTGCCGTTTTGCCTGTCAATAATCAGGCAAATGGTATTGGGCTCACCGCCCGGATAATAAGAGGCCCGGTCTGATTTGGTGATGACAGAGCTTGCCGCGTCGTATCCGGCCTGCAATGCCTGCGCCATGGACAGACCGGTAGCGGCAATGGTCAGGCCAAAGACCTTTGTTACCATGGAACCAAGAACTCCCGGAAATACGGAGACTCTACCAGCTATATTTTCGCCGGCAATCTTCCCCTGCTTATTGGCCGTAGTTCCCAGCGGAATATAGACCGGCTCTCCGGTTACCAGATGCTTCGTCAAAACACAATCGCCGCATGCCCAGATACTGGCATCGCCAGTCTGCATCGTATCATCCACGATGATGCCACCCTTAAGTCCGGTCTCAATTCCCGCCTGCCTGGCCAGCTCGGAAGCCGGGAGTACACCGATTGACATTAATACAAAATCAACCGATTGTTTCTCTCCCGTCACAAGACTTACTCCGCAGACCTTGCCGGCTACTGTCAGTAAGGCATCGATATCGGCATTCAGGTGAACTGTAACCCCATTTTCCTGCAGGCATTCTTTTACCCGCTGCGAAAATTCCGGATCAAGAAACGGCAGCAGCCGATCCAGCTTTTCATATAAATGCACGTTCGTGCCTACCCTGGTAAGCTCCTCTGCCACTTCAAGGCCAATGAAACCGCCGCCGACAATGGCGGCTGTCTGTTCCCTCCCAGCGGCCTGCTTCTTTAACCGGATGCCATCCTCTACGGTACGCAGGTAATAGACTCCATCTGCGTCAACTCCCGGGATATCCGGCCGAATCGGAACCGCACCGGTTGCAATCACCAATTTATCATAAGAGTGGACCGATATTTCCTGCTGATCCAGATCATCTACCGTCTCTACCGTAACCGTTTTCTCTTTCCGGTTTATGTTGGTTACCCGATGATGGATAAAGGTGGGAATCTGCCTTTTGGTACAAAGTTCTTCTGCTGACACCGCAATTAAATCCTCCGGGTTTTTAATCAAATCCCCAACAAAATAGGGTAATCCACAGGCACCATAGCTGACATATCCCGATTGCTCAAATACCATAACTTCCAATTCCGGACTCAGTCTCTTTGCTTTCGATGCGGCACTTAAGCCTGCTGCCGTACCGCCTATAACAATTAATCTTTCCTTCATAAAATATCCCCCGGATTTTATTTGATACCGTACTTATCAATCACTCCCATTTCTCCCATCATAGTTTCTAATTCTTCCCGCCGTCTGCCGGTATAGGCCTCGTATGGCTTTCGCAGATGTCCGCCTGGCAGGCCGAGAATATCTAATGCTGCCTTGATGACAATGGGATTGGAGAAATCATACAGCTTCTCCAAAAGCGGATACCATTTAAAATAATCCCGGCGGCATTCTTCCATAATCGTCATATCCGTCCATGGCCTTGAGTAAGAAGCCGCTTCCTGTGGAATAATATTGCCGCCGATGTTTGCTGTTCCGGTGCCGCCAACGGCCAGCGTGGGAATGACAATTGAATACTTGGGATAGTCGCAGCACATTATCTTCACCTTATCGCCACATAATCGCTGTACCTGCACCAGTTGCTGCACACTTGGCATTGCTTCTTTATCTACAACAAAATGCTGATGGCTATCTGAAAGCTTTTTAATGGTTTCTGGCATTACCTGAACCCCCAGCCGGGAAGGATTATTGTAAATTCCGCAAGGTATTTCTATAGCACTCATGCAAGTATCCAAATGTGTATATACGGAAGTCTGCGGAATCAGCACATACGGCGGAACGGTGAAGATAACCCCATCGGCACCCTCTTTTTCACAAAACTGAGCAAATTCCACACTCTGCTGCGTTGTCATCGCCGAGGCACTGAAGAAGACCGGAATCTTGCCCTTCGCCATCCGGATCACTTCTCTGACGATGTTCTTTTTTTCTTCTAAAGTCAGCAAAGTAACTTCCCCTGCTGAGCCCAGAACAAATAGCTGCGAAGTTCCATATCGGATCTGTCGCTCAATCAGAGTATGAAAGCCCTGAAAATCAATTTCATCCTTTTCTGTGAAGGGCGTCGGCATAGCCACCCAGGAACCTTGTAAATTAATCATAACAAAAACCTCACTTTCATTGATTATTTAGCGATATTGTACATTTTTACAGGCCATCCGTAAACATATTCATAAACAAGGTATATATTATTATATTGTAAGATTTCTTACATAAATTTTTAAAAAACCAGCAAAGAGACATGCTCTCTGCTGGTTTTATTACCGGTTCCGACTCTTATTTTTATCCATAAAGTCTTCATATTCCCTGACATTCAGCTGTATATTCCGGTTCAGTATTCTGATAAACCGCTCGGCACATAATTCGTTAATCAGTTTCGTAACGGTTACTCTTGCACCTCCGACAATGGTACTCAATTCATATTGGGTATAAGAAACTTTCAAATTCAACCATTTTCCTTCTATCAGCATGGATGGATCAGCAGTATAGCAAAACAATCTGCGGAGCCGGTCCTTGCAGGAATTAAAGGATAAATTGGCGATCTCATGACGCATAATAAGCATTTTCTTCGAATAGTTTTCCATTATGGCATTCCGGAAAATTTGATTCTCGTCCAGAAGCTGCTGATAAGTAGTTGATGGGATTTTGTACAACATTGTTTCGATCTCGGTCTTTGAAAACAACCCGGTAGGTTCTCTCATCGAACAGGGAGTTTCCCCAAAAAACCAGCCGTCGTTTAAGGTGTACAGGATTTTTTCGGTACCATCCGTGCCGATCATGTAATGGCGTGTACGTCCACTCATAATATAAATAACATCATTCATTGGCATACCTGGCTCAAGAAATATATACCGGGCAGGATAGACAAATTTCTTGCCATACTGCCTGACTAATAATCCGAGCTTATTATCCGGCTCAAGCGGCAGTGTCAAATTGCTGCTGTCAAAACTCATGGTACCCACTTCCTTATCTATTGTGCTGAAATATTTAACACAAGTATAGCATGGTTTTGTTAAATCTGCAACAAAATGAACTAAAAAAATGCAGAACCCTTAAGACTGTGCTATCAGCCGGACAATTTCAGGGGTCAAGTTTCCCCGTTCTGTGCGATTAGCAAAGTTCACCGTTGATCGGAAGAAACCCTCACCCCTTCTGCCTCCAGTAATCTGCACTGCAAATCATAGGTTTCAAACAACTGGGCTCCTGTTAAATAACCCAGATGATTGTCCCCCGGTGGGCCGGGATGAATCCGTCCCCCTCTTCTATACCTCTTCTAGCTTTACATTATCAATCATAATATTCAGGATTTCAATATCGGTATTCTTCATTCCCACCCGGCCAATATGACCAATACTCCTGATAGTGTCCTCGATGTTCTCCTGGACAATTCCTTCACCTGGGCGGAATGCCAGTCCCTTCATACTCAGATGATGAGCCATAATCGCAGCATCTACAGAAGAAGCAATTTTAGCTGCACAGGAAGACTTGGCACCATCGCAGACAATTCCGCCAACATTGGCAATTACATTGCTGATGGTCTGACAAATTTGCCGGTAACTGCCACCGCTCATATAAGTAATCGCCGCTCCGCTTCCGCATGCTGCAGTTACTGCTCCACAGAAGGCCGACAAGCTACCAATAAAATGCTTGTGGTATATGGAAACCAGATTGCTAATCAGTAGTGCACGATATAACGTTTCCTTTGACACTTTAAATTCTTTGGCATACTCTATAACCGGCAATGAGACTGTCATGCCCTGATTTCCGCTACCTGAATTAATCACAACCGGTAGTGAACAGCCGCCCATCCGGGCATCCGAACCGGCTGCCGCCTTCGCCTTTGCTCTGGTCTTGACATCATCACCATACACTTCCATCAAGGTTCGCCCAATCTGTGCTCCATATCCATTTACTAATCCCACTTCAGCAATTGCGCTGTTCATATCAATCTGCTGATCCAATAATTCCTTGACCTCTTTGATTTCCACTGATTCAGCGAATTCCAGAATATTTTCAATGCTCCACATCGACCAATCAGTTGACTCTTCCTGAATTTCCACCGGATTATTGTTGTAAATAACGTTTCCGTTTTTAACAATCTCCGTAATCAGAGTATGTCTGTTTATAATTTTTACGCTGGCACTGTGATTTCCGGCTGTAACCACAGCTACAATATAAAGATTCGCTACATTTTCCTGCAGTTTGCAGGTGAAAAAATCTTTAGCCATCAACTCTTTGGTTTTTATTATATGTTCTGGTGTAACCTCTTCCAGCACTTCCAGTTCACGTTGGGAATTACCGCCTACCACTCCAAGAATTGCCGCAACCTCAATTCCACACATTCCATTGGAGTTTGGAACTGTAACGCCTTTTACATTCTTAATAATATTACCGCTACAGCAGATCTCCAGTTTCTCCGGAAAACAACCCAGCACATCCCGCGCTTTCGCTGCGGCATAAGCTAATGCAATAGGTTCCGTGCACCCCAAAGCCGGAACCATTTCTTTTTTCAGAATCTTCAAAAAACTTTCCTTATCTTTGTTTTTCATCTCCACTCCCGCTTTCTTTTATGATATTCTCAGTATAGATATGTTGATAACTCTTCAAGACATCTTTAATATATCACTGATAATACCAGTATACAGGTAGCTGATATTTCTTGTCAACTGATTTTTTATGCACTTTGCACAAACTCATGTTTAAGCTTTACACTTTTTTTACGTTTTGATATGATTAAGTTAATTAAAAAGCGAAAGGAATATAAAAATGAAAGATAATCAGAGTTTGAAAGAGATTGTATATCAGGCCATCGTAAATGATATATTGCTATATGAATATAGACCGCATGAGATATTGAATGAACGGGCATTGGTTGAAAAATATGGATACAGCAAAACTCCAATCCGTGAAGCGCTGCTTTCACTGTGCAATGACAATGTCCTGCGCAGCATCCCCAGATATGGATATGAAGTAGTTAAAATCACTACGGATGATGTATTGGATATGCTACAATACCGCTATCTTCTGGAAGGCGGGCTGCTCTCCATTCACTATGACCGTTTTTCCGTCACCCAGATCAATCGATTGCGGGAAATCGACCGGCTGTGTATCGAACACCAAAGTGATATTTGGACACACTGGACTTACAATATAGAATTTCATTCAACAATCGTAGCCTTCTGTTACAATAACTATGCCGTAAAAGAATTGGAACAATGCATGAACCGACTGAAAATTGCCTATGCTCAGTTTACTCGAAACCGATTTGAGAGTTCTCCTGAATTTCTGGATAACCGCAATCATGAGATGATTCTGCAAAGCCTTGAAAAGAAGGAGCCAAATCAGGCATTATTTTATTTAAAAAACGACCTTCTTGACTTTGGCGGTGAAAATCATGTTTTTGATATCAGGATATAATAAGGAATCTGAATGTGGCATCATTACTTCTGTTAATTTTACCGTTTTACTTTACACTGTTTTGACCATCTGTTATGATTACCTTAAAACTTTCGTGAAAGGAATACATGATGAAGCACACCACAAGTCTAAAAGATGCTGCCTACAGTGCAATTCTTAATGATATATTATCCTATGAATACCGACCGAATGAAATACTGAATGAAAAAACTCTGGTCGAAAAATATGGGTATAGCAAAACCCCCATCAGGGAAGCTCTGCAGTCTCTGTGCAATGACAGCGTGTTACGTAATATCCCCCGTTACGGGTATGAAGTAGTACGAATCACTACCGATGATGTCCATGATATGCTTCAATACCGCTATATCTTGGAGAGCGGCTTACTGTCCAGCAACTACATTAAATTTACAGAACGTCAAATAAATCGTCTAAGAGAAATTGACCAACAGTGTACCGACTGCGGGAACGATATATGGGCTCATTGGGCATTCAATGTCAAGTTTCACCTGAAAATGATTGCGTACTGCAATAACAACTATGCCTTAGGGGAATTGGAACAGTGTATGAACCGATTGAAAATTGCATATGCCCAATTCTATTGGAATAATATTGAAAAATCTGTGCTTGAAATGGATACCCGTAATCATACCCTTATAATTGAAAGCTTACTTAAAAAGGATTTGGAGCAGTTATTAATACATTTAAAAAATGATTTGCACGATTTTGGTGGTGATAATTTTTCTTTTGAAATTAGACTATGGCAAAACAGATCAACAAATCTCTCTAAGTTAAACCAGACCATTTAACGTTCAGCTCTATGTTGTTTAAATACATAAAAAACTCTAGGTAATGCGATATGATTTACCGGTTATGGTTACAATTGTAGCATGATGAAGAACACGATCAAGAATTGCATTTGCCACTACCGCATCATAGTCTGGTGGTACAGAGTATTGTTTGTTTCGGCAGTGGAACATGCTGGAGGTATGTAGTTGTGAGTAATTGAGCGTCCCACTATAAGCCCGTATTTCATCCAGGATCTTCATGGGTGCCTCCACCTTCGCTTTTGTTTTGGGACGGCTTGCTACTCTGTTCTTGCTTGATCCATAATTGTTTTCATGTTATCTGGAGTAGGATAAAAAGACCTGCTTTTCAGCAGACCTCCTTATTCATCCCCAAAATACTCACTAAACTTTCCCGGAGATACCCCGGTATACTTCCGAAATACATGAATAAAATACTTATACTCACTAAAGCCGGTTTCAGTGGCAATATTATAGATTTTATGATTTCCCTCTTTTAACAGCTCAATCGCCTTTTGGATTCGGTAGCGAATGAGAAAATCCTTGAATGTATACCCGGTTTCTTCTTTGAATTTCTGACTCAGGTAGGTGCTGCTTGTCATCAGTTCTTCGGCAATCTGCTCCAGACTGGCTTTCTTTTTATAAGTATCTTCAATATAAGCAATCATTCTTTTTACCCGCCGGGACTTGGTGGTCTGCGGGATAATCACCTGTTTTTCAAACATCGTCTGATTCATTACTTTTTCTGTATGCGTTACCGAGTTCTGATAATAGGTTTTGATTTCACACTCCTTTTGAGCTTTTCTTAATGCATGCTCCAATTGCGTATGAACCAAAGGCTTTAACAGATATTCAGATACCCCCATATGCATAGCTGCCTTGGCATAATGAAACTCATCATATACAGAAATGATAATCGCTGCATATTGATACTCCGCCATCGTCTCCTGAAGCATCTCAATTCCGTTCTTCAAAGGCATTCCCACATCTGTTACCACAATATCCGGCTGATATTCTTTTATTTTTGCTACTCCTTCGACTCCGTTTGCCGCTTCCGCAATTACGATGCAGTCCGCTTTTACCCAGTCAAAGCTAAAAGACAGCCCTTTTCGGATCATTTCTTCATCCTCTACAAGCAGAACCTTATACATCACCATCCCCCTCATTATCAGGTATCCGTATCGAAACCGTTAATCCAATTCCGGCATCATTAAGCAGCGAAATACCATATTCCGCTCCATATAACAACTTAAAGGTACGATCCATATTGTATAGACCGACATGACCTTTTTCCCCTTCGCTGTTCATCAGTATGCCTGTAACTTCTGCAAACCGCTCCGCAGTCATGCCACCGGCATTATCACGAATCCAGACCATCAGACACTCCTCTTGTTTCTCAATCTGTACCGTTACTTTAAACCGATCACGCACCCTGAAACCATGCTTAATCGAATTTTCTATAAATGGCTGGGTGAAAAACTTAGGCACCAAAACCTCATCAACATCCTCCGGCAAAACAATCTCATACTGCATCCGCTCCTGAAACCTTGCTTTATGCAGTTTTAAATAATTCTCCAGATGCTCAATATCCTCTCCCAGCGGTACCAGCTTATCGCTGACATAAATGTTATACCGCAGAAACTGGGACAGGCTGATAATAATCTCTTCCGCCTGCTTCATATCTACCAGCAATGTATAACGTAGCGTCTCCAGCACATTGAAAATAAAATGCGGATTAAACTGGTTTCGCAGCACCGCAAACTCCGCCTCTTTCCGCAATTCAAACAGTTCTTCATTGCGTCCAATCAGATGATTAACCTCATAGATCATCTGATTATACTCATTCGCCAGAGTTTCAAATTCATCGCCAGTATCCAACTGCACACTCGCCTGCAAATCACCACCTTGAGTACGAACCACAACCTTTAGCAGTTCTTCCACCGGGCCGATTGCCTGAGCCCCCATACGCTTGGACAGCATCGTCAGGATACCAACTTGCAGCACCATAATAAACAAAATAAACATCGGTAGTAAACGAAAGATATATTGCCGCTCTTCCATTCCACTTATGGTCAGTAAGACCATACCATCATCTTCAAGCAAATACTCAGACATAAAAAAATTCTTGCCATTCAACTGAAAAACGCCTTCGTCATCTGGCTGAAATACAAGTTTATTCAGATTACTTCTCGCCTGTTCCATCGTCGTTGCCAGCACGGAACCAAAACGATTGGTTAAAACAACTCCGTCCACACCTTTCGTTTCCATCAGTGACTTTAACAGCTGGTCTTCTGTATAGTAAATAAGATAACCAACTGGCTCTTGGCCTTGATATACTATCATACCAAAGCCATAGTAGTAGAGGATGCCAAACTCTGTTTTCAGCCTTCCGTAAACCATTGTCGGCTCTTCCTGAACAAGTTCTTTATTGGCTGTGAGTCTGGTAATTGCAGACCCTTTCCAGATATTTTCCTTTTTATCGGTTGAAAGCAATACCTCTCCCCCGATATTCATAATTGTCATATCAAAAGACAGTTCCTGTGCCAGTGTGTAGGCGTAATATTCCTCGAAAATACGACTGCTCCCTGACCCATTTTGGATGAAGTCAGAAATCATATCTTCCGCTGCCATGCCCATGCATTCTTTTTTATAATTCTTATTTAAGCCATCCAAAATAATTCCAATTTCCACCCCTGCCTCTTTGATTCTGCTCTTTATGGAACTATTGGTACTCAGCATGATAAAAACGCTAAATAAAATCAGAAGCAGAAAGATTGGCATAATCGCATACAAAATAAATGTCTTGCGTATTTTATAGACAAACGTTTTCTGCTTCTTCATAACTTTCCCCTATCCTTACATCGAAATTTCTTTGCTGCCAGTCACCTTGAACAGGACGAATATTGAGCCAATTGTAATCATCGTAAGAATTGTCGATAATGCTGCCGCAATGCCGTAATTCCCTCTGATCACCTCACTATAAATTGATATCGTCATCGTTCTGGTATGTCCGGTATACAACATGATGGATGAGCTTAATTCAGTAATAATCGTAATCCAGCTCATGATTGCACCAGAGATTACACCTGCCATCATCATCGGTAATGTAATCTTATAAAAGGTTTTCATGCTTGATGCTCCCAGGCTTAATGATGCCTCCTCCACACTTGGACCAATCTGACGCAAAATCGCCGAACTTGAGCGCACGGTGTAAGGCATTCGTTTAATCGCAAAGGCTACTACCATTATGAAGGCTGTTCCCGTCAGAATCAAAGGCTTTTTATTGAACGCTGCAATCAAGGAAATACCCAGAATAGAACCTGGAACAATATAGGGCATCATTGTCGCAACATCCAGCATACCAGACAGCATATTGGGTCTGCGGACGGTCACATAAGCAATCAGGATGGAGATAAATATGATTACCACCAGAGCAATAACTCCCAACACCATCGTATTCTTGATGGCCGACTCCATTTTGGAAAATGCAGAGCGATAACTGTCCAGAGAATATCCTGGTTTAAATACCATTCCAGACGTTCTTCTGAAAGAAGTTTCAATCACACACATCTGTGGCAATAAAGCAATGAGCAGATACAGATACACAAAAGCATGTGCTAACACATTTTTAATGCCGGTTTCCTTTTTGGCCTGAATCGGATTCAGGGCACTGGTACTGTAAGACATCTTGGCTGAGATGAATTTCTGAATCAGGAACGCTCCAGTCGTCAGTAAGATAACCAAAATACTGATGGCTGCAGCAAAGCCATTCTCGCCACCGTTTTCCCCCATGAACTCAGCATAGACAAGAACCGGAATGGTCTTAAATCCTTCACCAATCAGCATCGGTGTACCAAAATCTGCAATTGCTCTCATGAAAACCAGGATTGCTCCAGCCAAAATCGTTGGCAGGATCAACGGCATAATAACCCTGAACATTTTCTGAATACCAGTACAATTCATGCTTTCCGCTGCTTCTATCAATGAATTATCCATGTTCTTGAGCGCTCCCGAAACATAGGTAAAGATAAGCGGAACCAACTGCAGGGTCAGAACAATCACAATACCTGTAAAGCCATAGATGTCAAAGGTCTGAATACCGAATACCTGCTTCATCATATTGGTAATACTTCCATTTCTTCCAAGTAGCAGAATCCATGAGTATGCACCGATAAATGGTGCTGACATGGAAGAAATAAGAATCAGTACCCGAATCCACTCTGATCCGCGGATCTTTACCGTTGTCATCACATAGGCCAGTGGGGTAGCAATCGCAACCGCCAATATCGTAACACAGGCTGTTACCTTGAAGCTATTTACGACTGTATTTAGATAATACTTTTTACTAAAAAATTTCTGGAAGTAATGAAAAGAAAAACCTCCGCTCTGAGGATCAATTACACTTGAAACAAATAGGCTGAATAAGGGATACAGCATAAACAGTACATACAACAGAAAGATTGCTGCTGTTATTACCGTCCAGATATCATACCGTTTTCGATTGCTCATATCCGCCTTCAACCCCCTTAGAATAATTAACTTCTCCCGAAGCGTCATAAATATTGATTTTTTCTTCTTTTATCCGAAGCCTGATGCTGTTTCCCGCTCCCAGAGTATCCTCCTCCTTGGATTCCTCTACAATCATAACATGCTCTCCAGTTTCTATTTCCACCTGGTAATGCATGGAGGTTCCTAAAAAAGTACTGGACTTAATGACTCCAGGTATCCCTTCCCCACTGGTACTGATATAAAATTCCTCTGGTCGGATGGAAACCGATACCGTTTCCGGTTCCAGTGAACCATCCATATCACGAAGATTGACAACCGAAATCTGATAAGAACCGATATTCAGCATCCAATGTTTCGCCTTCTTTTGCAAGATTCCATTTAAGATATTGGACGTTCCGATAAAGGTTGCAACAAAGATGTTGGCTGGTCGGTGATAAATATTTCTAGGTGTTCCCACCTGTTGAATCAGTCCATCCTTCATGACCGCAATCCGATCAGATACCGCCATCGCCTCTTCCTGGTCATGAGTCACATAGATGGTGGTAATGCCCACATCATGCTGAATTTCCTTAATTACCTCCCGCATCTCAATCCGTAGTTTCGCGTCCAGGTTAGACAGTGGTTCATCCATCAACAAAACGTCCGGTCGGATGACGATTGCACGAGCCAGTGCAATTCGCTGCTGCTGACCGCCGGACATATTCTGTGGCATCCGGTCTTTTAAACTGTCAATCCGAACTGCCTTTAACACCTCATCAACCCGCTTTTCAATTTCATCTTTGGAAATCTTACGGTTGGTAAGCCCAAATGCAACATTCTTGGCAACGCTCAAGTGAGGGAATACAGCATAATTCTGAAATACCATGCCGATATTTCTTTTTCCCGGACTTAAATCATTAATCATCTTATCATTAAACGAAATCGTGCCACCCTCAATCGAATTAAATCCGGCAACCATCCGCAAAAGTGTGGTTTTTCCACATCCGGAAGGACCTAGCAAAGTAAAAAACTCCCCCTCCTTTACCTGCAGATCCAACTCCGGTATTACCACGTGTTTCCCATATTTCTTGACTATTTTTGAAAAATCGATTCTTACACTCATCCTCTTCGCTCTCGCTTCTATGTATTCTTATTGCTTGCAGATTATTGAACCTCAGCAAAGATTTCATTGTAAGTTTCAATCAGCATGGCCGAATTCTTGGACACCTCCTGGGGATCTCGTTCAAAGATAATAATTTCATCCTGCGATGGGATAAAATCCGCCACCTGAGCACCTTCACGCACTGGCCGACTCATCAATTCCATACCAAATAAATTCTGAACCTCTTCACTGGTCAGAAAATCTACAAACAATTTTGCATTATCCAAATTTTTGCAATCTTTCACAATTCCCATCATTGCGTTGCTGGCAGTTACTCCTTCAGCAGGATAAGCAATCGCCACATCCGCATCATTTTTCAGATAGGCAAAGGCCGCGCCTTCATAAGTAACTGTAATCGTATTTTCACCATCTGCTACACTTTTATGGGCATTTCCCGAACTACCAGAAACCTTTCCATCCAATTGAGTCACAAACTGGCGAACCATATCCCAGCCTGCTTCACTTTCCCAATCTCCATCTCCATAATGCCACACCAACTCAGCAATGTTTAACAGACCACTCCCGGATGTCGCCGGATCAGGAAGGGCGATTTTCCCTTTTAGCTCCGGCTGCAGAAAGTCTTGATAGCTGGATACCTGCACATCGCCAATCAGATTGGTGTTCCACATAATAACTGATGAATCCGTATTGATTGGTGTCAACTTCTGCTGAAAACATTTATGTCCTGCCAACATGTACTGGTCATTTTCTGAAACATACTCCTGAAACGAGTCCAGATAATTCATATATAAATTTTCCGCTCCGCCCAGCACTACATCACAGTAAGGATTATCCGCTTCTGATTCCACTCGTTTGAGCAGCTCTCCAGCACCGCCAGGCAATACATCCACTTTAATTCCTGTCTGTTCTTCAAACAATGGGATTATCGTACTAAGAATTTCTTCATTACAAGCAGAATAAACAACCAGATTATTACTTGTCTTTCCCCCAGTACTTCCACTCGCATTATCACTTCCGTTCCCCGTACTGTTTGAATTGCACCCCGCCAATACACTTGTTGCTAATGCTACTGCTGTTACTAATGTAATTATTTTTTTCATAAGTCCCTCTCCTTTTTCTTGATATCTCAATTATAAGGTAAAACAGAATTTATAAAATCCCAAAAATATTAATTAAGACCCGTTTTTTATAACTAAAAAAGTGCCAACTCACAACGGCCGTCCGCATTTTAATATGTCCCAAAGGCTTAGCATTTCTGCCTATAAGGATATCACAAAGTCTACCATAGACCGTCGCTCCAGCTTATGGAAATTAGATTCAGACGGTGCAGCTCGTCGATCTGGCCTTCATACTCTTTGGACTGTTTGCGGATTTTAGCATTTTCGTTTTCAAAAAGCAAGTGGAAGTTATTGGTAGCTTGCGTTTTCCACCGTGTCAACATGTTTGGAGTTGATCCAGATCCGCACCTGATCCAGATCCGCCTGCTCCTCATCCCGGTACTGATAGGCAATCAGCGCTGACTGGATGTCGCTGTCAAAGGCCAGGGTGGCTGAGATATTCTCAGCCCGTCCGCTCAGGTAATTGGCAGTTTCACAGAGCTGGGAAACCAGCCACTTGTCGCCTTCCTCTATCCGCTGTCTGGCATTTTGTGATATTTTGAGCACTACCGTTGCGATAATTGAGATAATAAAGACGAGCAGAATATATGTTTTTATCGACAGCTGCCCCCGCCGGTTTTCATCAGCATTCATACTTCCCCCCGAAATCTGGTTATGTAATCCATTGGCGAGTAACTGTAATACTTCTTCCAATTTCTTCATATTCTTTTTGCTGAAACTACAGCGGGTAGATTTCTGGGTTGGGGGTAAAGGGGAGGCAGTCCCCAAAGCGATAACCACAGTCTTCACCACTACCAAAAATCGAAAGGAGCTGTCGCACGAAATAGTGCTTCAGCTCCATTTTCAATCCGAAAAAAGCGAACGGTTTCTACGCCTTTCGTTTCCTTACAGTTTTAACCCTTCCATGTATAACTGATAAATCGCCAAAGAACTCAAATCCACGTCCTCCTGGGTAACTGGTTCACCAGCTTTCACATCCTTCAGCAGCGTTGTTCCGTTCAGCAGATAAAAGGGAGCCAGATGACCGGCTGTTTTCCATTCAATTAATTGCGGTACAAGCCCATCAATGGAATGATGGTGGCCCTGCACTTTAAGCTCAGTTCCTTTGGGCAGGTCTTTCTTGGCGATGCCGGCCATAACCGATACCTGGCGGCATTCCGGATGACAGCCGATTCCCATGAGATCGCCCAGAAGAATCGAAACCGGACTTTCCAGTCCCATCAAATGATAGGGATAGTAGATACATGCATATTTATTATTCCGGCTCACCACATGGCCTTTGCTTTTTAGTACTTCCCACATGTTCTGATTTTCACATTTAATAATGATGAATTCACCGCCGCAAAAGCTCGCTTCGTCGCTGCCCCGCAGGTTGTAAAAAACATCTACCACCCCTGTTTTCTTTAAGACTCCGCCATCCTCTTCAGGAACAAAAATATCAGCCAGTTCACTGATTTTTGCAATCGGATAGTTTAAATATGGAGCCGCCGGGACGAGACCGGTGATGTTCGATACCAGATTCATCTCACACAGATCAGCAGAAATTACATCCGTATACTGTGCCAGCAGTTTTTGCCGCTCCTTTAAAGTTTCCACACCCTTATAACGCCAATGCTCCAGCATCTTCGGCATATACTCACTAACTCCATTGCCATCCGTATAAGTCAGTTCCCCGCTTTCACGATCCCAGACAAAGTCGTATTCACTGGATTTTCCCGCAGCCACTACCTCCAGTCCCAGCAGCATCGCCCATGAATACAGATCAAGCAGATTCCTCGGCTGATCGCCGTTTACAAGAGCATAGATCACACCATGCTCAGCAGCCACCTGATTTAGCCACGGGCCGCAGATGCTGTCCGTCTCTTTTGAGACCATATAAACATTGATGCCCTTTTTGAATGCTAAAAGTGCCGCATCAGAACCAACTGCTGTATTTCCGGTACATTCTACCAGAGCAGTGATCCCACAGTCTACAATCAGACGATAATCAGTTACAATTAGAATCGCGTCTTCCGGTGCCTGACGAATGTCTTCCTTATTTTCACAGAGCATCATCCGGTCCGGAGAATACCCGATTTCCTTCAGCACCTCAAAACATTCATCTGGATGAATAGAGCAAATGGCTCTCAGATCCATTAATCTGACCTTCGGAATCTGTGCAAGCAGCGTATATCCATAGCCGCGAGCACCAATAATTCCTACCTTCGATCGTTTCCCCGTATCAAATAAATTCGTATAATCCATAGCTGCCCTCTCCTCTTCTTTTATTTAATCTGTTTGTCACACTATGGTTGGAAAACAATTTTGATTGCCCCCTCATCCTTATCCGCCAGATCAAAACCTTTTTTAATGTCATCCAGTTTTAGTTCATGGGTGATGAGTGGTTTGATTTTGACAGATCCCTGAATAATCGGACGCATGGTATCAGGAACCCAGACATAGCGCTGCTGCCACGTATGATGAACCAGACAGGTGTTGATAAATTCAAGTCCGTCATCATGCCAGCGGCTGATATTTAACGAAATCGGTGTCGTCACCCAGCTATAGAAAACAAATTTTCCGTTGTGACGAATCATCTCACTGGCTGCATTGAATGAGTCTGCTGTTCCGGCCGCTTCCACAACGACATCTGCTCCCCGGCCGCTGGTAATCGCTTTGACCCTGGCAACCGGATCTTCCTCCTTGGAATTGATCACGATATCTGCCCCCAGGGATTTGGCCAGATCCAGCTTCCCATTCATGACATCCACGACCACCACCTGATAAGCCCCTTTCAACTTCGAACACTGGGCAATGATCTGCCCTGCATACCCGGCCCCCATCACAACCACGGTATCCCCCAATTGTACGCCGGTATGTAAGCCGGAATACATGGCACAGGCGGTTGGTTCACCAAGCCCGACGATATCCATATCAAGTCCTTCCGGAGCCGGCTGAAGCTGAAACGCTTCAGCTTTAAAATAGTCGGCAAAATTGTTATTCCAGCCAAAGGCCATGACCTTATCACCGACCTTATAGCTGCTTACCCGGCTACCTGTCGCCACGACCGTACCGCCGCTCTCATGGCCTAACAAGAAAGGGAATTCCGGCGGCTGGCGAAACTCTGCCGTCTGCGGCGGCATCAATCCCCGATAGAAATTCTTATCTGATCCGCAGATCCCCATCAGATGATTCTTGACGATAATATCATTTTCGCCACATATCAACTCACGTTCAATTAGTTCAATATCATATGCTTTGTTTAACCTCGCAGCTCTTGTTATGAACTTTTCCATTATTTTCCTCTTTCTATAATTTATTGATTATTAAATAACCTTGAGTGCTACGAGGATACAGGTAAAAACAGCCCCTGTAACACCTGCAACAGTTGATGCGCCGCCGACGGCCCGGATACCCTGTTTCACATCCATATTTGACATCGAAACCGTTACCCAGAACCCCGAGGAATTCGCATGCTTAAACATCAAAGCCCCTGTTCCGCAAGCTAAAAACGCTGCCACTGGTGAGATTCCCAGCGTCACCAGCATCGGCTCCACCAGAGCTGCCGCTGTCATAACCCCCAGTGCATTGGAGCCGGTCACGACGTGGATAATTGCGGCGATAATGATTGGAATCAGGATCGCCGGGAATGGAGTCTGGACGATCAAGTCGGCTATCTTCTCGGCCACTCCGGCATTCTTGACAAAAGTAGCCAAAGCTCCGCCCATTCCGGTTACGATAATTGGCATCGCCGCCGCCGTGATACCGTCATTAACCCAGTCGTTCAATACCTTCTTGCTCTTCCATTCGGTTTTCGTCAGCAGCAGCGACAGGATACAGCCGGTAAAAAGTGCGGCCAGCGGACTTCCGATAAAAGACAGGAGGTTTGCTATCTGCGTTCCCGGTGCGACAACCGAAGCCACGGTGTTTAAAAGGATCAAAAACAGTGGGAACAGAATCGGCATTAACGAACGGGAAAGTGAAGGCAGTTCTACACCCTCGCTGTCTTGGGCTGCTTTTAAAAATTCTTCCTTCGGCATTACCGGAGTTTTTAATGTCATACAGTACAAAGTGGCAAAAATGACACTTGGAACAGCGATAATGGCGCCCCATAAAATTGCCTGCCCTAAAGGTACGTTTAGCAGCGCGGCTGCCGATACCGGTCCCGGCGTTGGCGGTACCAGCGATGCCGTTACCAACGCCCCGATATAAAGTGTTGTGCCATAGCTCATCATGGACTTTCCGGTTTTTACTGCCAACAGCGAGACAATCGGAATCAGCAGAATCACAACCGTATCCGCCCAGATCGGAATCCCCAGGATGGCGGAGCTCAGAGCAATCGCCCATATAATGTTTTTCTCACCCACAAGCCCAATTGCCCACTTGGTGATGCGGATCGCCGCACCGGTTTTCTCAAGAACCGTCCCCATGGTACAGCCTAAGAAAATAACGATTGCGACACTTTTAATTGTTCCTGAAAATCCGCTGTTAATCGTCCCCTCGATCTCTTCCCACGGAGTCTTCAGAGCAATAGCAAGGATAATCGCGGACAGCAAGATCCCCATTGCGGCATTCACCTTGAACTTTGAGATCAAGATGATCATGAGCAAAATTACCAGTGCAAACACAATTAATACATAAGATGTTGACATAAGTGTAACCCCCTTTTAATTTGTTGTATTGCCGTTTTACAGCAATTGCTACACCTAATCTTAAAGCAATAAGTGTGCCAGCTTAAAAAAGTAACAGGAACTGAGAAAATTCTTCAGCAGAAACGAAAAAAGTGATGCAATGCATACAACAGTATAAAACAGTTGCAACGCATTGCATCACAGTTTACAGCTCTATGTGATATTTTTTCAGCTTCCGCCAGAGAGTTGAACGATCCATGCCAAGCATTTTTGCCGCTTTCGTTTGATTGCCCCCGGTTTGTTTGAGGGTCTTATACAGACGCTCCTGTTCACTGGAGTATGTTTGATCCAATGAGCGGTATTCGCCGGCCGATGCATCTGTAACTTCTAAATCTTCCGGATACAGAGCCTCCTGCAGATCTTCTTTGCGGATCGTATCCCCCTGCTTCAGAACAGTAACCCGTTCGGCAATGTTTTTCAATTCACGGATATTTCCCCAAAACGGATATTGATAAAGCAGAGGAACCGCACCAGCGTCCATGATCGGGACTGCGATGCCTGCCTCCTGGCTGTACAGCTTTAAAAAATGGCAGAACAAAAGCTCAATATCATTTTCTCGTTCTCTCAGCGGCGGCAGGAACAGCCGCAGGACATCCAAACGATAGAGCAGGTCTTGCCGGAATTTACCCTGCTCAGACAGCTTGAAAATGCTTTTATTGGCAGCCGCCAGAATCCGGACATTGACATCAATCACCCGGTTGTCACCGATCCGGCGCACCTGCTGCTCCTGTAAAACACGCAAAAGTTTACTTTGAGTCGATAAAGAGAGCTCATTTACCTCATCCAGAAACAAAGTTCCTCCGTGGGCCTGTTCAAAAAGCCCCATCTTCCCCCCTTTACTGGTGCCTGTAAAAGCGCCTTCCACATGACCAAACAGTTCACTTTCAAGCAGGCTTTCCGGCAGAGCCGCACAGTTGATTGCAACAAACGGTCCGTTTTTTCGGTTGCTGCTATTATGAATACTCTGAGAAAATAACTCTTTTCCGGTACCGGTTTCTCCAATAATGATAACATTGGAATTGGATGCAGCATATCGCTTTGCTTTCTCAATTGTCCAGTCAATTGCCGTACTCTGATGGATAATATCGTTAAAGGTATAACGCGCCTGATGCCCCCGTTCACTTAATTTACGCCGGATCTGACTTTCCATTTCCTGAATCACTGTGATATCGGAAAGATTAATCACCACACCGGAGATTTCATTATTGGCAATCACCGGTGTAAAACTGACCGATACGCGTGTCTTGCTTCCCGGAATCTTTAAGATCCGACCCATCATTTCTTTCCCTTCACTGAGAGCCGTGCAGAAGTTTGGGTAGAGATAAGGCAAAGCTTCTTTTAACGGTCGGTTCAGCAGGCTGATTTCGCCGTTCAACTTGCGGACAACTGCGTTTCGAACCTGAATGTTACCCTGTGTATTGACATATAATATCCCATCCTTTGATGAGTAAATAATGGTTTTATACATTTGGGTTCTGATTCGTTGCTGCCGTACCTGATCCACTGTATGAACGGCTTCATTGGTCGCCTGAAGTACGGTAGCTTCACCGGTTCGGATGACAACTGAAGGCAAACCATTCCGGCTGGCCGCAATGTTAGCCGAATATCCGCCGATCAAGGCATCACATCCATCCGCCAGGGCTTTTGTAATGGTCTGCTCTAAGTCTTTGTGACGGACGGATGCATATATCTCAGCATCTGTATGAAAAAAACGGCAGATATCCCTCACCTCATACATCTGCGCGTTAGAACTGACAATCGCAATTTTTTTCGGAGCATAGGCCCCACAGCATTCGGATATGGCCCTTACGATATCATATCCGGAGATAGACAGGGCGATGGTTGGAATCTGCGGATATTTCTCCGACGTTTTCTGCGCGGAAAGGCCTCTGGCGATGATAGCATCATATTCATGCTCCGGAACATCGGGTGTCTCCTCAACCGTCATTACTTTTATATCTGCGTTCAGTCTGCTTTTTTCAGGATGATTGGAGAGAACATGCTCAACTACTTCCTCCAACTCCGGATAAGGAACAATAAATAATAAGCGAATCATATGGGCCTCCACTATATATCGGTAGAATATATGTATTGCAAAAACGTTGCATTTGTTGTAATTGTATAATACTGCAACACATCAGTCAAGTCTGTCTGCATTATTTACCCGAAAGATCCGTTGTTTTTAAGATGGCATCAAAATTGCTATATATTAATACAGGAGATTTATAGCAAATAATAATTATCTTAGAAGGAGGATGAAGCTTTATGATTATATTGGGATGTATTGCCGATGATTTTACCGGCGCCAGTGACGCCGCCTCGTTTCTTGTCAAGGGAGGTATGAGTGTCCGGCTCTATAATGGGATTCCGGCTAAACATCTGTCACCGGACGAGGATACTCAGGCAGTTGTGGTGGCATTGAAATCACGTACACAGGAAACCGGCCAGGCGGTCGCCGACAGTCTTAATGCAGCACGTTTTCTCTTAGCACAGGGCGCAAAACAGATTTATTTTAAATACTGTTCCACCTTTGATTCCACCCATAGAGGAAATATCGGTCCGGTGGCGGATGCGCTGATGGAATTGCTCGGTGCCGATTATACCCTGCTTTGCCCGTCCTTACCAGTAAACGGCCGGACGGTAGAAAACGGAAAATTGATGGTTCATGGCATTCCGCTCGATGAGAGTCATATGAAAAAACACCCGCTTACTCCGATGTGGGATTCCAATATCAGTAAGCTGATGGAACCCCAGAGCCGCTACACCTGTATCCCGGTCGACCTGAATAATCCGGATACCTGCTTCTCCCGGTCAACATCAGACAAACCTTATTATCTCATCCCGGATTATAGGACTGACAGCGACGGCGAAACGATTGCCAAAACCTTTAGTGAGCTGGCCTTATTAACCGGCGGTAGCGGACTTTTAGAGCCACTGGCAAGAATCTGGGCAGGAAAGCTCTCCGTACCCATCGGCTTCCCGTCAAGCCAAACCATGGGAAAGGGTCTCATTTTAGCCGGCAGCTGTTCAAAAGCCACTCTGACCCAAATTGTCTGGTTTCAGAAACAGGGACTCCCCTCTTATAAACTGGACCCGGAGGACATGATAAATGGAAAACAAACCGCCGAAGGTGCCTGGCGGTTTATTGAAGCACATAAACATCAGGCAGATGCAGTTTTGATCTACAGCTCAGATACACCTGAAAAGATCAGGGAATTTCAGAAATATGGCTCCGGGAAGGTGGCGGATTTATTGGAACAGACAATTGCCGGATTAGCTGTCCGGGCAATTGCATCAGGATATACAAGAATTATCTCAGCTGGTGGTGAAACCTCGGGGGCGATCACGAAAGCCCTGGGCTTCACTTCCTACCGCATTGGCCAAAGCATTGTTCCGGGTGTCCCGATTATGGTTCCTGATGAAAATCCTGATCTCCGCCTGGTTCTCAAGAGCGGAAATTTCGGACAGGAAGATTTCTTTGGCAAGGCTTTGAATATGACATTATCCAACAAAGAGGAGGAATGAAGCGTGGAGCATTTTATACCGGATGAAAAACTGAAAGCCGCTTTATGGGTGGCACACAGCCTGTTTGAAAGGGGAAAGACGGCCGGCTCTTCGGCAAACCTGAGTTTCCGCCACAATCAGCAAATATACATCAGCCGCAGCGGTTCCTGCTTTGGCACTATGGAAAAACAAGATTTTGCTGTAATCGGACCGGACGTAATGCCGTTAACCGACACACCACCCAGCAAGGAATGGCCGCTCCATCTGTCACTTTACAAAAAATCATCAGATATCGGTGCGGTCATTCACACACACAGCACCTATTCCGTGCTTATCAGTTTTCTTCCCGCCAGATCGGAGCAAGACTGTATACCGCCCCATACACCTTATTTAAAAATGAAGCTAGGCACGGTGGGATTGATTCCCTATGAAAAACCGGGATCGCAGGCACTTTTCTCGGCCTTTGATGCACGCATCCATGACAGCAGCGGTTTTTTGCTGAAGCAGCATGGTCCGGTGGTTCCGGGTAAGACAATCATGGATGCATTCTTTGCACTGGAGGAATTGGAGGACAGCGCCCGCATTGCCTGGGAACTATATCGGGCGGGGCTGGTCCGTTAGACAGCATCGCGCATGTATATATATAAGACCAAACCAATGACTTATGAGGAAGGATAAAGGAATGGATGGATGAAGACACACTGACTCAGTTCGACCTGATTGATGCCCGTAGGGTGGCTGCATCGTCGCTCTTGAAAGTGATATCCTTCGCGCCCTTAGTGATGTAGATGCAGTCCTTCGAACCCTATCTTGAATTCCTTGCCATCCACAGTCACAATAGAAGGCCAATGCGACCACCCTGAACTTTCGACTATATTACAGTTTTGTCTCCCACCGGCCGCACCAAACAAGATCCTCAAATTCGCCTTTAAAATCAGATTTGCCAGTTATTTTCTCAATTGCTGCCCGGATGTATTCTTCCGTTGACGCGTAGGCATTGATGAAAGTCTTGTAGTCTGGCATATCGATCAGATGGTTTGTATAGTTCAGGGATACACATACGGTTGGTACTTCGTGAACGTACCAGGGTATTTCAACAGAATGCTCAAGAGAATATCGGATGCGCACGGTGTTTTCCTGTGCATAGGTGTCCATATTAACAAAGACGAACACCACATCGTAATTTGCCTTGAACTCGGCAACTGAGCCAGTCAACATACTATTACTGATGTTGTCGGGGCTGGAGTTCTCCAACTCCAGATCGTAAAGATTTTTCCATAAATCCACTTCAAAGCCTGCTCGTTCCAGCTCCTGAACTACGATGGGCTTGGCCGAATCAGTCCCTGCAGCCAGGCGAATAGGAGTGCTTTCCAGGAAATATACCCTGGCGCGCTTTTTCTCTGTCGGGTCAATCGGCAAGATGCCCTGGGTATCTTTTACAAGGGTAATAGACTCATCGGCCGCCTTTGCCGCCAGGGCATGGTGCGCCTCACTGCCCACGACAGAAAGACCATCATCTCTAGGGAAGGTAAATTCATTCAATTCCAAATGGGCTTTCGTACCAAGGATACGGTACAGGGCATCATGCAATCTTTCATCGGTGATGATACCATCCGTATACCCTTGTAGCATGAAGTTGAAATCTTCTTCCACGTCACTGAAGTACAAGAACATATCGCATCCCGCGGCAATTGCGCCAGGTACCTGCTGGCTACGTGGGCAGGATGCACGCAAACCGGCCATTCTAGAGGAATCCGTGATTACCAAGCCATTGAAGCCAAGTGTTTCCCGCAGTAGATTGGTCACAAGCTCGTGAGACAGGGAGGCAGGCATTAGCTGCTCATCCGTGATTTCGGGAATAAATTCCCGGCTGTAGGCAGGCAAACGTATATGGCCAACCATCATGGCTTCCAGACCGTACTCAATCAATTCCTTATAAACCCTGCCGTAGGTGTTATCCCATTCCTCCACGGAAAGGTCGTTGGTTTCTGTAAGGAGATGGTGATCCCTCTCGTTCGAACCATCGCCAGGGAAGTGCTTCGCACAGGCAATTACATTGGACTGGTGCAGACCATCCATGTAGGCTTTTGCAAGGCGGATGGTTTTGTCCACATCACTGCTGAAAGCACGATTATTGATTACTGTATTGCGCCAATCCATAATCACATCAACTACAGGCGCGAAGGCTACGTTCGCGCCGACAGGAACACCTTCCACTCCACTTACATAACCCATGTTGTATGCTGCTTCGGTTGTGGCGCAAGCTGCGGCGGCGGGACCAGGTGCAATCAGTGTTCCTGCGCTGTTTACACCGTCGCCACCTTTTTCCACATTTGAAGCAATCAACATCGGGATTTCACTATGTTCTTGGTAGAATTTATTTTGGTTGTATACATCTTCCAGCGTTCCACCTGTCCAACGTAATCCTCCAATGCCATACTTTTGGCATTTTTCCAACATGGCCGCCTCATCGCGCTGGGATTCATTATGGAAGAACAGCTGACCAATTTTTTGCTCCAGCGTCATTTTCGAAATTGTTTCTTCTACCCACTGGATCTGTTCATCTGACAGGTTAAACGGTTTTGCTTTCAAATCTATCATGTTATTTTCTCCTTTCAGTTGTTGCGCATAGATAGGCGTTTGCGAAACGCCATATGACAAATATGAGCATAGAAGGTCTTTCAAATGCCAATTACCAAAGAAAGGTATTGTTCCCAATCAGTTTTAGCAGTGCCTCAATATAGTAGTAGTCGCCGTATAAAATGTTCAGGTTCTGTTTCAGCATATGATATGCTGCTGTGCAGTTTTGCAGAATGCCATCGGTTGAGGGGTTGTAATCGCTGCTTTTTTCATCGAGTGACTTTAACATTTTGATGGCAGCGTCCCAATATGCTTGCTTTTTGTCATGTGGGGCATAATGGAACAGTTCAATCAGGCCGCTGGATGCAGCTGCGGCGGCGATGTCATCTTGGAGAATACTGTCTGCGGGTTGATGGAAGTCACAGGGTATCAAGCCACTTTCGGGGATATTTGCTATGAAGTGATCCGCGACGCGTATCGCGGCATCCAGGTATCTGCTCTCGCCAGTCCTTCTATGGCTGATTGTAAAACCATACAAGCCCCACGCCTGGCCGCGTGTCCATGCAGAGGTCGGGGCATAGCCCTGGCCGGCATAATCTTTTACGAATTTACCTGTTTCAGGGTCAAATTCCACGATATGCCGAACACTGCCATCCTCACGAATAAAATTCTCAATGGTGGTGTCTGCGTGCATCATTGCCGCCTGTTTGAAACTCGGATCGCCCAATTCTTCACTTGCCCAATAAAGCAGTGGAAGGTTCATCAGGCAATCGATGATTGTTACGCCGGGCATGTTCATCGCAGGAGCTTTGTCCTTGAAGGGCGAGTCGTTCCAAGCACGAAAATACTTTCCAACCGGGTTAAAACGGCTTTTCAACAGGGCCGCCGCGGTCAAACCCCGTTTGCGGCTCTCATCACTGTCAGTGAATCGAAAATTTGCAACAGCGGTGGGAAGCCAAATAAATCCTGCGTCGTGGGTTATGCGATAATAATTATAAAGCGCCTCATCTAGCTTTTCTTCCGAAAATTGTGCGATTTCCCTATATCTCTCATTTTTGATCTGGCTATACATCAGCCAATTGATTCCGGCCCAAAAGCCGTTTGTCCAGTACGAAATCCCCCTATTGAAATTTCCGCTTTCGTCCATCAAGCATTTCATATCATCATGGACGCCCTCTATCGCCATGGAGGGGATTTTTTCGGCTGACCTTTCACGGACAGCCTCCATTTTTGTTTGTACACGGTTAAAGCGCTCTGTTGCCCAGTCCTTATACTCATGGTTAGTGCTGTATTTCATATTGTATATCCTCCAGTTTCTTAAGCATAGGAGACTGTGCAGGAATAGTCCGCCTCTCCTTTTTGGATAATGTGTTTTACTGCCGGCATTACTGTGCGAGGTGCAATGACGTTTGTATTGGCAACGCAGTATGTAATTACACCTTCGCCACCCTCCACAGTGCAAAAGCCATCGGAATACTCAACTGTGGCAGAATCGCCGGTAATGATCGAGATATCCGTGCTATCATGCGGCAAGGCAAACCCTGTGTCGTAGGCAACACAGTCAAATTCGCTGGTAATGGTGTGTGTGCGCTTGTAGCTGCCGACAGCCGGCTCGATTACACTCTTCACCGTGATACCATCAAAGGGCGACCACTCAGAAACGATACGTCCGTCCTCCACTGTGAACGAAGTGACAGTTTCCCTACCACAGAACCGCCCATTGACCTCGAATACCAGATCACTGTCAGCGGCCAGAGTTTCCAGGGCATCCGTGTCCTTACGAACACTGAATCCATATTTTGTTGAATAGGCGAATTTCGCGTATTTGTCTTTCTGGTGACCCGTTGTTGGTTCGCTTGAATTCAGTCCGCTTGGGAATGCAACCACCTCGCCATCCTTGCGCGTCAAAACCATTTCGGCCTTTGGTATAGTGTATATCTCATCAAGATCGGGTAGCGGGGCTGCCTCAATGTCCCAAAAATCATGGCTATCCGGCAAAGCCAAAAGAACAAAGGATTTCAATGCCCAGTAAGGAGAACCAGGTGCGTTGTAGTTCTCTGCCATAACCAGGTTGGGAAAAAGGTATCCAATAGTAAGGATTCCGCCGTTGTCAAATATTGGTGCATCCAGCCAATACTGAATATTTCGGGTAACAATTCCTTTCATGACAGCAAGGGGAAGCGGCTCTATATCCGCATACAGGCATGCGCTGAAAAAGGCCACTTGAGCAAAGCGGTATGTCAGGCTTCGCCCAAAAGGGATACCGGCGCCTTCAGGCGTGAACCAGTAAATGAAGTCCTGCGCAAATCGGGTGGCCCGTTCTTTGAACATTGCCGTACGCTCAGGATCTTCCTCTGCCATCAGAGTCGAGTACAACAACCCATAATAGTGAAAGGCAAATGGATTATAGTAATCCTTGTTCTGCATAGTGCCATCTCTATACCAGCCATCGCCCAAATAGCAGGTCTCGATGGCCTCAAAGCTAGCATCCAGAACAGCTTGATCGAATTCCTTCCGGTCGAGTTTTTTGAATGCCACATTCACAAGTACAGCAAAGAACTTCCAGTTGTTCGTCCTCACCTCGTGAACATTTATTTTTGCCAGCCAGGATGATAAATTATCCTTTTGTACTTCCGTTAAGGGATCCCAAAAGATAGCGGGCTGCAAAGCCAGGGCGAAAGCTAGCGCGGCCATCTCAACAAACCGCTGGTCATAATCCGTACAGTCGCCCCAATATTCATCCGAATTTGGGTTCGTGCCGTTAATCAGGCCATTCACATACTTGGATGCGAAGTCATCATCAGTTCCTCCGCCATGAAAGAATGGGGCAAGGCCCCAGATTGGCCGTGCAAATGACTCCATTTGCGCGGCGACCTCATCATAAGATGAGCCTGTATGTCCTAATATAACGCGGGCATTGCCCTCGCTGTAGCGGCTTCTCACACTTTCCAGGATGGAAAGCATGCAGGTTTGAAAATCGGTCTTTGAAACAAGCTCCATAATCTTTCTCCTTTCTTTTTATGCTGGAAAGCTCACCGCAGATTCATCCAGTATTAGGATGCTGCGTCTGCTTGTGCCATAGTCTTTCCCTCAGCCAGAGCTGCTCGGATTTCAGCCATTTTGTTACTGTCTAGCTCATAGTACTTCATGGAAATAACCGAAGCTATACTGCCGAGAAGTGGTACTATGCATAAACAAAACATAACTATGGTATTGAAGCGATCAGATACAGGCTGGTTTGGAATTATTGTGACGGTACCTACACCGGCAAGCGTAAGGGCAAAGCCCTGTATCAGCGTGGAGAGAGAAGACAACAGCTTGTCAACGAAAGAAAACACGGTACCCATCATACCAGGAACAAATTTCCCGGTGCGATAACGTTCATAGTCAGTGCAATCAGCCACCATAGGAAGTGTGACACCGCTCGCCATACTGAAAACAACTTTCTGTACCAAAAATAATGACAGAAATACTATCGGCATAGCAGGGTCAGCTCCAACTATAAACATTATGGTAAGCATAATGCAGTTAAGCACAGAGCCTATAGTAAATGTGCGTTTTAGGCCAAACTTACGAGAGATGCCAACACCAACAAAGGCAATGATCATGGTGGGAATTACTGTGATGGATGTAAAAGTGCCTTGTAAAGATGACTTAAGTAGTATGTTAGCAAATAGATAAGTTTGCATGCCGCGGGTTAGAAGTTGACCAATTTTATCTGTGGATGCAGCGATAATCAGCATCTGAATTGGCCGGTTACCTTTGATGAGTGGCCAGTATTGTCTCATGTTATATCTGCCATTTTGCTTGTCTGTCACTTTTTCATAGTTCTCCGGGCGATCCTTTGCGCTAATGCCAATCATGGCAAGTATTGTAAGCAACAGCGAAATGGGAGCGATTATGAGTACCGTAGTTCGCCATGTGGCCGGATTAATAATGCCCATGTTGTCAGCATACTCACCTACAGAATAGATTGGTTCCAACAGAGTGTAAATCAAATAAGGGACAAAAGCAGATGCCAAATTAGTGAATACCGTATCAACGCCGGAAAAGATAGGGCGAAGTTTTGGGTCATTGGTAATAATAGACTGACCAGCTCGTGTCGCGGTATTTTGTGCTGTATAACCGATAACGTAGATTATGTAGAGAATGGTTGTATATGCGTACTTCGCACCTATTGACCAATGTGTCGGTGTTGTGAATATCAAAAATAAACATATCCAAATAATTAGATTTCCGATAATCATAAAAGGACGCAATTTGCCAAATCGAGAACTGGTTTTATCTATAAGCATGCCACAGATAGGGTCAGTTATGGCATCAAACGCACGAGTACCCGTTGCCACGATGCCAACTATAGCTGCGGCAAGGCCAAGCACATTTTGGGTGAAATAGCTGTAATACCCCACTAGGAACAATGCAAGATTGGTGGCGGAATTGTTTAGTGCAAACAAGCTGATTTGCCAAGGTTTTTCCTTTTTACTTAAAGTAGTGTCCATAAGATCTTTCCTCTCAATAATTTTTCCCATGAGGGTGCGCGCTGCCCTCATGTTTGTGGTCATTATATCAGAATCAGAATAAATCGATCCGTAAATATTTCATATAATCAGTAATTTATTGGTAAAATAACTTGATTTTTATACAATTTTGTAGTAGAAATATATTAAAAATATACAAAAGAGGGTGGAACGATGGAGAAATCGTTTATTGACGGCATTCTAACTACTGTGCGTAAGCTTTTGATGGTAAACATTTTTCTCGATACTGATGAAGACCATCTCATGGAACAGTACACCGAAAAAATGAAGCAGATAAATAATGCGTATGTTCATTCATATCTTAATAAATATTTACATGGAGCATCACAAGACTGTATTTATCAATTGTATGATATACAAAACATTGAACATCTGATATTCAAACATAATAACTATAGTTGCGTTATTGGGCCATACATTCAAGCTTATAAAACTGTTGGTGATGAAACTCTGGATACAGCAAGTATATTCAATCACTTCCGCAATTCCTTACCCTGTATTCCAGACGGTAAGGCTGTAGTCGCCGCACATTTGCTCATCAACAACCTAGGTGGTAACAGTTCGAAGGTAAAACATACGGCATATCATGTAGACTCCTTGCGTAATCTGTATATGGATTACAGCATAGAGGATGCAGTAGAGCAAAAATACTATATGGAAACCATCAATAAAAGATACCAACAAGAAAGAGGGATGTCACTTGCTGTGCAGCTTGGTGATTCCCGAAAGGCGCTTGAATGTTTTGACGAGTTACGAATGGAAACTAAACAAATATCACATTGCGAGAATCCCTTTTTAAGTATGCGTATTTCTTTATCGGTAGTCAAAACGATGTGTCGATTAGCCGCGGAAAGGGGCGGTGCTTCTCCTATTGCTATTGATATACTCAACCATGACTTTACCGAGCGTATAAACAAATTAAGTACGATTTCTGAAATGGAAGGACTGATGCGGCTGATGGTATCTGAATACAGCATGCTTGTGAGTAGCGTACAGAGGAGTAACTATAGCAAGGTGGTAGGCAATGCCATTAGTTTTATATATTCCGCACTTAATATGAACCTTAGCCTTTCCATAGTTGCCAAGGAGGTTGGTGTAAATGCAAACTACTTATCCAGCATATTTAAAATGGAGGTGGGAATGTCTATAACCAAATTTATAAATTGTAAGCGAATGGAGCAAGCCGCCGAACTGCTTTTGACTGATGATACTAAGATATCTGATGTAGCGATACAGGTCGGTATAGATGATGTTAATTATTTTTCCAAGTTGTTTAAGCAGTTTTACGGTAAGACACCGAGCAAATATAAGCAGAACCTTTAATACAGTAAAGATCATAAGGCTTTTTTATTACGATGTTTTTTGTTCCTTCCATACGTCCTCCCTGTCAACTCATCTGACAAAAATGATATTGATTCTTCGGTAGGGACTGATCTTGTGACAGATAATGCTGTTCCATCAAAACAGCCCCATTAAAAAACTCCTTTGCCAATGTCTCATATTCGTTAGCCCGACTGATATCCCCCTTCTCTAATATCTTTTTCTCCAATAAAAAAAGCGACTTCAGACAATTGCTGATATCGCTTAACTTACGCTCTGGCTTCCCATATTTTGATAATAGTCCCTACATGACTTTCTTTGTGTCTTGAATGTCTCCCAAGTATCCGAACTCAGTTGTTGTTGAGTATAAGAAAACCACAGAAGGTTTTTTGACCTCTGTGGTATTGTTTTTGGTGGAGACGATCGGGATCGAACCGACTACCTCTTGAATGCCATTCAAGCGCTCTCCCAGGTGAGCTACGCCCCCGAATAGTGAAAAACCCTTGTATTTCCTTTGGGATTTTCCTTTCAAAATTGCTGTTGCTATTATAGCAGATATTTTTCAAAAAGGGAAGCAGTTTATTCACTTTATTTAGTTTTACTCGATTTAGTTTTTAACTGCACCAGTCACCGCCGCCTTCATTTCCGTCACATAATTCCTCAGGATCGGTCCCGCTTCAGCTCCATGCGCTTCGATCATCTTTACAATCGCACTTCCGACAATGGCGCCATCTGCCATTGCTGCCATCTGTCGGGCCTGCTCCGGCTTGCTGATCCCGAATCCGATCGCTACGGGAATATCGCTCACCTCACGGATTGCCTTGACAATACTGCTCAAATCAGTTGTAATAGCTGACCGTACCCCTGTCACGCCCATCGAAGATACCACATAGATAAATCCGACAGCATCTCTGGCAATCGTCTGGATCCGTTGTCTGGATGTCGGGGCAATCATGGATATCACATTAACATCATACTTTGCTGCAATTTCTGACAGCTCCCCTTTTTCCTCATGCGGCAGATCAGGAATGATAATTCCATCCACCCCCAGCTGATGACAAGTCTGAAAAAATCGTTCATAACCATAATGAAAAACCGGGTTTAAGTATGTCATGAACGCCAGGGGAATACTGCTTTTCTCCCGGACGCTCCTGACAATATCAAAGACACCATCGGTTGTCATCCCGGCCGCCAGTGCCCTGATATTGGCATCCTGTATTACCACACCTTCTGCGGTAGGATCTGAAAATGGGATACCGATTTCGATCAAATCGGCTCCGGCTGCTTCCATCTCCAGAATATACTCAACGGTTTTATCTGCACCGGGATCTCCTGCTGTTAAAAATGGAATAAAGGCTTTTCCGTCTGCAAATGCCTGTTTAATTTTACTCATTTGATTACTTTCCTCCTATTATATACTGGTTGATTACTTATTCTGAAATGGTTTTGCCGCGATAGCGGGCAATTGCTGCAACATCTTTATCGCCGCGGCCGGACAGGCATATGATAATATTATCTTCCGGATTCATGGCAGCGGCAATTTTTCTGACATGAGCCACAGCATGAGCACTTTCTATGGCGCAGATGATTCCCTCAGTTCTGGCCAGATATTCAAACGCATCAACTGCTTCATCATCGGTGACCGGTACATACTGTGCTCTCTTTATATCATGAAGATAGGAATGCTCCGGCCCAATCCCCGGATAATCAAGTCCTGCTGATATCGAATATACCGGTGCAATCTGACCATACTCATCCTGACAGAAATAAGACTTCATACCATGAAATACACCAACGGTTCCTTTTGCCAGAGTTGCGGCATGCTGGCTGGTATTGATTCCTTTGCCGGCTGCTTCGCAGCCAATAAGGGCAACCCCTTCATCTTGAATAAAGTTATAGAAAGCCCCCATTGCATTACTTCCGCCCCCGACACAGGCTACTACTGCAGCCGGCAGTCTTCCCTCACATGCGAGGATCTGTTCCCTGGCCTCCTTACTGATCACACTCTGAAAATCACGGACAATCACCGGAAACGGATGCGGTCCCATTACCGAGCCCAGCACATAGTGGGTATCTGACACCCGATTTGACCACTCTCGCATTGTCTCGTTGACCGCATCTTTCAATGTCATGGTTCCACTGGTAACCGGATGAACTTTTGTTCCCAGCAATTCCATACGATAGACATTCAGGGCCTGCCGGTCGGTATCCTCTTTGCCCATATACACTTCACATTCCATGCCCAGCAGCGCCGCTGCTGTTGCCGTGGCCACCCCGTGCTGACCGGCTCCTGTTTCCGCGATTATCCTGGTTTTACCCATTTTCTTAGCCATCAGTACCTGCCCCAGGACATTGTTTATTTTGTGGGAACCGGTATGATTCAAATCCTCACGTTTCAGATAGATCTTTGCACCGCCCAGATCCTTTGTCATCTTCTCTGCATAATATAGAAGCGACGGACGTCCGGCATACTCATTGAGCAGCTGGTTCAGTTCTGCATTAAAGTCGGGGTCCTGTTTGTATTGTTCATAAGCAGTCTCAAGTTGTATCAATTCATTCATTAATGTCTCAGAAATATATTGTCCGCCATGTATTCCGAATCTTCCTTTATTCATTTCGCACTCTCCTTATTATTGCTTCTATTTTACCGGGATCTTTATAACCGTCCGTCTCTACTCCGCTGCTGACATCCACTCCATATGGTGAAAAACGCCTGATCAATGAAACAACATTGTCTTCACTGATCCCACCAGCCAGAAACCATGGTTTCAAAATCGGTCGATTATTCTCAATCAGGGTATGGTCAAATACGGCTCCACTGCCTGCCCTGGCAGCATCCAGCAGCAGATATTCGTTCTCTTCCTGCTGCCAGTACCTGATCTCCTGTTCTTTTCCCGGCACCATCCCGATCGCCTTTATAATCGGGACTGTTGCCGGAATCTGGCTGCGCAGGTGCCGGATCTGCTCCACCGTTTCGTGACCATGCAGCTGAATCATCCCGATAATCTTTCGTGACACCGCCTCGGCTATCTCTGCCACATCTGCATCTACAAAGACACCAACCGGGCAGATCCCGGCTTGCAATTTGCAGCTAAGCACCGCGGCCTCCTGCATGGAAACCCGGCGCTTGCTGGGAGCAAATACAAAACCGACATAATCCGGCTTCCAGCGGTTAACTGCCTCGATATCCTCCAGACGTCTCAGTCCACATATCTTTACCTTGGTCATTTTAATTGTTCTCCTGCTCTAAGCGTATCCAGCGTCTCCTTTTTATTCTGGCTGCGCATCAGCGTTTCCCCAATCAGAACAGTATCCGTTCCATTTGCATATAATTGTCCGGTATCCCGGGCCGTTGTAATACCACTCTCTGATACAAATATATACTCCGGCGGGATCAGGCTGCGCAGCCGGATCGAATTGGTTACATCCACCTCAAACGTCTTCAGGTCACGATTGTTAACGCCGACAATCCGGGTACCACTCTTCAATGCCCGCTCCACTTCCTCCTCGTCATGTGCTTCCACCAGCACCGATAGACCCAGCCCCTCAGCAATTTCACGGTAACTGTTCAATTCTTCGTCCGTCAGGATCGCGCAGATCAGCAGGATAGCTGATGCACCGATTATTTTGGCCTGATAAATCATATACGGATCGATTGTAAAATCCTTACGCAGAATCGGAATCGTGACGGCAGCTGCGATTTCCTCAAGATAGCTGTCACTTCCTTTAAAATAGTAAGGCTCTGTCAATACAGAAAGTGCCGATGCTCCTGCTTTTTCGTATTCACAGGCAATCTCTATATAAGGAAAGTCTGCTGCTATTTCTCCTTTTGAAGGAGACGCTTTCTTCACCTCACAGATGAAGGATAATCCCTGTTTTTTTAATGCCTGCTCAAATGGAAATTCAGTATTAACAGGAAGTGCCTCTGCCTGACGACGAATCTGCGCTTCTGGAAAAAGTACTTTTTCCTGTGCAATCCGCGTCCGGGTTCTTTCTGCTATCTCTTGTAGAATCATTTATGCGACCTCCTCAGTATTGGAATAGGAAATCAGTTTTTCCAGCTGCTGCATTGCCTTACCGCTGTCTATCATGTCTTCGGCAATCCGGATTCCTTCGGCAATACTGTCGGCCTTACCGGCCAGATAGATCGCTGCTCCGGAGTTGATCAGAACGGCATCACGTTTCGGACCTTTTTCACCAGCCAGAATTCCCCTTGTGATAACTGCATTCTGCTGAGGATCTCCACCTGCCAGTTCCTCTTTGCTGCAGCGTTCAAAACCAAACTGCTCAGGGGTTATCTCATAGGATGTAAATTGCCCGTTCCTGACCTCACATACCTTAGTAGGAGAACTCATCGATATCTCATCCAGGCCATCGGTTCCGTATACCACCAGTGCCCGCTTGACATCGAGATTGGCAAGCACTTTTGCCAGCGGTTCGATCAGTTCCTCTTCATATACTCCCATGACCTCCATTTTGGCCCCGGCCGGATTGGCCAGCGGTCCCAGAATATTAAATATTGTACGGATTCCCAGTTCTTTTCTGACTGGTGCCACATACTTCATGGCGATATGATAATTCTGTGCATACAGGAAACAGATTCCGATTTTCTCCAGCAGCATCTTGCTCCTATCCGGTGACACAGTAATATTTACTCCCAGGGCTTCCAGCACATCTGCTGCACCACACTTACTGGATGCCGCCCGGTTGCCATGTTTGGCCACTGGAATGCCAGCCGCCGAAATCACAAAGGATGAGGTCGTGGATATATTAAATGAGTTTGCACCGTCCCCGCCAGTTCCGACGATTTCCAATGCATCAACATCATGAAGCAGGCGCACACAGTGGTTTCTCATGGCTGCGGCCGATGCGGTAATTTCCTCGACAGTCTCGCCTTTCATGCTTAAAGATGTCAGATAAGAACTCATTTGTACCGGGCTGGCCTGACCCTCCATAATCTCGTTCATCACCTGCTCCGCCTCCTGATAGCTCAGATTTATCTGTCTGATTGTCTTTAGAATCGCTTCCTTAATCATGATGTTTTCCCTCCTGTTTTACCTGTCTTAAAAAGTTTTCAATCATCTTGCTGCCATAGTCTGTCAGAATTGATTCTGGATGGAACTGCACCCCGAAAACAGGATATTTTCTGTGTTCCACCGCCATAATTTCACCGTCTTCTGTCTCTGCCGTAATCTCCAGTTCCTCCGGCATGGTAAGTCTGGACGTTGCCAGGGAATGATATCTGCCGACCTTTATTTCCGTCTCCATCTCGTGAAACAGGCGGCTTCCTGGTTGTGTTCTGATCACCGAAGTCTTGCCGTGAACCAGCTGTGCTGCATAAGTGATCTGTGCTCCATATGCATAACAAATCGCCTGATGCCCCAGACATACTCCGAGGATCGGTATTTTATTACCCAGGTTCCTGACAATCTCGACACAGATTCCGGCCTGTTCCGGACGGCCGGGGCCAGGTGATAATACGATCGCTTCCGGATGAAGTCTTTCAACTTCTGCTAAGGTAATCTGATCATTTCTTACGACCTGAATATCAGGCTGCTGCTTTCCAATCAGGTGAACCAGGTTATAAGAAAAACTGTCATAATTATCAATCAGCAATATCATAAGTCAGCTCCTTCCTGAGCAGTCTCAATGGCATTCAGAACTGCTCGTGCTTTATTCAGGCACTCCTGATACTCCGTATCAGGATCGCTGTCTGCAACAATACCGGCTCCGGCACAGACATATACCTTGCCCTGTTTCGCATAGGCACTGCGGATTGCAATACACACATCGAGATTACCGGAAAAATCCAGGTATCCGATTGCTCCTCCGTAGATCCCCCGTCTGGTACCCTCCAATTCCTGAATAATCTGGCAGGCACGGAATTTGGGCGCACCAGATAACGTTCCGGCCGGCAAAATTGCATCAACTGCATCAAGAGCATCCCGATCTGCCCGGATCCTGCCGCTGACCGTCGAACCAATATGCATCACGTGGGAATACCTCTCCACATTCATATATTGATCTACCTTTACACTCCCCAGTTGACTGACTTTCCCGATATCATTCCGCCCCAGATCCACCAGCATATTATGTTCCGCCAGTTCTTTTTCATCTGCCAGCAGCTCTCTTTCCAGCTGTTCATCCGCTTCGGCTGTTTTGCCCCGGGGACGCGTTCCTGCCAGAGGAAAGGTAAATAAGGTTCCTGCATCCAGCTTCACCAGTGTCTCAGGAGAGGCTCCGGCAATCTCGATATCATCACTGGAAAAGTAAAACATATAAGGAGAAGGGTTGGTTGTTCTGAGAACCCGGTAAGCATCCAGCAGGCTGCCTTCCATATCCGCCTCCAACCGGTTCGATAATACCACCTGAAAAATATCGCCTTCTTTGATATACTGCTTTCCTTTATTCACCATATCGACATATTCCGCCTGGGTAAATCTGGGACGAAAGCTGCTGTTAAGTTTCAGCGGCTGATCCGGTACCTTTGAACCGTGATGGATAAGATCAGCCAAATAATCCAGTTCCCGTACTGCTTTGTGATACGCCTGGCTGATCGCATCAGTTTTAATATTGACGATCAGCAGGATCTTCTGGCGATAATTATCAAATGCGATCACTTTGTCAAACAACATCAGATCCACATCCTGAAAGTCATCAGCCTCTGCTTTTGCCAGTTCCAGCGCAGGTTCACAATATTTCATATAATCATACGAAAAGTATCCCACAAGTCCTCCGGTAAAAGGCGGCATCCCCGGCAGCTTCGGACTTTTATTTTCCTGGATAATCTGGCGAATCGCGTCGGCCGGATGCCTGACTTCCTTCTTGACAGTAGTTCCGCTTCTGATCTGCAGCTCCCCATCGGTACATACCAGTTCCAGCACAGGATCAAACCCCATGAACGTATATCTGCCCCACTGCCTGGATTCCTCCACACTTTCCAGCATATAGCAATGTCTGCTGACTTGTTTTAACTTGCGCAGCACTTCAATCGGGGTACTGATGTCGGAATAGATTTCCTTTACCAGCGGAATACGGCGGTAATCACCCTTAGCTGCGAGTTTTGTTGCTTCTTCCAGACTCATCATCGAATTTGTTCTCCTTTCTGCCGTCAGGGAAACTAATTTGGGTGGTTTCATAGGACGCAATTTCCTATAAAACAAAAAACCCGTCCCTAACAGACTCTGCTTACTCTCAGATATCTGTCAAGGACGGGAATGAATACAATTCACCCGCGGTGCCACCTTGATTCACGAATATAAACTCGTGCTCTCTTCAGGATACTAGCATACCCCCGGCAACTGACGTGTGCCTGACGTCACAGAATACTCAGCAGATGCTCTGCCTTTGACTGCGCCCTCTGCGGTCCATTTAACAAGCTGCGTTCTGACGGTTCTCAGCCTCCCGTCTCTCTGTAAGTGCACGATTTGTTTTTATCTCCGCTTCATCGGTTTCAGATGCTATTAAATTTGTTTTTATTCTACTGCCAGTTTATGCAATTGTCAATCTTTTTTTGAAACTATTTTTTAATATCCAGGGTAAACCAGAATTCGACTCCATCATCGACATTTTCCACACCGCATTCTTTATGATGTGCATCAATAACCGCTTTGACAATCGAAAGACCGATGCCGCTGCCCCCATAAGTACGGGTTCTGGCCTTGTCAACTTTATAAAATTTGGTCCAGAGATTAGGGATATCTTCATCCGGAACAGGATTACCGTCATTATAGACGCAGACCCTGACTTCGTCTTCGCCCCGCTCCATGCGAACCTTAATCTGCCGTTTGCCGTTTAAATGATTCATTGCATTATTCAGGTAGTTAGTCAGTACTTCTTCTATCTTGAATTCATCGCCGCGGACATAGACTGGCTCCGTATCCTCAAACGTAACCTGAGCCTCGTTTTGTTCAAACAGGATCCGGGCCGAATTCAGCAAGTCGCGAATCAGTTCGGTAAGATCAAAGGATTCCATCAGCGGCATATCACTGCCATACTCGAGAGCCGACAAGGTCAGCAGCTGTTTCACCATCTTGTTCATTTTGTTTGCTTCATCAACAATGACTTCACAGTAATAGTCCCTGCTCTCCTCATCTTTACACATGCCTTCCGTCAGCCCTTCTGCATATCCCTGAATCAATGCAATCGGTGTCTTCAGTTCATGTGACACATCTGCAATAAAGCGCTGCCTCATTTCATCAATTTCAATCTTTTCCTCGATATCTTTCTGCAGCTGGCCATTGGCCGCCTGCAATTCACCGATTGTCTCTTTGAGTTTATCTGACAGGGTATTCATACTGCGGCCCAATATCCCGATTTCGTCTCTGGCATCCCCTTCATAACTGGCATCAAAGTCCAGGTGTGACATTCGTTCCGATAACTCGGCCAGTTTTTTGATTGGTTTTGTTACTCTCATGGTCACAAAATACATCACAATACTTGCCATAACCAATACGGACAGGCCTGCATATGTGGTGAAACGGTTAGATAGTGCCACGCTGTCACGAATGCTGGAAATCGGCATGGACATAATAAACAAGGTACTGTTGTCGGAAAAGAACCCCCAGCACTCAATGTTGTACGATTGGGTACGCGGATCGTAATTCTTCTCAACCGTATAATTGTCATGTACCGCCAGCACTTCCTCCTGCTTGGTCCGTCCACCCAGAATATAGCGATTCACTTTCTGAACCAGCCATTCCCCTTCACGTGCCGATGACAGCAGGGATTTCCCGGTACTGCTGTCAATCATAACAATCGCCAGATTATCCTTTTCCCCGTATTCACGGATCGTATAAATCAGCGAACTCTCATCCACCAGCATCTCTTCCGGAGTTTTAGACTGAGGCTCAGGCGGGAATGCTTCGTCACTGCTGCGCGGCGTTTTGCCGCCGCCCTGATGCGGAGCATCATTCTGTTTGATATTCCAGTTCCAGTTGCTCCATTCCCGTTCGGCTTCGTTGGTGATGACGTCGCCAATATCTTCTCCAGCCTTGATTTTCTCCATCACAACCGTATCCAGTATGGTATAGGCAGCTTCCATAACCTTCAGCTTCTTGCTGATATAATAATTCTCCAGCAGCAGGTTATTGACGGCCCATATCGCCAGCAGCATCGCTGCCATCAAACTGATAAATATCAGGGTGAAGCGATACCGGATCGATGCTCTCATTTCTCCACCTCGAACTTGTAACCCATGCCCCAGATTGTTTTGATATAGTCGCCGCGGTCACCCATTTTACTGCGCAATTTCTTGACATGGGTATCGATCGTCCTGGCATCTCCAAAATAATCATAATTCCAGACATGGTTGAGGATCTTCTCACGCGAAAGCGCCAGTCCCTGATTCTCCACAAAATATGACATCAGTTCAAATTCTTTGTAACTTAAATCGATCGGGCTGCCGTCAACTGTCACCTGGTGGGCTGCTTTATCAATCTGAATGCCGCCCACTTCAACAACATCCCCGACTGCTGTTTTGGTTCTGCGCAGGATTGCCTCTACCCTTGCGACCAAAATCTTGGGACTGAATGGCTTTGAGATATATTCATCCACACCCAGATTGAAGCCCTGCAGCTCATCACGCTCTTCTGAACGGGCAGTCAGCATGATAATCGGTACCTGGGAATACTGGCGGATCGTCTTGCAGACTTCCCAGCCATCCATCTTGGGCATCATGATATCCAGAAGAATCAGTGAAATATCTTTCTGTTCAAAGAAAATATCTACCGCTTCCTCTCCATCCTCCGCCTCCAGAACCTGAAATCCTTTTACGGTCAGGAAATCCTTGACCAGTTTTCTCATCCTGGCTTCATCATCTACTACTAATATTTTTAAAAATTCCACGAATGCCTCCTGTATTCTATACAATCAATTATTGCCTTAATATTTATTAATTGTATCAGATAAATCAGGAGTTTTCTACGTTTTCACAGAGATTTCACAGTTACTGAACGAAATCCGTCTGCTGCAATCAGGTAATTGGGGCCGGATTGAAAATACATAAGTCATTGTATAGTTTATATTTTTCTGCAAATGTTTCTTTACGCCCACTGGCTACATCGATAATCTCATTGAAAAGCAGAATTCCGATATCTTCAATGGCAGCTTCACCAGTAGCGATCGGACCGGCGTTGACATCGATCAGATCCTGCCACTGCTCTTTCATATCATTTCTGGAGCAGACTTTAATGACTGGTGCAATCGCCAGACCATACGGGGTACCGCGGCCGGTCATGAATACCTGAACACCGATACCGGAAGCCAGCTGACAGGGACCGCAGACGATATCACTGGCGGGCGTGGCCGCATAGATCAGTCCTTTTTTGGTCGGCTTCTCTGCTGGAGATAACACTTCGACAATCGGTGATGTACCGGACTTGGCAATCGAACCCATAGCCTTCTCAACAATATTGGCCAGTCCGCCTTTTTTATTTCCGGGAGTCGGATTGGCACTACGATCAACTTCACCGGCATCAAGGTAATTATCATACCATTTCATTTCGGCCGCCAGCTTGTTGCCGACCTCTTCATTGATGCAGCGATGTCCCAGCAGATACACACCATCACGTACTTCGGTTACTTCAGAAAACAAAACGGTAGCACCACCTTTTACCAGCATATCCGATGCATATCCGGCGGATGGATTAGCGGTTACTCCAGAGAACGCATCGCTGCCGCCGCACTGCATACCAACCAATAGATCAGACAGCGGTAAGGTCTCGCGTTTTCTTTCGTTAAGAATTTTGAGTTTGCTCTCGGCCATATCCATCAGAGATGTGATCATCTCATCAAAGCCTTTCTTTTCCTGTAGTATAATTACATTCTCCGGTGTGATGTCAGCTTCTTCACAAAGCATGTCAACGGTAAATTTCTCACAGCCCAGACCGACCACCATCAACTGCCCGCCGAAGTTCGGATGCTTAGACAGATTGCGCAGGGCACGGATCGGGACCTTAGCTTCCGGAGCATTGATTGCCACCCCGCAGCCATAAGCATGGTTCAGCGGGACAATATCATCTACATTCGGGTATTTCGGAAGCAGCTCTGCTTTCATTTTTGCTACCGCCACATTGAGGACGCCAGTCACACATTGAACCGTTGTGCTGATCCCCAGTATATTTCTTGTTCCGGCGGGACCTCCCCACGGATTCGGATATCCTTCCCAGGTGGTTACCGGCGGTTCCGGCAAATCGGTTACCAGATTGATTGCAAATTCCATATTATCGACATCGGGCGGAGTCGGAAGTTCCAGCATATGTTCATTAATCCAGTCCCCCTGCTGAATCGGATCAATGGCATATCCAAGAATAACCCCATAACGAACGATCTCTCCCCCTTTGGGTATATCACATAAAGCAATTTTATGGGCCTGCGGAATATTCTGATGGGCCTGAATTCCCGGCATTACTTCTGTACCAGCCGGAATGTCATTGACTGCAATTGCTACATTATCCTGTTCTTTGATTTTAATGTATAATGGCACACTCATTTCTCACTCTCTCCTTTTTGTAATCGGTTAACTTCATTATATTAGCTGGATTACCATTTGTAAAATTATTAGATTTTAGTTTTCTCTTAAAATAATTTATAGTATACTGATATCATAAAGGAGATAGATATGGATACTAAAGTTATTGAATATATGCTGAAACTGGCAGAAGAAAACAACATCACTCATGCCGCTGAGAAGCTGTTTATCACCCAGTCAGCTTTAAATCAGCAGCTCTTAAAACTGGAAAAAGAGCTCGGTACCCCGCTTTTTTACCGTTCCAGAACGGACTGGCGTGCTACTGATGCCGGGGAGGTCTATCTGGGCAATGCCAGAGAAATCCTTCGTATCAAAAAGGAGACATATCAGATTATTAATGATCTTACTCAGAATAAACAAGGTACGTTGTCAATTGGTCTGACTCCGGGGCGCGGTATCGCAATGTTTACAGCCGTATACCCAAAATTTCACCAGAAATATCCTCAGATCGTCGTGGAACCACGCGAGTTAAGTGTTAAAACGCAGCATGCCCAGATTCTATCCGGAGCACTGGATCTTGGTTTCGTTACCCTGTGCGAGAAGCAGCGGGTCAACAATCAATACGAAACCCTGATGACGGAAGAGATCTATCTGGCGGTACCTTCCATTCATCCGATCTGCAAAGACATCGACCGCAGCCGGCAGCCATTCCCGGTTCTGGATATTGCTCAGCTGCAGCATGAACCTTTTATTTTAATGTACAAAGAATCCACTATCCGCAATCTGATCGACGGTATTTTTAATCAGGCCGGCTTTTTACCAAATGTATTATTTGAAACCTCAAATACATCCACCATAATCAGTATGATACAGTCCAATCTGTGCTGCGGGTTGATTCCTTCCTATTATTTAACAAATCTGCCCGAAGGGGTTACCTGCTTTTCACTTTCGACACATCCCACCTGGGACGTTGCCGCATGCTGGCGCAAGAATTCATACCAGAGCACAGCTTCCAAAAACTTCATTGCCATAGCAAAAGAATATTGGAATGCTGCTCATACATAGAAAAAAGAAAAACCTGAAATGTCCGAGGCATAACTGCCGCAGACATTTCAGGCTCTTCTATACTTTCATTAACGTACCAGACAAGGCTTCTTCGGATTAAACTTCCATCCCGGAATCAGATACTGCATTCCCATGGCATCATCACGTCCGCCCAGACAATGATCCAGGTACAGCTGATGTGCTTTCTTAATCTGCTCTATATCCACTTCAATACCAAGTCCCGGTTTTTTCGGCACTGCAACACATCCGTCAACAATCTGCAGCGGTTCTTTGGTCAGGCGCTCCAGGCCTTCCTGCCAGATCCAGTGCGTATCCAGTGCATTGTATTCACCTGGCACTGCAGCACCTACATGGGTAAACATAGCCAGTGAAATATCAAAATGATTGTTGGAATGAGATCCCCAGGTATAGCCGAAATCATGACACATCTGTCCGACTCTGACCGAACCGGCCATCGTCCAGAAATGAGGATCTGCCAGAATAATATCAACTGCCTGAGATTCCAGGGCATGACCGACCTCACGCCAGTCTGTGGCAATCATATTGGTCGCCGTCGGGAACCCGGTCCGGCGTCTGAATTCAGATACGATTTCACGGCCGGAATATACCCCTTCCGCTCCACATGGATCTTCACAGTAAGTCAGGATTCCCTGCATTCCTTTGACATATTCAACCGCTTCCTCAAGCAGCCAGCCGCCATTTGGATCCAGATCTATTCTGGCTTCCGGGAATTCTTTCTTAAGCGCCCGGATTACCTCCATTTCTTCATTGCCGGCAAGTACTCCACCCTTTAATTTAAAATCCTCAAATCCGTATTTTTCTTTCGTTGCTTTCGCCAGTGCCACAATCTGTTCGGCGGTTAAAGCCTCTTCATGGCGCAGACGGTACCAGTCGCATTCCGCATCCAGTTCCTCATCATAGGGCAGATCGGTCTTCTTGCGGTCACCAACAAAAAACAGATAACTTAACATGCGTACTTTATCTCTTTGCTGTCCTTCTCCAAGCAATTCACACACCGGCACTTCCAGATGCTGTCCCAGCAGATCCAGCGACGGGGCTTCAATCGCTGTAAGTACATGCACACCGGTACGGAGATCAAACGTCTGGTTGCCTCTGACATCTTCTTCTCCCTTGGCATCCAGATGTGCTTTTACTTTCAGCAGCGTACTCTTATACTCAGATACTTTTGTTCCCTCGACAATTGAGATACATTCCTCTAAAGCTGCCGTGATTTTTTTGCCGCCAGGTACTTCCCCCACACCGGTTCTGCCTTCACTGTCATGCAAAATCACAATATTTCTTGTGAAAAATGGTGCATGAGCTCCACTTAAGTTCAGTTCCATACAGTCTTTTCCGGCTACCGGATAGACTTCCATTTTGGTAATTACAGGTATCATTGTTTTCCCTCCTGAGTCGTTTGGTCTTTTATTTATTTCATTATATCTTTTTGATTACAATAAGTAAAACGCATAGAATTTATACTTCTCTAAGTTTTTTGATTAATATTTGAATTTTCCTATCGAAGGATGTATAATGAAAAGAAGCTATAAAGGGGGGCTGATTATGGATTTGACGCAATTACAGTATATTCTGCAGATCGCAGAAGAAAATAATATTACCAAAGCTGCCGAAAAATTGTTTATTTCCCAGTCTGCTTTGAACCAGCAGTTATTAAAGCTGGAAAAGGAGCTTGGTACCCAACTGTTCCATCGTTCCCGCAGCAATTGGCGTCCGACCGAAGCCGGCCGGATTTATATTGATGGCGCTAAAGCCGCAATGCAGATAAAAAAGGATACCTATAACCACATATACGATGTTTCCAATGCTCAGAAAGGTCGTCTAACCGTCGGTTTGACACCGGGGCGGGGGCTTAAAATGTTCACGTCAATCTATCCCACGCTGCACCAGACGTTTCCACATTTAGAAGTCGTTCCGATTGAAATGCGTGTCCGCCCACAGCAAAATGCAATCAGCAACGAACAGATTGATCTGGGTTTTCTGGCTCTGGATGAAAGCAATCGCACCGCAGATACCTATCTAACCCTTGGCACCGAAGAGTTAGTGGTAATTATTCCATCCGGTCATCCACTGGCAGAAAAGGCGGCACCAATGAGTGACTCTTATCCGGTTATCGATATCGCCGAACTGCGTTATGAACCATTCGTATTAATGGATAAACATTCAACGCTGCGGGCTGTCTGTGATAAGATTTTTGCAAAAGCCGGATTTACCCCCCATGTGTTATTCGAAACCAACAATACCGGCAGCATTACTACTATGGTTGAATCAACCTTGTGCTGTGGTATTGTTCCCAACTATTATGCAGCGAAGGATTCTGACAAGTTAAGCTGCTTTTCTCTGGATTATCATCCCTCCTGGGAACTGGCAATCAGTTACCGCAAGGGTGGGTATTTAAGCTCCGGAGCAAAAGAATTCATTCGCCTGGCTCAGGATTACTGGGCAGAGCATTTATAAGTCTTAAATGAAACAGGCTGCCCTGCAAAAGATGCAGAACAGCCTGTTTTTTCTTTTATCTGATTACTGTGCTACAGAATCAGCAATTGCTTTAATCTCAGTATAGATTTCTTCTTCACGGGCTGTAGTATCGGCTGCACTTAAGTAATTTGGCATCATTTCTACGTTAGCCAGACCGGCAATGACAGCTTCATCCTGCAGCATAGTCTCAACCAGGTTCTCGTACCAACCGATGACTTCATCAGAGGTATCAGCCGGGAAGTAGAAGGAGAATTCACAATCCGGATATACGAAATCAATGCCCTGCTCTTTGAAGGTTGGGATATCTTTGATGATATCATATCTTTCTTCAGTCGGAGCACCTAAGCAAATGAAGTCGCCGCTCTCCAGATAATCTTTACAGTTGATATATGCACCTGGCATTAAGTCAACCTGACCGCTTAACATAGCGGTAATCTTATCGGAGTTGGAACCAACATCAACCAGATCCAGCTCAATACCGGCTGCTTTCTGAAATGCCAGCAGTTCATAGTAGGTATAAGCACCAACTTCGGTACAAGCCTGCAGTTTGCCAGGATTTGCTTTTGCTGCTTCTAAGAATGCATCCAGGGAGTCATATTTGGTTGGGTTAACATACAGCTGCTGAGCCGGATCCACACAGAAGGATGGTCCGATTTTAAATGCAGAGTAATTGTAATCAGTAACGCCGGCAATGTCTGCTACGTTTACCAGATTATGGCCGTACAGGAACGTATGACCATCAGCATCAGACGATAATACCTGATTAGCAGCAACAGAACCAGCCGCACCATTTGCATTTACAACGATAAAGTCGGCACCGGTCATTTTCTTTGCATACTCAGCAAATACACGGGCAGAAAGGTCAGTATTACCGCCTGCACCGGCCGGAACTACGATCGAAACAGTAGTCGATGGTGACCAGCTCCCCTCCGCCTGCTCCAGACTTGCCGGTTCTGCATCGGCACTTCCACCTGCTGCCGTTGTTGCTACAGATGCGCTCTCAGATGCCGTTGTACTGCCACAAGCTGTTAAGCTTGCTACCATGGCAGTTGCCAATAATGTTGCTAAAATTTTCTTTTTCATAATGTTACCTCTCCTTTTCTTTTTAAAAAATCCATTTGGATTCTAAAACATTTTTAATTTCAAACTTTATCCTTACGCTTTCGCTGCCTTCATTTCCTTATGAGCCGACCAGATTAAAATTATGATCGAAATAAAGAAGAATACGCAGAAAATCGGTCTGCTAAAGAATGCGCCAAAGGACTTGTAAAGCATGATACCGCGGCGTAAATACGTCTCTAACATACTGCCGATCAGGAAGCACAGTACGAATGGTGTCGTTGGCATTTTAAATTTGTGGAACAGGTATCCGACTGCACCAAACAGGATGATCGACTGTACGTCAAAAATACGGTTGTTGGTTGCGTAAGCACCGACACAGCACAGAACCAGAATCAGCGGCATCAGGATGTGTTTCGGAATCTTTAACAACTGAACAAAAACACGGATTCCGGCAAACTCGATGATCAGCATCAGTAAACTACAGATCATACAGGCGGCAAAGATACCATACACAACATCTGCGTTCTTAACGAACAGCAGCGGGCCAGCGGACAAGCCGTGAATCAGGAAGCCACCCAGCATCATTGCGGTAACGCCATCACCGGGAATACCGAGTACCAGCAGCGGAATCATTGCGCCGCCGATGGTGGCATTGTTTGCTGTCTCCGTTGCAACGATACCATCCGGACAGCCTTTTCCGAATTCTTCCGGATGTTTGGACATGTTTTTAGCGGTTACATATGCTAACATACCTGAGGTACTGCCGCCGATACCAGGCAAGATACCAATACCGGTACCAATCAGAGACGAACGAAGGAAGTTCCATTTCTGATCGGCGAATTCTTTCCAGCTAAAACCAAAACCTTTAATCGGTTTCATCTTGATTGTTTCAACCGGACCACTGTTGATCGTCTCGGCGGTAACTAAAATCTCGGAAATTGCAAAGATACCAATCAGGGTTGGCAGGGTATCAAAACCGGCCATCAAGTTGCTGTTGCCAAAGATAAAACGCGGTGTTCCGTCAATCGGAGACATACCTACCAAAGTAAACATCAGACCTAACATACCAGCCAGCAAACCCTTGACCATGTTACCCGATGATAAAATTGCTACCATAGTCAGAGCAAAGAACGTAATACCAAAGTTCTCGGCCGGAGTAAACTGTAAGGCAATCGCTGCCATCTTCGGGGCACAGAACGTTAAAATAATAAATGAGAATACAGAGCCTAAGAATGAGAATACAATTCCCAGTCCCAGTGCTTTACCTGCCTCGCCCTTCATCGCCATCGGATGACCGTCAAAACAGGTTGCAATCGAAGATGCCGTACCCGGCATATTTAAAAGGATTGCCGATATCAGACCACCGGAGATACCACCGATATAAACTGCTACCAACAGGTTCATACCCATCGAAGGAGTCATACCAAAGGTCAGCGGCAGGAATAACGCTACTGCCATTGATGCGGAAAGTCCGGGGATCGAACCAAATATAATACCTACGAAAACACCTGCTGCCATTGTAATTAATGACAGTGGATTTAAAATCGCCAGATAGGCATTGCCTAAACTTGCTAATGCTTGCATAATTTATCCCCTCCTATAAGTTAATTGTAAAGATACCGCTCGGCAGAATAATCTTGAATCCATAACGGAACAGGAAAAATACTACCAGGGTAAATATTACAGACAACAGTGTCAGTTTTACCGCACTCTGTCCATTCCGTCCTTCTTCAGGAGACAGGATGAACATCTGAATCGGCAAATACACAATGGTGGAGATAATAAATCCAATCGGCTTTAAGATCATAACGTAAGCAACGACTACGATGAAGCTGCTGATTACGCGTTTGTAGTCAGCGTCTTCCTCTTCTTCCTCTGCTGTTTTGGCATTCGGGTTCTTAAACTCCTTAATGCTGCGAACCAGCAGAACAAGTGCCAGGATTAAGGTTACAACACCGATTACCGTCGGCATAAAGTCCGGACCAAGACTGGTAACGGTAGATACTGGCAGCATTCTTGCCATTATGATAATCGCCGCTGCAAGGATTACGTAGAATGTACTTACAACGATATCGCCATACTTTTTAAAAAACATGCTCACTACCCCTTTTCTTCTTCATTTATCTTACTAACGCCGGTCTCTTTGAATCAAATTTCCAATTCGGAATCAGATACTGCATTGCCATCGCATCATCGCGGTCGCGGCTTGGAAGCTTATGGTAGAGGGCATTGGCTGCCATCACACGCTCCATATCAATGGTTACTCCCAAACCGGGTTTGACCGGCACCTCCAGATATCCGTTTTTAATCTGCGGTGTATCGCTTAGCAGGTTCTGCCCGTCCTGCCAGATCCAGTGCGTATCTAAAGCGGTTGGATTGCCCGGTGCGGCGGCTGCTACATGAGCAAAGGCCGTTAATGTGATGTCAAAGTGGTTATTGGAATGGCTGCCCCATGTCAGACCCCAGTCATTTAAGATCTGAGCCATCCGGACACTTCCTTCAAAGCCCCAGAAATGAGGGTCTGCCAGCACAATGTCAACTGATTTTAATGCGGCTGCGTGATAGAATTGCCGCCAGTCAGTTGCAATCATATTGGTGGCTACCGGTAAATTAACAGCGTTCTTAAACTCGCTCATAATCTCACGGCTGGAAAAACCACTTTCTGGTCCGCATGGATCTTCAACATAAGTTAAGATATCTTCCATTGGTTTGCAGATCCTGATTGCTTCCTCCAGACTCCATGCCCCATTCGGATCAATATTAATCCGTCCCTTCGGAAATTGTTTTTTCAGGGCCCGGACAGCTTCCATTTCTTCGCTGCCGGCTAAGACACCGCCCTTTAATTTAAAGTTCTCAAAACCGTATTTGTTATGTAATGCACATGCCTGTTCTACAATCCGCTCAGGTGTCAGCATTTCTTCGCGGCGCAGTTTAAACCATGGGTCAGTGCTGTCTGATTCGTCCAAATAACCAAGACCGGCAGCTTTGCCCTTATCACTTACATAGAACAGATAACCTAATGTTTCCACCTGATCGCGTTGCTTTCCATTTCCCAAAAGCTCGCACATCGGCAGCTCCAGATATTGACCCAGCAGATCCAGCAGGGCACATTCAATCGCCCATTCCGCTCTGACAACGAATTTCAACTTGCTGATATCCAGAGTCTGGATACCTTCGCCATCATCCTCAGCGGCTCTGCCGGCAGCTTTGTGGATGCTATCCAAAATCGCCCGGTACTTGCCAACCGGTTGACCAACTACCAATCCGATCACACTTTTCAGCGCTTCACAGGTGTAGTCACCACCATGAATCTCACCGATTCCGGTATGACCTGCATCATCTTTTAAAATAACTATATTTCTGGTAAACCACGGTGCATGGGCACCGCTTAATGTCATGGACATGCTGTCGTATCCCGCTACCGGAATGACCTGCATATCAATTACGACTGGAGTTCCCGCTTTTCCATTATCCATCATCTGTCCTCCTCTGACTCATTGCTAAACACAGGCAATTATGCTATAATTTTTTCAAGAATGGTCAAATATGCACATCATTGTGCACATTGTACATCTCTACATTGGCATCATACTACAGAAGATGTATTTTTACCAATTCGCATTCCCGATTGCAGCAATCACTTTTGCTAATACTGATACAAAGGAGATCTTCAGCATATGGATACTAAATATCTGGAATACATACTTGCTATTGCACAGAACAAAAATATGACTAAAGCTGCCAAGGAGCTGTATGTCTCCCAATCCTCACTCAGCCAATATCTTGCCAAGCTGGAGCAGGAGCTAGATACTCCTTTATTTTTTCGAGCCAAAAACGAATTGACACTTACTCCTGCCGGTCAGCTGTATGTAAATGCCGCCCGGAAGATTATTCAGATCCAGAAACAGTTGTATCACGATATCTCATCCCTTGAGAATAAAGGACAGATCACCGTCGGTGTCACCTCTCAGTTCGGCCTTCGGATTCTGTCAGAGATCATTCCGGAATTCAAGAAAATATACCCTGACTTTTCAATCGAAATCACCGAGACCAGTCTCCCGGCCCTGACCAAACTACTATTGGATGAAACCATTGATTTGGGCATTATGGCCGCCAATGAACAGGCACCGTTTGAAAACCAGTCCTGGATCCTGCAGGAAGAAGAGATTTTCTTTGCCATTCCTGCCTCTCACCCTTATCAACTCAGGCAGGATACTGATGATATGCTTCCGATTCAGGAACTGACAGAAGCTTTTCTGGAGGATAATTTTTTATTGTCAAAAAAGGGATCCACGCTTCGTACCATTGCCGACCGGATCTTTACCGAATATCAGTTCCAGCCCAGAGCCATGTGTGAAACGAACAGTATCATCACCACCAGAGCCATGGTTGCCAACGGTGTCGGCGTCACCTTTATCGCCGAATCCTGTGCCAGCGACCGCGATCTGGTCCGTTACTATCCGCTCCGCCCCAGACTGTTCCGCCACAATCTTCTCGTTCACCGCAAGTCATTGACGATGCATGAACCGGAGAAGTATTTCTGCAATCTGGTAAAAGCATGTTTTCCCGACAAATAGCATTCGCTCTTTGTCTATTTTGACTAAGTAATGCGCATTACTTTTCTCAATTGCCATTATAATCGCTTTTGTAAGCGAAGTAAAATTGATTATTTTAAGATTTCTCTAAATTTTTTTAATGGAGATAGTGAGAAAATTTCTCATTTTTATGGTGAGGGAGAGAGGGGGTTTCAAGGGGTGTCGGGGTAAAAAGGTCTGCGGACCCTGGCGGCGACGGTGATCCCTGTCCGTATTTCCTGCGGTTTCGGATCGCAAGAGTCTCTAAGAGCAGAGAAATGATGCTAAATGCAATGCCAGAAACGCCAAAACTCGCTGCGCTCAAACAGTTGGCCGTTTCTGGCATTAACGCATCATTTCTCTGCTCTAAGAGACTCTAACGCCCCTGCAAAGGCAGGAAATACGGACAGGGATCACCGCCGCCGCCAGGGTCCGCAGACCTTTTTACCCCGACACCCCCATGCTACCATATTGGCCCCATGAGTAAAAAGATAAATGCTATTACGCTTTTTATATTTCCTGGCCGCCTGAGTAAAAAAGACAAATGCTATTACGCTTTTATTTTTCCTGGCCACCTGAGTAAAAACACAAATGCTTTTACGCTCTTATATTTCCTACAGCTGGGAAGGATAGTAGCTGGGGCTGTCGCGTAAAAAAGCCGGCCTGCGCCTGGGGGCTGTGGCGGGACCGACTGGTATGGACTGCATTTGCAGGGATATTAGAGAATCTTGGAGCGGATCAATGACACGTTAATGTCAGAAACGGCCAACTGTCTGAGCGCAGCGAGTTTTGGCGTTTCTGGCATTGCACTTAGTGTCATTGATCCGCTCCTAGATTCTCTTATATCCCGAAACCGCAGTCCATACCAGTCGATCCCGCCACAGCCCCCAGGCGCAGGCCGGCTTTTTTGCGCGACAGCCCTTAACTTAACTCCCCTCCCCACTCTGCCGCATATATTCATCCATTGAGTCGGCTACGGTTTTGGAGTAGGCGGTTGCTTCTACGACTGTCTTAGCACCAAGAACCACGTCTCCGGCGGCGAAGATTCCAGGATGGGTGGTTTCGCCGAACTGGTTGGTGACGAGAAGGCCGCTTTCGGATGCTTTCAGTCCTTCGGTGGTGCTTACCAGCTTGCTTTTTGGTCCCTGGCTGATGGAAATGATGACGGAATCGACATAAACCTGCTCGGTCTCTTCGGATATGCCGGTCTTATTTCCTGCTTCGTCAAAGAAAACGTTATGAAATACGGGGCCGTCATCGTTGATCTCGGCGATGGCTTTGCCAAATTCGAATTGGGCTCCGTCCAGTTTTGCATAGGTGGTTTCATGTTGGCTGGCATCGCTTTTGTTTCCCCGGGCATATAGTGTGACATCACGGGAGCCGTGGCGGATTACCGTCCGTGCTACATCCATAGCGGAATTTCCGACCCCGATAATTGCCACCCGGTCACCCAGATTGTAGGCATCGGGATTGGCCAGATAGTCGATGGCAAAGTGCACGTGTCCCAGTGATTCACCCTTAATTCCCAGGGTTTTGGGACGCCAGACACCGGTTCCGATGAAGATGCTCTGATAGCCGTCACGGAGCAGATCCTTGATTTCCAGAGCTCCGCCGATGGTTGTATTGGGACGTATTTTGATTCCCAGCTCCAGGAGCTTCTGCCGGTAGCGGGACAGGATTGTCTTGGGCAGGCGGAAATCGGGAATTCCGTATTGCAGGACACCGCCGATTTTATCTCTGGCATCGAATATTGTGACGGAATAACCCTTTTTAGTCAGCAGAATTGCTATGGTAATACCGGCTGGACCGGCTCCGATTACGGCTACCTTCTTTCCGTTGGAAGGTTCTCGTTCGATCTTTATACGTTCGAACATGGTATCTGAAATATAGTTCTCGATCGAGCTGATGTGCACAGGCTGACCTTTCCGCCCTAATACACAATTCCCCTCACATTGCCTCTCATGATTGCAGACAAGGGAACAGATCAGTGACATCGGATTATTTTCAAAGATCATGTTCCCCGCATCCTCCAGATGTCCTTCCTTGAATGCCTGAATCATTGCCGGTATCGGCGTATGAATCGGACATCCCTGCTGACACATTGGTTTCTTGCAATTCAGACAACGGTCTGCTTCATGAATTACGTGCACTGCCATAATGATCCTCCTTCAATCTGATACATTAACCGGTTGATAATCACATTCTACCTCAACGGCACATTGTATACAAGGAAAGTTAAAAAGTGAACAAGTATTTTTCAATTTTATACAATTTGAAATCAGACAATATCGAGATATACCTTTTTTACCGGTGCCGGAAAAGCCTGATCGATCTTTTCACAGTCTGCTTCTGTCAGCTGAATCCGGGGAGCAGCGGCATTCTCCAGGGCATGCTGCTTCTTTCCGGTCCGAGGAATCGCAATCACATCTCCCGCTCTCATTACGAACGCCAACAGTACCTGACTGACGCTGCACTGATGGCCGGAAGCGATTTCTGCCAAAACGGGATGGTCATATAATCCTCGCTTTAAATCTCCGGCCTGTGCCAGCGGACAATATGCCATAACTGGAATATGATGCTCACGCATCCATGGCAGCAGGTCGTATTCGATTCCCCGGGATGCGATATGATACAGCACCTGATTCACTGCACATTGATCACCACCCGGGACACTCCACAATTCTTCCATATCTTCGGTATCAAAATTGGAGACTCCCCAGTGCCGGATCTTCCCCTCTTTCTTCAGCTGTTCCATACAGGATACCGTTTCCTCCAGGGGAATGCCGCCGCGCCAGTGCAGCAGATAAAGATCAAGGTAGTCTGTGTTCATCCGTTCTATACTGGCGATGCAGCTTTTAAAAATATTTTTTCTCCCGGCATTCTGCGGATAGCACTTGGATACCAGAAACAGACGATTCCGGTCATAGCCCTGAATCGCTTCACCTATCAGTTTCTCTGCTCTTCCGCTGCCATACATCTCGGCTGTATCAAGCAGCGTCATCCCGGCATCAATACCAGCCCGCAGCGCTTCCAGTTCTGATTCTCTGGCCGCCTCGCGTTCACCTAAAAACCAGGTTCCCTGTCCGATTGCCGGAACACTGATTCCGGCTGGAAGCATTACTGTTCTTTCCATTTTTCTCTACCTTTCATTATTCGTTTGTTTACTGCCCGGCTATCCGGTGCATCCGAGTTATAAAAACATTCCCCATATCGGAATGGTAACCATCGAAAGTAATGTGGAAACTACCACACATTTTGTTCCAAACGTGTAATCGCAGCCATATTTTGCTGCCAGAATCGCAGAAGTACTGCCTACCGGCATTCCTGTCAGAAGGACAGCAATGCCTGCCAAAAAAGTATCAATATGAAAAAGTGTTCCGCCGATCAGTACCAGCAGCGGCATAATTCCCAGCCGTAATGCCGAAATCAGCAGCGCATCTCGATGGAACAGACTCTTGATATTTACTTCCGCCAGCATCATCCCAATCAGGAGCATTGTCACGCTGGTAGTACATCCGCCGGCCGACCGGACTGCTTTATCCAGAGCGGTGCCGATTACTTGCACAACTGCCTGCATCTGGGAACCTGAATTCTCCAGAAAACCCAGGTAGAGCTGTTCCAGCGGCCCCTGCAGCAGCAGTAACCCCAATCCGATATATACTGCAATAATACAGGGATGCACGGCGATTTTTTTAATTACTGACTTCATATCAGGGCTTTCTGTAAAGCAGGCGATTCCGGCCGACCACATCATAATCCGCATCGGAATAATAAAAACCGATGCATACATAACACCTTCCGCACCATAGATACCATCGATGATCGGCAAGCCTAAAAACCCGGAATTCGATACCAGAGTTCCATACTGCATCACCCGCTTAATTCCATCCGGTTTGTGATTATACAGTACTTTACTTAATGTATAGCTGACAATCTGCACCAAGACCGAAATGGTAAGAATCACCGCGAACTTTCTCAGTACCTGGACATCAAAATCCATCCGAAATGAATTAATTATATTGCACGGCAGGAACAGGTACAGCACTGCATCGGTCAGCACTGCCTTTCCTTCGTCTTTTAAGATTCCTTTTTTCTTTAATACCGCACCTGCTGCAGCGAGTAGGAACATCATACACTGCAGCGACCACAATTCCCTGACTTCCATACCAGCCCCTTTTTTCTACTGTTTCAATTTCATCCCCGTCTGCAGTATCCTAAACGTACGCACTGCCGCGCCTTCATATAATTCCACCGCCCGGTCAAGTGCCTCCTGGATATCCATGGCACCGTTAATAGTCGGGATAATGCTGTCAATACCGAATTCATAAATTTTCTCAGCCCCTTTGTCCATCCCGCCGACAATAGCAATAGCAGGGATCCCGCGCTTCCGGCACCGCATGCCGATCCCGCTGGGGACCTTGCCGAAGGCTGACTGCCAGTCCATCCTTCCTTCTCCGGTAATAACCAGATCGACGCCTTCCAGCATTGAATCAAATTCAATCAGGTCAAGAACTGTCTCGATTCCTGATTTCATATTGGCATGTAAAAATACCTTCAGTGCTGCCCCCAGACCGCCAGCTGCACCGGCTCCGGCAATTTGATCTACATCCGTGCCGCTCAGGTCATATAACAGCCTGGCATATTTTTTCATATCCGCTTCCATCCGGTCAAGAATTTGCGGGGTGCCGCCTTTCTGTTTACCAAAAGTATAGGTTGCACCGTCCGGACCAGTCAGCGGGTTCGTCACATCACACATCACGGTAAACTCGGTTTTGGCTGCATCAGGGTGGAGGCTGTTCGTATCAATGGCAGCAACCTTTCCCAGATCCGCTCCAAATCCTGCCAGTTCTTTCCCATCAGCATCCAGGAATTTTACGCCCAGGGCAGCCATTGCTCCAATACCGCCGTCATTGGTGGCACTGCCGCCGATGGCGATAGCAATTTTACGGTAGCCCTGATCGAGAGCATCCCTGATCAATTCTCCCGTTCCATAAGTAGTAGTATGTAACGGATTCCGCTGCTCCACCGGAACCATCGGCAGTCCGGATGCCGCCGCCATTTCAATGACGGCCTGGTCTTTGCCAAATACGCCATAGGAAGCAGTGGTTTCTTCCATCAAAGGACCATGTATCGCCACAGTTCTCATGCTTCCATTCATCGCTTTAATGACCGCATCGACAGTTCCCTCTCCACCGTCCGCCACGGGTACGCCCACGCAGCTGCAGTCGGGAAATACCTGTCTGGCTGTATCCGTCAAAATTGTAATGATTTCCTCCGATGATAATGTCCCTTTAAATGAATCCGATGCAAATAAAAATTTCATAGTAACTCCCTTCTTTCTGCTAGTACTGCGTTGTAATTATTCTCTGATAGGGAAACAGACCGGCAACTCATATCTGGGCCGTCGGTCTGTTTCAGTTGATTTATATCAAACAATATAGGGGGATGGTATGTTGTTAAATCAGACCGGCTGTCTGCATTTCTTTTCTGATTTTGTCCAGAACCGGGCCTTCCGGGGTCGGAAGATTTGGCTTATACGGATCGCCGATGTCTCTGCCGCGCAGATTGGCCATATCTTTTGATGCTACCGGGAAGCTGGCCGGATCCATCGACAGACGAACCGGGTTAAGTTTAAACTGCGCTTCCAGAGAACCTTCCAAATCTCCTGCCACGTATTTATTGTAAATATCGGTTATTAATTCCGGCATAAAGTTTCCTGCTGTACATACACCGCCTACTGCTCCATGGCACATCGAGGCATACAGCAAGGTATCTTTTCCGCCGAAGACTTTAAAATTCACCTGACGGGTTCTGCGAATGAATTCCGCAGTCTGGGTAATGTCACCGCTGGTGTCTTTCATTCCCACAACGTTTTCTACTTCAACGGCAAGTTTTTCAACCAGGCCGGCAGACATGGTATATCCGGTACGTCCGGGGTTGTTATACAGCAATACTGGAAGTTCGGGAACCGTATCGGCAATCGTCTTAAAATGCAGATACATTTCAGTCTCCGTCGGTTTCAGGAACATCGGCTGGAGTATGGATATACCTGCTGCACCGTTAGCTTCCGCCATTTTGGCAAGGCGGCAGCATTTTTTCGTACTGATCGCGCCGATTCCAAAATACACCGGTACTCTTCCAGCTGCCTGATCAACCATAATCTTCAAAGCCCGTTCCATCTCATCTTCTTCAACAACATAGAATTCACCATTGCTGCCGAAAGCCAGAATGCCTAAGACACCGCCATCGATTACGTAGTCTACATGTGCTCTTAATTTCACCTCATCGATCCGTTCGTCCTGATCGATTGGTGTGATAATCGGAACAATAACACCTTTAATAAAATCCGTATTCATTTGCATGACCCTCCCATTCCGGCAACTTTATTTTACTGATTCAACCGTTGTATTGGCAATTTTCTCGTAGTATTTTACAATGCTGGAATGGTCTTCTACTTCGTGACCATCTGCCTTCAGTCCCTGCATGATTTCCATCAGCTGACCTGTCAGCGGTACCGGGGAGCTGATTGCATGAGCTGCGTTCAGCGCATTATTCAGATCCTTGATATGTAGTTCAATCCTGAATCCTGGTTTGAAGTTTCTGTCCAGTATCATCGGGACTTTTGCATCCATAACTGTAGAGCCTGCCAGTCCGCCGCGGATTGCCTGATATACAAGTTCAGGATCGGTTCCGGCTTTGGTGGCAAAGGTTAATGCTTCTGATACGGCTGCAATATTCACGGCAACAACAATCTGGTTGGCCAGTTTCGCTACGTTTCCGGATCCCAGCTCGCCTACATATACAACCGAACCTGCCATAACCATCAGCATGTCATAGTATTTGTCGAACAGTTCTTTCTTTCCGCCAACCATGACAGACAGCGTACCGTCAATTGCTTTTGGCTCTCCTCCTGATACCGGTGCATCCAGCATTTCAATACCTGATTTGGCCAGTTCAGCACCGATTGCCTTGCTTTCAGTCGGGTCGATGGAGCTCATATCGATTACTACCGTTCCTGGTTTAGCACCTTCAGCTACACCGTTTTCGCCCAGTACAGCAGCTCTTACATGTGGTGAGTTTGGTACCATCGTGATAACTGCTTCTACCTGAGCAGCTACGTCTTTTCCAGTAGCTGCCGATGCTGCGCCGCAGGATACCAGATCTTCTACTGCTTCTTTGTTGAAGTCAAAAACTACCACTTCATGGCCTGCTTTTACCAGGTTCTTTGCCATTGGTCTTCCCATAATTCCTAAGCCGATAAATCCAACCTTCATTTCTATTACCTCACTTTTCTTATTTAACTGATGTTTGCATTATAGAAGATTAGGAATTTGTTTTCTATTGATAAAACGCATGAAAGAACAGTATTTTTTTATTAACTTTTAACAATATTTCACTTTTCATTTCATAATCGGCTCAAATGGTTTCAATTCGTCGTAGCTTTTATTGAATTCCATATTTTTTCATCCGGCGCCACAATGTTGCCTTACTGATTCCCAGCTCTTTCGCTGTCTTTTCACGGTTTCCACGCATCTGACGAAGTGTCCGGGTAATCTGGACGGCAGAAATATCGCCAAGGCCTTCTTCCTGCCCCTCCTCATCACTGGTATCAGAATTGCGGCAGGGGTAAAGCTCATCCAGAACTCTGCGGATCACAATTTCATCAAGGGAACGTTTTGTCGCGGTCAGGATCAGACGTTCACAATAACTTTCCACCTGAAACAAATTGCCCTCCCAGGGATATTCCAGCAATAGTTTCATGGCTCCCTGAGTCAGGATATGATAACGGGAATAATGCTCCGAGGCCTCCCTGATTCCGGCCTCGATCTTAATTTTGAGATCTTCCCTGCGCTCCCTTAATGGCGGAATTCTAACGGTCAGTCCTTCCAGCAGATAATACAGATCCTCGCGAAACTTTCCCTGATTGACCAGCTTTATCAACGGCTCCCGGGCCGTTACCATAACCCGGATATCAAGATTCGGCGACTGCATCACCGCCTGGCCCATTCGCAACCGGTACCGGATCAGTTGATAAAGACGATACTGGTTAGATCTGGTCAAGCAGTCAATATCTTCAATCAGCATTGAGCCGCCCTCGACCCGGGCGGCTGCCCCCTTGTCGCCAAATACCATTTCCAGCTGTTCTGCTTCCGCAATTCCATCACAGGAAATATCGATAAATGGTTTCCCTCTCCGGCTCCCGGCATTGTGGATACTCTGGGCCAGCAGCCGCTTCTCAGTACCGGCTTCACCAAATATCAGCACCGGTTTTTCCGACAACGCATATAATTTCGTCAAATGAATACAATCCTGCATAGCCTTGGAGTCCTGAATGATATCATCAAATTCGCCCAGCGCAATCAGTCCCTGGGAATGTCGTTTACGTTTCGTCTCTTCTTCCACGGTCTGGCGTTTCTTCATCCGGTGGCAGGTCAGGATCGCCCCGTCAACCCGGTTATCAATCGTAACCGGCGCAACAATGGCAAAGATCGATGTGCCGTTAATCCGCATCAGGAAGGAGTATGACTCCTTGCCATCCTTGAGCACCTGACGCAGGCTTTCCTGATCCAGTTCCCGATATACCTGTCCCACTAAAAGACCCCGGACTTCTTCTTTTTTCCGGCCAAGGATATCTTCCATAATCGGATTAATATCAGTGATCACACCATTCGCATCCATTCGGGTAATTCCATTAAAGGAATAGTCTAACAGTGTTTCCATCTGAGCCGCATTCCGTTTTTCTGCCCCCATTGCAAACGACATCCGTTCCGCCATATCAAAAGCATTCCGCATCGAATCTTCCGTAATCGAAAGAAACAAGGAAGGAATCCCGGCATTTCCAGCTGCCCCGACAGCAGTATCACCGCCGATAATCAGATCAAGCTCATCCTCAACAGCCTGTCCCACAACCATTTCCAGCTCGCTGCCTTTCTGGGCAAAGTAAGTCCGCAGTTCAATCTCATAAATCGTATCAAAATAAGACATATTACAGAACATATTTTCAAATCCAACCACGCCGATAACCGGATTACTTTTCTTTAGAATCTGTTTCGCCCGGATCACCAGCAGGGCCATTTCCTGTGCTGTAATCACCAGCTCCGCCACCGGAATATCCGTATACTGTTTGATTAAAGACGCCTGCAGACCACGGGCAATAATAATAGAAGCCCCCTGCGCTACCGACTGACGCGCTTGAGAAACAGCCTCCTCCGTCTTAATCACCCGCATAATACCGATATCATAAGGCTTCTCCTGCAGCAGATTATGCGCCTGATACAGCATCTCCTCCCTCGAAACCAATAAAGCGATCTCACCCATATAGTTATCCTTTCGTCCGTTTATCATTCCTTTTTAGTCTACCATAGTACACAGCTATTTTACAAGTCAGTAATCCGGAAGTCGCATCAAATTATGCAGGTTCATCTGGACATATTTCTGTATATCTGATATAGTAACTAAACAGTCTGAGAAATTCTAATTTATTCTCTGTTTCATGTAATTTTCTGCAAAGAATCCTTATCCACATCATTAATCAAAACATAGGAGGTATCGTATTTGACCAAAACACACAACCCGCGAACAAACAAAGAAGTAAAGTCCAGCGCCTTTTCTGCATATTTCAGTAACCCTAAAAATGCAGCCAAACTATTCGAAGCCTTGCAGCCCGGCACAGCAGTCTCCCCTGACGATATTGACTTTACCACATTGAATGGAGTACTATTTCTCGCCAGAAAAAATGATCTTGCATTCACAGTTAAACAAAAAATTCTTGTAATTAGCGAGCATCAAGCCACCATTAACCTGAACATGCCGCTCCGGGATGCCATATATTATGGACGTACTATGGAAAAGTTGATTGAACCCAAAGCTCTATATCGAACAAAACGCATTCCAATTCCCACTCCTGAATTCTACGTTTTCTACAATGGCAATGAGGCCTGTCCGAATGAAGAAATCCTCCATTTATCCGATTCTTATCTTGTAAAAACAATGCCACCCATGCTAGAATTAACTGTAAAGATAATTAATATCAATCTACCCGAAAATCATCCAATTCTTGAATCCTGCCGCCCATTATACGAATATTCATGGTTTATTCAATGCATCAAAGATCACCTGAATTCCGGATACAATCGTGATGAGGCAATTATTCAATCAATCAAAGATTGTCAAAGCAGAGGTTTTATGGAGGATTTCCTGGTCGAACATGGGACGGAGGCGATTAATATGCTGTTTACAGAATTTAATATGGAGGATGCTCTCGCCATTCGAGGTGAAGAAAAATATGCTGAAGGTTTAGAAGAGGGAGCAATTCTAAAAGTCAAAGAACTTATCATTAAAAAAATAGAAAAAGGAAAAACTATAGAAACCATCGCTGAGGAATTAGAAGAAACAACGGATTATATTCATTCCATTTTGTCTGCTGAAGGCCATACAATCTCAGACACCACAAGATAGCAACAGGAGTCTTCTCAGGCAAAATAGGCATTTTTGCGTCCCATTAAAATATGAAAAACCAATCCGCCGGGGCGGTGACGTCACGGATTGGTTTTCTCCACTATTTATTTTCCAGCCACATCAACAGCGATTCCAAGCTCTTCCAATTGCTTTTCATCCACCGGTGCCGGTGCCTCACACATCAGACAGGAAGCATCCTTCACCTTCGGAAATGCCATCACTTCACGGATACTGTCACTGCCGCACATCAACATTGCCACGCGATCCAATCCATAAGCGAGTCCAGCATGAGGCGGAACGCCATATTTAAACGCATCAAGCAAAAATCCAAACTGATCCTGAGCCGCTTCTGGTGTAAAGCCCAATATCTCAAACATCTTAGCCTGGATATCGCCCTGATGAATACGAACAGAACCACCGCCCAGCTCTGTACCATTTAATACCATATCATAAGCCTTGGCACGAACGGCGCCGGGATTGGAATCAATCATATCCCAGTCTTCTTCCATCGGCATGGTGAATGGATGATGCATTGCACTATAACGGCCTTGCTCCTCATTATACTCAAGCAGCGGGAACTCGGTTACCCATAAGAATTTAAATTCATCCTTTTTCAGCAGTTCCAGCTGTCTTGCCAGCTCCAGACGCAGATTGCCGAGAACATCCCAAACTACGCTGTTTTTATCGGCTGCAAACAGCAGCAGGTCTCCCGGCTTTCCATCCATAGCCAAAACCAGAGCTGCCATCTCATCATCGGTCATAAACTTGGCAAATGAAGACTTATAGGAACCATCCTCATTAATCGCCAGATATGCCAGTCCTTTGGCACCGAAATCTTTTGCATAAGCAACCAGCGCATCAATTTTCTTGCGAGGCATTGCACCCTGTCCTTCGGCATTAATTCCGCGGACACTGCCGCCCTGCTCCAGCGCACCTTTAAAGACAACAAACTCACAATCTTTCACGACATCAGATACATCTCTCAGTTCCATTCCAAACCGCAGATCCGGCTTATCTGAACCAAAACGATCCATTGCCTCCTGCCATGTCATCCGCGGAATCGGCTGCGGGATCTCGATTCCCAGCAATTCCTTAAACAGCTTATACATCAATCGCTCATTGACATCCAGAACATCATCCACATCGACAAAAGACAGCTCCATATCGATCTGGGTAAATTCGGGCTGACGGTCTGCCCGCAGATCTTCATCGCGATAACAGCGGGCCAGCTGGAAATAACGGTCATAACCGGAACACATCAGCAGCTGTTTGTATATCTGAGGTGACTGCGGAAGAGCATAGAAGCTGCCCGGATGAACCCGGCTTGGCACCAGATAGTCCCTGGCTCCTTCCGGTGTACTCTTAATCAGTGTGGGGGTTTCAATTTCCAGAAACCCTTCCTTGGCCAGAAACTGACGGGTCAGAATCGCAATATCACTTCTCAGCATCAGATTTCTCTGGATATCCGGTCTGCGCAAATCCAGATAACGGTATTTCAGCCGCAGTTCTTCTTTTGTTTTGCTGTTTTCATCAATCGGAAACGGCGGAGTCTCGGATTCGGAAAGAACACGCAGGCCAGTTGCCCGTACTTCAATCGCTCCGGTTGTAAGATTTTCATTTACACCACCCGAGCGTGCTACAACCGCACCGGTTACGGCAATTACAAATTCACTTCTGAGCTTCTCAGCCTTCACAAAATTATCGGTACCGCAGTCACTTTCTTCAAAAATAAGCTGCAAAAGTCCAGAGCGGTCTCTTAAATCTACAAAAATAATACCGCCCTTATTTCTGCTTTTCTGGACCCACCCCATCACTGTTACTTCCTGACCGATCTGGGCAGTTGAAACTTCTGTACATCTGTGAGACCGCTTCAGTCCCATCATTGATTCTGCCATGGTTCAATCTCCTTAGTTTCCATTATTCTTATCATTTTGCTGGCTCTCATATATTGCTGCAACCGCCGCACCTGTATGATTGCTATCATCTTCCGTTAACCCGGAAATATTCACGTTGCGGTTAACTTTTGCATCATATGTATCGGCTTTGACAAGCTCTGTCATGTCAACACCGGTTGCTTCTTTGACCGTTTCAAATAATTTAGCCATTACCACCGGCACATTGCTGGCTACGCTGTCAATACCACTGCCGCCGTCTCCGCCGCCGATAATGGTAATCTTATCGATCTGTGATAACGGTTCGGCGATTTTTCCGGCAATCTCAGGCATAACCCCAATCAGCATCTCGGTAACCGCAGCCTTGTTATATTTCGCAAATGCTTCCGCCTTCTTCTCCATCGCTGCCGCTTCCGCTTCACCTTTGGCCTGAATAGCAGCTGCTTCTGCTGCACCTTTGGCTTTCGTCGCTGCCGCCTCGGCTTCACCCTTGGCTTTAATACCGATTGCTTCCTGTTCCACGGCATATTTCATTGCTTCGGCTTTCAGCTTCTCGGCCTCGGCCTGTTTTTCCAGTTCATACTTCTTGGCCTCAGCCTCTCGCTGCCTTCTCGCCAGGTCTGCTTCAGCTTTCTTTTCAATGGCATATTTTTCAGCCTCAGCTTTTTTCTTAATTTCCGCTGCCAGCCGCTGTTCTTCTACCGCAACCTGCCGCTCATTCAGTTCCGCATCACGCTCTGCTTTTGCGATCTGAGCATTAATAGTAGCAATCTGCAGAACCTTTTCCTGTTCCTGACGCTGAATTTCATAAGCAACATCGGCATCCGCTTTTTTGATATCGGAGATTTTCTTCAGCTCTGCTTTTCTGATGTCCAGTTCATTGTTTTTCTGGGCAATCTCTGTATCAGCCGCCACTCTGGCATCATTAGCCTCTTTATCGGCCTTGGACTTTTCAATTGCCACATCACGGTCGGCCTGTGCTTTTGCGATAGAAGCATCCTTACGGATCTTGGCGGTGTTATCCATACCCAGATCCTGAATCAGGCCGTGTTCATCCGTAACATTCTGAATGTTGCAGGAAAGGATCTCGATTCCCAGCTTCTCCATATCCCGGGAAGCCTTCTCCATTACCTGATCAGAAAAGGAATCCCGGTCGGTGTTGATCTCACGTAAAGTCAGGGTTCCGATAATCTCACGCATATTACCCTGAAGGGAATCCATCAGGTCTTCGGTAATCTGCTTCTGGGTCTTATTTAAAAAGTTCCTTGCCGCAAGCTTCATCTTATCCTGATCATCACTGATCCTGACCTTAGCCACAGCATCTACCATAACATTGATAAAGTCATTCGTCGGAATATAGTCATCGGTCTTGATATCAACTGTCATCTGTCCCAAAAACAATACATCCTTTCGCTCCAGAAACGGTATCCGGATACCTGCCCGGCCGATCAGGAACCGCGGATACCGCTTGAATCCTGAAATAATAAATGCCCGATCCGGCGGAGCCTTAACATATCCCAGCGCAACGATAACTACCAGCAATACAATTGGTGCCGCTATTCCAATTAACGGAATCAAACTCTCCATTCTATTCCTCCTTTACATGTCGTTCTTATGTTTATTTTAGTTTATCTTTATAAAAATCAACAAATTCCTGATACCCTTCTTTTTGAAGCTGTTCCTTCTGGAATTTTTTATTTTTATTCATCGGCACTACCAGTACCTGGGTGCCATTTTTACGTTCTTCCATGGCTTGCTTCATGATGGATCGGAACTTCTCATCATCCACACCCTTTTCGATCAGATAGGCTTTTTTCTGCTCTGCTTCTGTCTCAGCTTCATTGTCCATCAGGATCGTAACGATCCGTTCAAAGCCGATCGAGAAACCGCAGGCTGGTGTATCTTTACCGGTAAATTTACCGATCATTTTGTCGTATCGGCCGCCGCCTGCCACAGATCCGCCAAAGCCTTCCATGGAAACTTCAAAAATGGTTCCGGTATAATATGACATTCCTCTCACCAGGGTCGGATCAAAGCTCAGTGAAAACTCAGTCTCGGTCACTTCAGTTACTGTATCCATAATATGAGCAAGATTCTCCGTGACTTCCGGCTCTAGTACTTCCGCCAGAACGCTTCCCAGGCTGCGTACCCCTGCCGCATCATTGGAAACCTCTGACAGCATGCCGAGATACTTATCGATACTTACCTGCGGATGGCCGGCCCCCAGAAGTTCTCGTGCCACGCCTTCATTACCGATCTTATCCATCTTATCCAGAGTAATAAAGACCTGTTCCAGGGACTCTTCCGGAAATCCACAGTACATCGCCATTCCCTTCAATATATTACGGTCGTTAATCCTGACTGTAAAACGGTTGTCAGGACAGATTCTGCAAAGCGCGGCAGTACTGGCCAGAATCAGCTCAATCTCGGCCAGACAGGTGGGATCACCTAAAATATCAATATCGCACTGGACGAACTGGCGGTATCTTCCTTTCTGCGGCTTATCGGCACGCCACACACTCCCCATCTGTAAGGCCTTAAACGGAGCCGGCAGCACGGCACTGTTGTTGGAATAGTATCTTGCCAGCGGAACGGTCAGATCGTAGCGCAGCCCGCTGTCGGTAAGATCACTTTCACACTCTGCCTGTTCCAGATTAAGCTTTTCTCCGCGCTTTAATACCTTGAAAATGAGCTTCTCGTTATCACCGCCTTGTTTGCTGGTGAGATTTTCAATGTGTTCGACACATGGTGTGTCAATCTGTGAAAAACCAAAGCCCCGATATGTTTCCTTAATCTGGTTCGTTACATATTCCCGGATCCGCATTTCTGAGGGCAGGATATCCTTCATGCCGGTAACCGGCGTTTTCTTTAATGCCATATTATTACTCCCATCTGATCGCTTTTGTTTTAAAAATTATACTATCGTATCCGGCAAATAGCAACCGTTTATTGTTCCGGTTTGAACCGGCATTTGCCCCTTACCGTTCTATCATTAATCTGTTCTTCCGTTCAATCATCTCATCGACCCGGCTGATATAATGCTCCACATCTTTTACATTTTCAGCCCGTTCCAGCCGGTTCTCCTCAGGATAAAGAACTTTGGTTGTTGTCCCGGCACCGCAGGCCAGGATCGTCTGTTTTTCTTCCATAATCAGAATATTATATATGCAGGCTTTTCCAGGCATTGCATAGCCAACATTCTCAAAATTGCCGGCCATATTTTTCTGCCGGTACAGATAATAAGGCTCCATTCCCATTTCACGGGCAAATGCTGCTGTAATCTCAATCATTTCCTGCGTTCCGGTGATCTTTAAATCTTTATAGACTTCTTTCATCGTATTCAGTCTGGCTGCCCGTTTAATCGCCAGTGTATGAACCGTGATGCTGTCCGGTTTTAATTGTCTGATCTGTTCCATTGTATCGGTCACATCCTGGATTGTCTCTTCCGGCAGACCGATAATCAGGTCCATATTGATATTATCAAAGCCCAGTTCCCTGGCAAGCATAAAACATTCTTTTACCGCTTCCACCGAATGATGCCGTCCGATAATATCAAGTGTTTTCTGCTGCATGGTCTGCGGGTTGATAGAAATCCTGGTGACCCCGTGCCGTTTTAGTACCTCAAGCTTTTCCCGGGTGATGCTGTCCGGTCTGCCGGCTTCTACCGTAAGTTCTGAAAGACCGGAAAGATCAAAAACAGTTTCCAGATGTTCCAGCAGGCAATTCAGATCTGCTGCGGAAAGTGATGTAGGCGTTCCTCCGCCGATATAGACCGTATCCAGCGGTGCCCCCTGTTTCTTTGATGCCACAAATTCCATCTCGCGAAATAATGCTTCGAGATATAAATGCGTTCTGTCCTTCCATCTGCCAATGGGATAGGAGGTAAACGAACAGTACAGACAAGTAGTCGGACAAAATGGAATGCCAAGATACAGGCTGTATCCATTCTGGTAATCAATCACCGATAACAGTTCCTGCTCTCGCTTCGCAATCTCGCAGCTCAGGTCAATTTTTTCCACACTGGTATAATAAGTATCACGCATATAGGAGCGGATATCCACTTCTGACATTCCGGCCGACTGCTTCGCCATAACAATTTTAGTCGGGCGTATCCCAGTCAGGGTTCCCCACGGCAGTTCTTTACCAGTATACGACTGCAGGAACCGGTACAGACATCGTTTCATCTGGTTTTTCGTTTCAAACCGGTTGCGGTAATCTACTGCCAGCAGTTCTGTTGCCAACTCTGACTTGCCGTCTGCCGCCATGGACAGTTCCAGGAGCTGCTCATCCTCCCGCCAGGTCTGGGTGATAACCAGATGAGCCTGTTCATCCGGCTGGTAGCCAAACGTTTCACCGGGAAAAAATGCCATCAGAAGTTCCCTGATATCCTGTTCATATGCATTATCATTTAATAAAATTACGATCATAGTCTCTCCCGTATCCGGTTTATCTTCATTTCCGATGATATACTGCCACCGGATTGTATTGCTTTTCATGCCCGATCACCGTTGGATCACCGTGTCCCGGATATACCATGGTATCATCCGGCAGCACCAGCAGACGTTCTAAAATGGATTTAATGATAACAGATCCATCTCCGGTCGGCAGATCCGTTCTTCCCAGCGATTCGGCAAACAAGGTATCACCACTGAACAATACGCCTTCCTGTTCAAGATAATAGCAGACCGAGCCGGCTGTATGGCCGGGGGTAAACAGTACCTCCCATTTTAGCCCGAGCATCTGAAGCTCCTCTCTGTCACCGACCAGCACATCCGCTTTCAGCGACAGCGGGGGCATTCCCCATGAACCGGTGAGATTCGCTGCCGGATCCAGCAGCAGGTCATTCTCATCCTTACCGGCATAAATCTTGCAGGAGTACATTTTGGCAAGCTCTTCAGCCGCCAGAATATGGTCAAAATGACCATGTGTCAGCAAAATAAACCGGGGAGTTATCCCCAGTTTTTTGCATTGTTCCATAATATATCCACAATTATCTGCCGGATCAATCACCACCGCTTCTTTTGTCTGCTCATCATATACCAGATAGCAGTTGGTACCGACCTGTCCAAGTACGCATGTTTTTATCCTCAAATCATTCATAGATGTCAATCCCTTCTTAAACTAATAATAGGACGCAATTCCTATAAAACGAGAAAAACTGCGTATTATTATCCCGCAGTCCTCTCAATATCCAATACACCTTCTATCTGCCTCAATTTGTCCGTCAGTCGATTCAGTTCGGCAATCCCATGAATATCAAATGTCATGATAATGGTTGCCTTACCCTGTTTGCTTGTGCGTACATTCATGGATGTTATATCAATCTGGCGCTCTGTAAAAACCTTCGATATATCTACAAACATACCAATCCGGTTGTTGGCAAAAATCTGGATCTCTGTTGAATAACGTTCCTGACCACTATCGTTCTCCGGCTGGTGCCACTCGGCATCAATCAGCCGCACCCGCTCATCTTCCGGCAGATGGATGATATTAATACAATCGGTCCGGTGAATGGATACTCCCCGTCCTCTGGTAACAAATCCGACAATCTCATCTCCCGGTACCGGACTGCAGCAACGGGAAAAGCGGACTGCCACATCGTGTATACCCTTTACTACGATACCGCTTTTTGATTTTTGGGATACCGGAACCCTGGCGGTCATCTTTTCAATCCCGTCGAGGATGTTCTTATCGGTCACTTCTTTCTTCAGCTTCTTATCCCGCTCATCCAGCATCTTGTTAATGACCTGGCCTTCTTTGAGGCCGCCATGTCCGATCGAGGCAAGAACCGAATCCCAGTCTTTGAAGGCATACCGGGTCATTACTTTCTCCTGGTATTCCGGCTTATTGACATCGGAATAATGGATACCTTTTGACTTGCAGTAGTGTTCAATCATCTCCTTGCCTTTGAGGATATTATCCTCCTTAAGCTCAGCTTTGAACCACTGGTTGATCTTATTCTTTGCCTGGGTGCTTCTGACCAGGTTCAGCCAGTCACGGCTGGGACCCCGGGAATTCTGCGATGTAATAATTTCAATCCGGTCGCCGTTCTGAATCACGTAATCGATGTTCACGAGCTTGCCATTCACCCTTGCACCGACCATCTTATTGCCGACAGCACTATGAATAGAAAACGCAAAATCAATCGGAGTAGAACCGCTGGGCAGATTCTTCACATCACCGCTGGGGGTAAAACAATAGACACTGTCTGAAAATAAATTCAGATCGTTCTTAATCAAACTTAAAAACTCTTTATTATCTGAGGTACCGGTCTGCCATTCGAGAATCTGGCGCAGCCAGCTTAACTTGGCCTCCTCATCTCCTGCCGCGACAGAACCGCTGCCGGTCTCTTTATATTTCCAGTGTGCTGCAATTCCGTATTCGGCGGTACGGTGCATTTCGTAAGTTCTGATCTGTATTTCGAATGGCAGCCCGCCATTGCCAATCAGAGTCGTATGCAGCGACTGGTACATATTCGGCTTCGGCATTGCAATATAATCTTTAAACCGGCCGGGAATCGGCTTATACAGTTCGTGAATCACTCCCAGAGCGGCATAACAGTCTTTGACCGTATTGACCAGAATCCGGACGGCAAACAGATCGTAGATCTGATCCAGCGTCTTATCCTGATTAATCATCTTCTTATATATACTGAAGAAATGCTTGATCCGGCCGTCAATCTTTGCGGTAATACCGGATTCCCGCATATGCTCACCGACCCCATCAACAATATTATCGACAAAGGCTTCTCTGGCATCCTTGCGCAGGGAAATCTTCTCGGCCAGATCGTAATACACTTCCGGCTCAAGATATTTTAAGGATAAATCATCCAGTTCTATCTTTATTTTAGATATACCGAGACGATGGGCAATCGGTGCATAGATGTCCATCGTTTCTCTGGCTTTTTCTTTTTGCTTTTCGGGACGCATGTACTGGAGGGTACGCATATTGTGCAGACGGTCAGCCAGTTTAATCAGAATTACCCGGATATCTTTTGCCATTGCAAGAAACATCTTGCGCAGATTCTCGGCCTGAATCTCTACTTTATCCATGGACCAGCTCAACTGAGTCAGCTTGGTGACACCATCCACCAGCAGAGCCACCTCATCACCAAAAACCACAGCCACTTCATCCAGCGTCATCACCGTATCTTCTACCACATCATGGAGTATGCCTGATACAATGGTCTCTTTATCCAGTTCCAGATCAGCAAGAATGATTGCAACACAAAGAGGGTGAATGATATATGGTTCACCCGACTTTCGCAGCTGCCCTTCATGGGCATCTCTCGCGATTGTATATGCCTTTTCTATTAAAGTGATGTCATCAGATGGATGATATTTTCGAATACATTTTACTAATTCCTGATACAGTTCTTCCGGACTGATAAAGACCGCCGGATTATCCAGTTCCTGATCCATCCTCTTTACCTTTTTTTCTGTCGCGTATTGTTCTGCCATACATAAGCCACCTTTTATCACCCATAGTTATTCATACATTATAATTTTTTATGTCAAAAATTGCAAGCATCTTCTGTCTGATCAAGTTATGCATCCTCTTATGACATCAGATCCCCTGCTCCAGAATCCGGTAAACCGCCTCCATATCGAGCGAACTTCTTACCAGATCTGCCAGTTTATCATACTGTTCTTCTTTATACTCTGCCCAGTTACTTTCTGTAAATTCAATCGTGATCCCTTTTTTTGCTGCCAGGCCGTTTAAAAACGTCCGTGCCATCTCCTGATTATCAAACAGGCCATGAAGGTAGCTGCCGAATACCAGGCCATCCTGCCGTTCCAGCCCGCCGATATCACCATTTTCCAGTATCAGCACCGGGCTGCAGTTGCCGCCTCCGGACAGCCGGGTGACCCCCATATGAATCTCATAGCCGGAGATCGTTTTTCCCTGGCAGCCATCAAACATAACTGTCTGGGGTGTCCACGCAGCACTTGTCCGGGTTCTGGTCTTCTGCGCTGCAAAGATCGTATCTGCATCCAGCAGGCACATCCCTGTCATACTGCCGCCGCTTTCCGTCCGGTCCGGATCTTCAAGGCACCGGCCCAGCATCTGATAACCACCGCAGATCCCGACGATCGGAACCTGCCGCTCCAGCAGGGACACCACCCCGGCTTCTATCCCATGTTCCCGCATCCAGGACAGATCCGCCATCGTATTCTTCGTACCAGGCAAAATCACCAGGTCCGGGAGACCGATCCGTTCCGGTCGATCCACATAGCGCAGGGAGACTCCTGCCATCCGCTCCAGGCTGTTGAAATCAGTGAAATTAGAAATATGGGGAAAATGAATCACTGCAATATCCAGGACAACATCCTGCTGCGCCTGACAAACGGTATTTTGCAGCCGGTCAGACAGGCTGTCTTCATCATCCAGATCAATCGTCTCCATAGGGATCACGCCGGTTACCGGAATATCAACCAGATCTTCAATCATGCGTAGTCCCGGCTCCAGGATTTTCTGGTCACCCCGGAACTTGTTGATAATCAGACCTTTGATCATGGCCTGTTCCTCCGGTTCCAGCAGGCACACCGTGCCATACAGCGATGCAAACACACCGCCGCGGTCAATATCGCCGACAAGCAGCACCGGAGACCGCGCGATCCGGGCCATGCCCATATTGACAATATCGTGTTCTTTCAGATTGATTTCGGCTGGGCTGCCGGCTCCTTCCAGGACGATAATATCATATTCATCTTCCAGCTGCTGCAATGCTCTGCAGATATCCGGGATGAACTCCGGCTTGCGGCGATAATAGTCCATTGCCTTTAAGTTGCCGAATACTTCACCATTTACAATGACCTGACTGCCCATGTGGCTGGTCGGTTTCAGCAGAATTGGATTCATCGCCGCCGCAGGCCTGATCCCGGCGGCCTCAGCCTGCATCGCCTGAGCCCGGCCGATCTCAAGCCCGTCTTCCGTGATATATGAATTCAGTGCCATATTCTGAGACTTAAAAGGAGCAACCCGGTAGCCGTCCTGCTTGAAAATCCGGCATAGCGCCGCCACCAGGAAGCTTTTCCCGGAATTTGACATTGTGCCCTGAATCATAATTTTTTTAGCCGCCATCGTCCTGCTCCTTTTACGTTTTACTTTCCCTGCCGATATTCATGACTGAATGATTCATTATATAAACGGGACAGATCAAAGCTGTCCCCGAGAAAATTGCCAATTGTTACGAGGGCTGTCTTTTTGATGCCGGCCGCCTTAACTTTAGCAGCAATATCCGCCAGCGTTCCTTCGATAATCATTTCATCTTCCCAGGAAGCTTTAAATACTACTGCGGCCGGAGTCTGGGGCCGATAGCTTCTGCTCAGCCGTGTACAAAGCAGCTCAATCTCTCCGACACTCAAAAATACAATCATGGTCGCCCCATGAGTTGCCAGTTGTTCGATCTGTTCCGCATCCGGTACCGGGGTCCGCCCCTCCATCCGGGTCAGAATGACCGTCTGAGTGACACCAGGCAGTGTATATTCCCGCTTGAGAGAAGCTGCTGCCGCCAGAAAAGAACTGACTCCCGGAATCACCTCATAAGCAATTCCCAGCTGATCCAGCCGGACCATCTGCTCTCTGTGCGCCCCGTAAATGGACGGATCACCGGTATGCAGCCTGACCATCCGCTTCGCCGCTGCTTCACCGGCCTTCATAACAGCTATGACCTCATCAAGAGTCATCTTGGCACTGTTATAAATATCGGCGGTTTCTTTTACATGCTCCAGAATCTGGGGGTTCACAAGCGAACCGGCATAAATGATAATGTCAGCTTCTGTTATTAATTTCAAACCTTTTACAGTAATCAGTTCCGGATCGCCTGGTCCGGCTCCTACAAAATGTACCATGGAATGTTCTCCTCGCTAAGCACTCAATGCAAATGTTGATAGTTGTCTATATTGCCTGCCGCGAAGGTATAACCTTGATGATAGACTGCCGCCGCCATATCTAACAGCGGAAACAGCATAACCGCACCGGTGCCTTCTCCCAGTGCCATCCAGGCGTCAATCACCGGTTCCATCCCCAGATCCTGCATCAGCAGGCGGCAGGCCGGTTCCCGGCCCAGATGTGACGGCAGCAGATAATCCGGCACCAGCGGACACAACCGCTTCGCCAGCACTCCGGCGGTTGCCGCAATCATGCCGTCCAGAACAACCGGAACCCGGTATACGGCACCGCCAATATACAGACCCGTCATCGCGGCAATATCATAGCCTCCGACAGCGGCCAGCAATCCCAGCGGATCCTGTCCCGTTACCTGATGCCGCTCCAATGCCTCGCGAATGACCTGAATCTTTCGTCGATATCCATGATCCGATAGTCCGGCACCCCGGCCGGTCACCTGCTCTGCCGGAAGTCCCAGCAAAACGCTGGCAACCGCACTGCTGGTTGTGGTGTTGCCAATGCCCATTTCTCCAGCTGCCAGCAGCTCATATCCGGCGTCCACCAGCTCACCGGCCAGACTGATTCCGACATGAATCGCCTGCACTGCCTGTTCGCGGGTCATCGCCGGTTCGCGGTACAGATTGCCGGTTCCACTGCTGATCTTCCGGTTGAAAATCCCCGGCTCTGTCAGTTTTCCGGCAACACCCACGTCAACCGGAATCACATCAGCTCCGGCCGTCTGCGCCATCCGGTTTACACTGGCCGTCCCCGCGGCGATATGATTGACAACTGCAGCGGTAACACTGCTGTCAGTCTGGGTAACCCCTTCCTTCACCACACCATTATCACTGCAGAAAACAACTACTGCCTTTTTTGATATCCTGATCGCTTCACGCTGCTGTATTCCGCCTATCCTGGTCAGAATATCTTCCATCCGTCCCAGTCCGTTCAGCGGTTTGGCAATCCTGTCCCAATGATTGCGGCAGGCTTCCATTGCCGTTTCATCCAAAGGTTTTATTCTGCTGCACAGACATTCAAGCTGCTGTTCCTCCCAACTCTTCATATCCGGTAACCTCGTGGCGTCACCATGGCGCCGCCGATCGCTTTCGTCTGAGAATTACCGATAAAAACAGTGGTAAACATATCCACCTGGCTGCTGCGAAGTTCTCCCAGGGTAAGGATACGAGATTCCTGTCCGGCCCGGCCGATCTGAAACACCAGACCACAGACATGATCTGACTCCAATTCTTCTAATAAAATATCACAGGCCTTTTCCAGGTAATCCGCCCTCTTTTTGCTGGCCGGATTATAAATGCAGATTCCCATATCCGCCATCGCAGCACAGCGCAATCTTTTTTCAATGGTTTCCCACGGAGTAAGTAAATCACTAAGGCTGATAACCGCAAAATCATGCATCAGCGGCGCCCCCAGAACCGCTCCGCCGGCCAGTGCCGCCGTCACTCCGGGGATCACCTCGACGCTGCAGTCGGGATAATCGCCGCCAATCTCCAGCATCAGTCCGGCCATTCCATAGACTCCTGCATCACCGCTGCATATCATTGCCACCGCCTTGCCTTTGCGGCATTCCTCAAAAGCCATATGACAGCGTTCCACTTCTCTGCGCATCGGCGTGGTTAGATATTCTTTGTCCGGCAGATACTGTTTCATTAATTCTACATATACGGTATATCCAATTATGGTACTACAGGCATTTAATACATCCCATGCCTGCATGGTCATCTGCCGGGCATCCCCTGGTCCCATACCTACCACATAAATCTTACTCATCCTTTTGCTCCTTTACAATAATCAGCGAATAATACCCGGCATCTTCCCGGATCTCTTCCACCGAGCGGCAGACACGCTCCTGGTCCATTCCGCAATTTTCAACCATCATGGCTTCCATACCGACCTCCTGAATCCGCCGCTTAGTCTCAGACAGCTGTTTGCCCATTTTCATAATCACCTTGGTTCCCGGCAGCTCCAGGCCGTCCTCTACCTGATCAAGATGAGGCAGGATATGTAACGGCTGCGCGCCTTCAGCCAGTCCAATGCCGAGGCGTGCTGCTGCGGCACAGAAAGAGGGTACTCCATTGACCAGTTCGACAGGGTACCCATACGTTTTTACAAGCTTGTGAATATATAAATAAGAGGCATACAGGGTGACATCACCAAGATTCAAAAAGCCCACCTGTTTCCCCTGTTCCAGCAGGCCGGTCACTAGGGCGGCCGCCTGCCGGTGGCTGTCCGACAGCTTACGTTTGTCTCTGGTCATCGGGATCCACACACCCTGACATATCTTTTGCTCAATCTCCGGCACTGCCCGAACCGCAATCTGATAAGCAACACTTTTTTGATAATCTTCTCCGGGGACCAGAATCACATCGCATGACCGGATAATCCGGACTGCCTTCAATGTCAGCAGCTCCGGATCCCCCGGGCCGACTCCGATCCCATATAAAGTACCTGTCATAATTTCCTCCGTCCGGTTTTATTCTTTCAGTCCGCAGTACTAGTACGGGTGCTATTTTCACCGGAACTTATGCAGCGCAGTACTAGCATGCTCAATGAAAATCCGGCGAATATCCGGGTATTCACCAAGTCCCTTAATCAGGCAGGTCGCCGGATATCCGGCCTGTTCAAACCGGCATTTCCAGGAATCCTCATCGTCTCCGGCCATATCCTGATTGGCATGATCACCGGCAACTATCATAAACGGGGTGAGGATCACACGCTGTGGCTGCCGTTCTTCCACCAGACGAATCACATCATCGGCTGTCGGCACTGCCTCTACCGTACCCATCAGAAAATCTGTCAGCGTTTCTTCCCTGAGAATCTCCTGCATATACTGATAAGCCTCATTCGCCTGATGTTCAGATCCATGTCCCATCAAAACAATATCGGTTTTTTCATTCCTGACCTCCGCCAGCTCCCTGCCCAGGATGCCAGCCACCGCACGGTAATCCGCTTCTGCTGCCAATAATGGCTCACCACAGACTAAAGCATCGAACTGGGTCCTAAAGGGCGCTATCATTTCCAGCATCTTATGATACTCTTCTCCGGGGATCACATGCGTCGCCTGTACCAGCACCTGTTCAAATCCATCCTGAACCATTCTGGTCAGCGCTTCTTCCACATTATCAATATGAATTCCGTCACGTGTTTTTAGCTTGCGGATAATCATCGAACTGGTATAGGCACACCGCACCTCATACTCCGGAAAGGCTTTCGCCAGATCATGTTCAATCACTTCCAGTGTTTTCTCCCGGCTGTCCAGATAACTGGTTCCAAAACTGACGGCTAAAATTGCCTTTTTCTTCATAGCTGCTTATTTCCCTTCATAAATAATGGCAGATTCGACCTCATAACCGGACAGATGATCTCTTCCCTTCAGGCCTGCCAGTTCCATAACCAGGCAGATTTTAACCACTTCACCACCCAGCTTTTCAATCAGCTGAATCATTGCCTCAATCGTTCCTCCGGTAGCCAGCAGATCGTCGATAATAACAACTCGCTGCCCCGGCCAAATGGCATCTTTATGAATCTCGATCTCCGCTGTTCCATATTCCAGCTGGTACTCGACTGATATCGTTTCACAGGGCAGCTTGCCCTTTTTCCTGACCGGCACAAAACTTTTATGCTGTAAATATGCCACCGGAACGCCAAAGATAAACCCTCTCGATTCCGGCCCTACCACCACATCAAAATCCACATCCTCAAGCATTGCCATTATCTTATCAACCGCCAGCTGCAGTCCATCAGCATCCTGAAGGATTGAAGTAACATCACGGAAGATAATACCTGGCTCCGGAAAATCCGGAATGCTTCTTACATATTCTTCTAACTGCTTCATCTGTCTTTCCCCTCTTTCTAATTTAAAACTTTCATAAGATTTTCCACTTCCGGCTGACAGACGCTGTCCTGAAACGAGCTAAATGCATAGAAGCAGTAGCCGGATACCTGCCCGCTGGCTCTTCCCTCTTCTACCTGCCGTTTCATAATATCCTGATAACGCAGCCATTCGGGAACTTCATTATTATCATTTGTATTCGAACCGGTCTTATACATGGCCAGGCCCAGATATAATTTAACATTGCCCCTGTTTTTTAATTCAATCCAGGTCTGCAGATTGTTTGAGAAGGCAAACGGAGCAGGACTTCCATTGCTCAGTTTATGTTCAAATCCCCAGTAAATCTGCGGGATAATATAATCCATATAGCCATCCTGGCTCATCCAGGTATCAATATCAACGAATAGCCGGCTGTCACTGCGCAGATTCTGCACATAGCCTTCCGGACTGATGCCGAATTCAACCTGCGGATTGATCTCTTTCACCGCATGGTATACTTCACGAACCAGCTGGTTGACATTTTCCCGGCGCCACTGGCTGATTGCCAGACTGCTGCCGGAAGCATCGTATTCCGGTTTATCAAACCATGTTGTTGCATAGTTATCATTTACATCCGGATAAAAATAATCATCGAAATGAATTCCGTCTACATTATAATTGGCCGTAATCTCCTTCACACCATCAATAATCAGCTGTCTTACTTCTGCAACTGCCGGGTTAAAATAATATTTGCCGGAATGGTGGAGTACCCAGCGGTCATTGCTGCTGTCCGAATCGACAAGCCACTGCTTTGCCGGACTGGATGCTGAAACATCCTCCCAGGTATTTAAATAACCGGTCACCCGGTATGGGTTAACCCAGGCATGAAACTTCAGCCCGCGTTCGTGTGAAGCTTCTATAAAATAAGCCAGTGGATCATAACCCGGATCCTGTCCCTGCATTCCCGTCACAAACTTCGACCATGGAAAATAAGAAGACGGATACATGGCATCTCCATCGGGTCTGACATGAACAAATACTGTATTCATCCGAAGTTCCACACAACGATCCAGTATTTTATTCACTTCTGTACGGAATGCCGACTGCTCTGAGGGGATCTTATCCCAGTCCAGGTAAGAGATCCAAACACCCCTCATCTCCTGTTCATTCGCGGAAGGCCCCGCGACTGCCGCCCCATATGCACTTGATGCACCGACTCCGCATAACATTACTGCCGATAAAAAGATACTTGTAATCCGTCTTATTATATTTCGTTTCCTTTTCATCCAGATTCCTCCGTTCCTGCCACGTAATACCAGGCAGAATCAGTTTACCATAATCTGAATAAAAGGACAATATCAGGCTTCATTTAAATTTTTTACGGTTTCCCGGACAATTAATTTGTTATCCAGATAAACCCGACTATTGTCAACCACACCGCCTTCCAGCCGCCGCACCAGAATCCGGGTTCCCTCTCTGGCAATCTCGCCCATATTCCGCTCTACGGTGGTCAGCTTCATGCTTGAGTATCCGGACATGTCCCAATTATCAAAGCCAATCAGAGACACATCATCCGGCACGCGTAATCCCGACTCAGTAATGGCTTCTCTGGCTCCAAATGCCATCTCATCATTAAAGCACAGGATTGCCGTCGGCTGATATTCCAAAAGCTGCTTGGCACGCTGATACCCGCTGGCATACCGATAGGTCCCCCCGGCATACGGAATGTCGGCCGGATCAATACCATGTTTTCTTACCGATGTCATCCAGCCGCGGTGACGCAGCCTGGTCGAATCAAGATTCGGCGAGCCTTCAATAACACAGATCTTACGGTGGCCATTCTCCAGCAGATAATCCATCGCTGATTCCATAGCCCGGGCTTCATCCGTTGTTACATTAGGAACTTCAACAAAAACCGTACGGCAGATTGCAACCATCGGGATCTTCTTCTCCAGAACCTCTTCCATAAAAGCACTGTCTTCATTCCGCTGAGTCAGGACAATGATCCCGTCATAACAGCTGGGATTCAGAGTCCCTTCACTGTGCATATCAATACCTTTTACCACAACATTATATTTACTTCCCACAACACTGTAGACACCGGTAAGTACATCATGCAGAACAAACGGAGAAGTCATTTTACTGATGGTGGAAAAGTAAAGACCGATCACATAGGAACGGGATAATTTTAAATTGATCGCCACCTGATTCGGCACATATCCCATTTCTTCTGCAATATCCAGAATCCGCTTCCGTTTCTCTTCATTCTCTCCGATTCCGTTAATAGCACGGGAGACCGTAGAATAGGATACCCCTGCCCGTTTCGCAACATCCTTAATTGTAATCGCCACTGCTTTTCCCCATTTCTACCGGTAACTCACCGGATTTATCTCTGCAGCTGATTGATACCGCCCAGTATTTCAGCCTCGCCTTCCTGTCCTTCGATCTGTACATCCCGCAGCAGCAATGTTTCAATATTCTGAGCAAAAATGCCCATCCCGGTACAAGGTTTTACCTCTTCCATCATCGCCGGAGCAGCACACTTTGGTTCTGCTGCAAACGAAATGCGGATATGCTCCATCAAAATCTTGCGGATCTTCTTTTCCGGCAGACCATAGAAAAATGCCGCCGCCACATGACAATTGGTTGCTTCTATATTATGGAACACCAGGGTACGAATATCCGGTGTTCTGCCATCAACCGGAAGCATCTCTTTCGTCCTTACATATTCACTGTAACCATCCGGATCACAAAAATAAAAACTATTAATAACAAACGGGGTCATCACATGATCCATCCGGATATTTTCAAATAATATCCCGTCAATAATCGCATCCTTGCCCCTGCCACGCCGTGTCTTAATCCGCAGACCACGATCCGTATTCAGAAACAGACAGTCCCGGACAATCAAATTCCTGACACCGCCCGCCATTTCACTTCCTATTGTAATAGAACCATGACCATCCCTCATACAGCACTGGCGGATCATAATATCCTCAGACGGCACCTTATACTTAGAACCCATATAAATCTTGCCGGACTTAACCGCAATACAGTCATCCCCCAGCGAAAAATAAACGCCCGCCACCTCAACATCCTGACAGGATTCCGGATCAAGTCCATCCGTATTCGGTGAATCCTTTGGATTCAATACTGACAGATTCAAAAACCGCAGATGCCTAGAAAAATACGGATGAATATTCCAGCTAGGACTATTCCTTACCGTAATTCCTTCCACCACAACATTCTCACAATGATTCAAAAAAATCATCCGGGGCCGGAAGGCAATGCGCATCTGTTTTGGATTATACCACCAATTATCCGGTTTGTCGCTGGCATTTCCATTAATTTCTCCTTCCCCATAAATCAGAACATTCTTAACATTAACTCCGGTAATAATACCCGCAAACATCGGCAGCGGATTCCCTTCCCACGTCCCCAGATTATATTCCTGCTCCTCATCATAGCTCTGAATCATCCCAGGAAATACCGGAAAACGGGTTCTGTCCGTCTCCGCAGAAAGCACCGCCCCCAGCGCCAGCTCGATCCGGATATCATCCTTCAAAAATAGACTCGTAATCCGGTATACCCCTTCCGGAACCAGCACCCTGCTCTCCTTCGGACATGCCATAACAGCTGCCTGAATAAACAAAGTATCATCCTGCTCCCCATCTCCCTTAGCACCAAAATCCCGGACATTCAATGTCACAAATTCATAATCCGTCCGCACCGGCAGATAAGCCTTTTCTTCGCCACACACCACCGATATTACATAATCAGTATCCGGCTTCAGATTATAAATACTGGTAATCACCTTAGTTGTTGTTCCATAGAAAACATCATTGATGTAAATGTCATACTTCTGTTCTGTTTCAAAGATACTTCCATCTTCAATTTCAATGGTGAGGCATCTTGCTGTGCGGAATATATTCTTTATCTTCATAATTAAATTCTCCTAATTTTATAGCTTTTATAAAGTTGGTTCCTGAGAGTTATTGGGGGAGAGCCGGAGCGGGGCGCTGCATGTTAGGGAGTTGCCGCTGTTTCGGCGTGTAAGCGTATCTAAGCTCGGAAATACCTTAACTCGCTGCGCTCAAACAAAGGCCATTTCCGCTTATAACGTATTATTTTGAAAGCTAAGATGCGCTAACATGCCTGCAAATGCAGCAACTCCCTAACATGCAGCGCCCCGCTCCGGCTCTCCCCCAATAACTCTCCCGCCACAATATCCCTGGCTAAAATATTAAAAACATTATACTTGAATACATACATTGAAACAACTAAAATTTGCCAATACAGAGTAAATCATTCTAACAGCATAAGTAGTTACTAACCAACTTGGAACTTACTACCGTACCAGCCTGGTATATCATTAGCCCGCCACACCTCACTACATAGTGATGGTATATAGTAGCTGGAGAGGTATGATTCGAGGGCGGAGTTGGAGGGGAGTATGGTACGGATTTGTCGCATTTGCAGGCGTGTTAGAATCTCTTAGTTTTCAAAATCAGGTGTTATCAACGAAAACGGCCTTTGTTTGAGCGTAGCGAGTTAAGGCGTTTTCGTTGATGCATTTAACCTGATTTTTAAAACTTAGGGATTCTTACATGCCGAAACAGCGGCAAATCCGTACCATACTCCCCTCCGGCTCCGCCCTCGGATCATACCTCTCTGGATAAAACTATATATCAGCCCTTAACCCCACCGGCTGCAATACCATCTACGAAAGTATCCTGAGCAAGGAAGAATACGATCAGGGATGGAATAATAGAAATCAGTGACATTGCCAATACACGGTTCCAGTCAAATCCTGAATCACCATCCATGGACAGTTTTACGAAAATAGATGCCGGATATCTCTTAGGAGAGTTGACATACAACAGTGGTCCCATAAAGTCATTGGATGACCACATGAACTGGAACAATGCACAGGATACCAGTGATGGCTTCAGCATTGGTACGATTACGTACCAGAGTGTCTTGATACTGTTACAGCCGTCTATCTTTGCGGCTTCTTCCAATTCTTTTGGAATACCTCTCAGGAACTGGATCAGCATGAATACAAAGTAAGTATCTGCGGCAAATAATGCTGGTACAATCAATGCCAGGTAGAATGGATGGTTAACCCAGTTGAAGGAGTTAAACATAATGTACTGTGGTACGTTAAGTACTACCTGCGGCAGGAACAAGGTTGACATCAGAACTGCAAACAATAAGTTTCTGCCTTTAAATTCAAATCTGGCAAATCCGTAAGCAGTAATTGTTGCTGAAAACAGGGTAACGATTACTTTTGGAATTACGATGTAATACGTATTCAGCATCGCTTTGATAATATCAATGTCACCGCCGTAGCTTCTCATTGCATTACGGTATCCGTCTAAAGTCGGATTCTTCGGTATAAAACCGATTCCGGAGAAGATCTCATTGTTGGTTTTAAATGTCGCACCTATCATCCAGATCAGGGGATATACCATGATAAAGCCAACGGCTATTAATATGAAGTAACGCAGGAATGTCGAAATACTTTTTCTTGTCTCTTTTGACATATCAATTACCTCCCATCTTCATCTGAATAATAAACCCATTTTTTCTGGCTGACAAATGCAACAACCGTCAGGGTACATACGATCAGGAACAGAATCCAGGCCTGCGCACTGGCAAGACCCATTTCGTAACTTTTAAATGCATTGTTGTAAATCAACAGAGAAATCAAAGTAGTTGCATTTCTCGGACCACCCTTGGTAATGATATATGGTCCGTTGAACTCCTGGAATGCCTGACACAGCTGGGTAACCAGGTTGTAGAAAATTACCGGTGTAATAATCGGAACGGTAATGGAAAAGAACTGTCTCCATTTTCCTGCCCCATCAATGGATGCCGCTTCATACAAATCACCGGACACACCTTTTAAGGCCGCAAGGAAGATTACCATTGCAGAACCGAACTGCCATACACGAAGCAGACAGATGATAAACAGTGCATACTTCGGCTCGGATAACCAGTCAATCGATGATGCACCAAACCAGCCAATAATGGTATTGATGATACCGTCAGATTTGAAGATGGCCTTCCACAATACAGCGATTGCAATAGAGCCGCCCAGGATTGACGGAATGTAATATGCTGTACGGAACGCATTTACACCTTTTAATTTGAAGTTCAGAATATAGGCGATGAACAATGCGAATATCAGCTTCAGCGGCACCGTCATAAATGCGTATTTGAAGGTTACAATAAATGAGTTAATAATCTTCGACTTGGTGAAAATTTCCTCATAGTTAAACAAACCCACCCTGGTAATTCCGTCAAACAGATGAAAATCGGTAAAACTGTAAACTAAAGAAGATCCAAATGGATATACCTTAAATACCAGAAAACCGATCAGCCACGGTATGACGAAAAAGAAACCGACATTGTCCTGCAACACCTTTTTGAACCCTTTCTTTCCCATACCTGTTCCTCCTTTTCTTAATTTTCACTTGTTCCGGGATAATCCCGGATATGTTCCCCGGCCGTCTGATACTTTTCCTGTAGAATAATCTGCAGGCGGCAGCCTTTTAAAATGCAATCAGCCAGTGATTCCCTTACATCCTGATCAAGGATGCCAACCTGACCTTCCAGCCACCAGTTTTGCCGGGCCAGTGCCCTAACGCCTCTGCGGAACAGGTTCACCGGCTTTCTATAATGCTCGTAAAGCTCGATACTAGTTGCTTCTGCGGCATCGATACAGGCAGCTAAATACTCAACTACCAGTCTTAAATTCTCTCTATTCTCCAAAGCTCCATTCCCGGTTAAATCCAGATACTTCTGTGTATCCAATGAGTCAAGATATTCTATTTTCTGTTCGCTATAATCTGCCATATTATATTCCTTATTAGTTTGCCCCAAGCAAAGGGCGCTTCCAAAACCTTATTTTTAACCAGAGATTTCTGTCTGACTTTTGAAAGCGCCTTCTGGTATTACATAATTAAAGTGATTTACAGTTGCTTTTTATTAGTTTTTATTTAATACTTCGTTGATACCTTCAACCAGAACTTCTGCTGCTTCATTTACATCATAATCGCCATAGCTTAAGCCTTCGAACGCATCCCAGTAAATACCTTCTGGTTCAGCCTTTAATGCTGCCGCTTCGAAATTTTGATCTAACGGGAATTCTACATACTCAAGAACTTTCTTGTTTGCTTCGGTTACCAGTTCATTTAACAGGCCTTTTTCTTCACAAATTGCCAGACCTGCTGCAGATACCGGGATACCACGCTCAGAAGCCATAATCTCAGCACCTTCTTCTTCATTCAGCAGGAAGTTGATTAATGCTGCACATTCTGCCGGATACTCGGTGTTCTCAGAGATTGCGAAGCACATGGAAACTTTTGCATAACCGCCATTGTAATCACCCATATCTGCCAGTTCTTCACCTACTACAAATTCCTGACCTTCATTCAATGCGCCTTCAAACTTGTTTGCGGAAGAATCCCACTCAAAGATACCAGCATACTTTCCATCCATCCACTTCTGATCTTTATCAATAGTCTCTGCACCATTGCTGCGGATTGTCTTAACCGAAGGAATTACATGGGCATCTTCCAGAGACTGGATGAATTCCATACCTTCAGCTACTTCTTCTTCACTATACTGCAGTACATTGTTCTCTACCCATGGCTTGCCATATACAGATTCCAGATAGAATACTGTCAGGATAGTACGATCAAATGCATTCAATACCAGCGGATAATAATCATCGCCTAATTTGTCCTGGAATACCGGGCCTGCTGCCATCAGATCAGCCAGGGTCTTAGGTGTTTCCAGACCTGCAGCTTCAAAAGTAGTCTTGTTCCAGTAGAAGATACGTCCGGTCATAGAGATCGGAACACCCTGCAGTTTGCCTGCTGCAGAACAATCTTCCAGATAACTTTCCGGGAACTGGGTCAGGTCCAGGATATCGGATAATTTGTTTAAGTCATAAAATTTGGAACCGTCTGAACTGAAAGAAGTAATCCAGTTCCAGTTGATCTGGTTTACATCAGCTGCAGAATTGGTAGAGAATGCTGCGGACATCTTATCTTCCCATCCTGACCATGCCGCATACTGCATCTCAACTGTGATGTTCGGATATTTTTCCATGAATTTGTTAACGGCTTTCATGGTTGCATCGTGTCTTGAATCGCCGCCCCACCAGCTCATGGAAATTGTAATTGGATCAGTTGTATTTACCGCTAAGCCCTCTGCTTCTGCCGGTGCTGCAGTAGTTGCTTCGGTAGCTTCAGTTGCTGCAGTAGATGCCGGTTCATTGTTGCTTTCGCCACCGCCGCATGCTGCCAGTGACAGGGTCATAACAGAAGCCAGTGATAATGATAATACTTTCTTAATACTCTTTCTCATAAAATATCTCCCTTTCTTGTTTGGTTATGTTGATTACACTTCTAAGTTGCAAAGGTTTGCAATTCACTTCAAAAAATAATGCCCATTTGCTCTGTAAACGATTTCATATCTAATGATTCCAAGCAAACACACATATCTTTTGTTGATGGTTACATGATATCACTGTTTTATATAATTGTCAATTGGGTAATATGTATAGTTTGATTTTCATAATTTGTACGATTTGACCAATTCTTTTTATCTGAAATATATGTTAAGATATAAAAACGCAAACGTTTGAATTAAGACTATTTAATGATAAGGAGTTTGATTTATGAAAATTCTAGACCGCTACATCGACCAGCTCTTAGAAAAAAGCAGTCCTCAGGCCCCTATCTGGAACATCGAAAAGATTAAAGAGGGGAAAGATTCGTCCTGGAATTATATGGACGGCTGTATGATTAAGGCTATCATCGAATTGTATCACATTACACACAAAGAAGAGTATCTGACCTTTGCCGACAACTTCATCGACTATTTTGTGAATGACGACGGAAGTATCCGTTCCTACGACCCAGAAGAATACAATCTGGACAATATCAATGCCGGTAAGACATTATTTAATTTATATGAACTTACCAAAAAAGAAAAATATCGTAAAGCCATCGATACGGTATACCGGCAGATCAAAGGTCAGCCCCGGACATCCACCGGAAACTTCTGGCACAAACTGATTTACCCCAACCAGGTCTGGCTGGATGGCTTATACATGGCTCAGCCATTCTACATGCAGTACGAACTTACTTACAATAACAGCAAAAACTGCCAGGATATTTTCCAGCAGTTTACCAATGTGTACAACCTGCTGCGCGAATCACGCAATGGTCTCTACTATCATGCTTACGACGATTCCCGCGAAGCATTCTGGTGCGACAAGGTAACCGGTCTCTCCGATAACTTCTGGCTGCGCGCGATGGGCTGGTATGCCATGGCTCTGATCGATACCATGGAAGTTATGCCAGAATCTCTCGCTGCTGAGAAGCAGGAATTAAACCGCATCTACAAAGAACTGATTGATGCCATGCTGCCCTATCAGGATGAACAAACCAGCATGTGGTACCAGGTCGTTAACCGCGGCGGTATTAACCCCAACTACCTCGAAACATCCGGAACTGCTATCTTCGCTTTCGCCATTATGAAGAGCGTCCGTCTCGGATTCCTTGATCAGTCCTACTTCACTTACGGCCGGAAAGCCTTTGACGGTACCTGCGAGAAATACCTTTCCGAACATGACGGTGAATTGCAGCTTGATGGTATCTGCCTGGTGGCTGGTCTCGGTAATACGGAGATGCGGGAAGGCACGTTTGAATATTATATGCGCGAGCCGATAGTTAAGAATGAAGCTAAGGGGGTTGCTCCGTTGATCCTGGCTTATATTGAGATCTTAATGACAGAGTAAAGAAGCATAGGGTAATCCCGGGAAAAGTGGGGAGTTTGGCAGTAGTCATCCCCCCTTTTTCCCAGCTCTCATTTCAATATCAAATCCCCCAAAACCTTCACCTCATACGTGCTATTTTCTTTTCAAACTCAGCAACACTACCCACTCTTGCCGCAATCAGAAGCCACTGACGCAGCGTCTCCTGATTTGACTGAGATAAAACAATGTTTGCCAACTCGTCCGGAACTGATCCGATAGCGGTTAATAACTGTAATACACCATCGGCAAGTCCTTGATTATGCCCTTGGGTTAGTCCTTGGGTTAGTCCTTGGGTTAGTCCTTGGGTTAGTCCTTGGGTTAGTCCTTCGCTTAATCCCCGGTTAAGACCTTTCTCCTCCCGCTCCTGCAATTCATCTGCAAACAATTCACGTAATGCTTCACACATATACTTCCCCTCCTCGTATTGTTGATAATTGGCCCGTATGATCAAATCCATTACTGCCTCATACTGTGGATGCTTCTCTTTACCTTTATAAGCTTCGGCTAGCGGCCTGATATCCTCCGTCACCTTCAGATTCATCCGCAGACGGCTAAGCCATATGTATTCTCCAGGGTTAAGCTTTCCGGTAATAATAATTTGCACAGGAAACATCAGACCCTTTAAGTAATATATTCCCGGAAACACCAAATCAATCTCCGCTCCATACTGCATCTTCAAATGCTCCACCAAAACCCTCGGATAGTGATTGGCAATCAGTGTCATAGTTAATTCTTCCGGTTTTATTGCCTGTACCGTTTCGGTATTCGACTGATAGATACAAGTATACCCAAGCACCTTATAATAATCATTCACACTAATATAATCACCCGGACTTTTATACTCAATAATATTATACCGCCGAAATATCCGGCCAATACTTTTGCTCACTTCACATCCAGGTTTCAGCTTAAGTACCAAAGTATCAATCTGAAGCGGCTTTTCAGTGAGATTGTATTCTTTCAGAAATTGCAGCCCCCTTGTATCCGACAGTTCAATTTGCAACGCTGCCTGAAATGCCGGATGCCATTGCAAAGCTTTATCTTCCATCTATTGTTCTCCTTTTATTATAATCAAAATCAAGTCTCACTTCAATAGACATTCAATAAAACCACCTCATTTGCTCTGCCTTTTCTATACATCGAGTCGTAATTTTGGCCGATCCGGCCAAGGATTGTCCTGAAATTTGGACTAATTTACGGAAGAAACCGTAAGTTTATATAGAAATTAATACTATCATATTCAATCAAAGAATACAAGAAAAAATACATAAAGCTAATAATATCGCCGGAAATAAATTTCGCCCAAAACCCCTACAGGTTTTTCCTTGGCTGGAGAGATTGGGGATGGCGTGTGCGAGGGCGCAGCCGCAGCCGCCTCCCAATCCCGCTCGCACAGGCCATCCCTGGGTCGGTCACGAATCCCTCACCCCCGCACACACCATCCCCGATCCGGAAACCCTCACCCCAGCAAAAACTCACTCATTACATAATTACTGACATCAATTCCCATCTCGGTCAGCCGGATAAAAGGTGATTCCACAGCAACCAGTCCCTGCTGCTCAAGCCGTTCAATTATCGCTCCATAAACATTCCACATATTCTCCCCAAATCTTCCCATAAACTCGCTCCCGGATATTCCCTGCATCATCCGCAGCCCCAAGAACATGAATTCTTCCATTTTCTCTTTATGAGTCAGTTCCTGAATATCACGGCTGGCGGCATTTGGTTCGAGCAGGTTAAGAGCCATGTACTCGCAGCGGTCGGATGTATTATGAAAACGGTGGTTGTTAATATAGGAGGAGGAACCAAGGCCTAATCCCAGATAATCTGCTCCGGTCCAGTAGCCGATATTGTGGCGGCATTCATAGCCAGGTTTGGCATAGTTGGAAATCTCATAGCGGATATATCCCTGCTCCTCCAGGATAGTCCTGGTCAGGCGATACATTTCACGGTCGGTTTCTTCATCGGGGAGTTCCTCGGGATGAGGGTGATAACGTTCATAGAAAGGGGTGCCTTCTTCTATAATCAATCCGTAGGCGGAGATATGCTCTGGCTTCAGCATCAGAACTTTGCGCAGGGTATGCTTCCAGGACTGCACGGTCTGGCCGGGCAGCCCTGACATTAAATCAATATTGATATTAGTAAATCCTGCCTGCCTGGCACGCTGATAGCTTTTCAGAAACTCGTCATAGGAATGTATCCGCCCCAGTGACCTGAGTTCGTTATCATCGGCGGACTGAAGTCCCAGACTGATCCGGTTGACACTGCCCTCCAGGTATGTTTCAAGCTTTTCCATCGTTAACGTACCGGGATTTGCTTCGATTGTCACTTCAGCATTCTCGATAAAATTAAAACTGTTATGAAGAACGCTAAGCAGCTCACTCATCAACCTGGCCGGCATAATGGAAGGGGTGCCGCCGCCGATAAACAGGCTGGTAACCTGCCGATCGGCAAAAGCAGAGGACTGGCCGTAGATTTCCTCGACCAGTTTTTCGCTATATTCCCGGTATGTTTTTTCCGGTGCACGGAATGACAGAAAATCACAGTATGCACACTTCATTGCGCAAAAGGGAATGTGGAGATAGAGTTTTAATGCCTTATTATTCATCATCTAATTTGAGTACACTCATAAATGCTTTCTGCGGGATCTCTACATTGCCCACCTGACGCATCCGTTTCTTTCCTTCTTTCTGTTTTTCCAGCAGTTTCTTCTTACGGGTAATATCACCGCCGTAGCATTTAGCCAGAACGTCTTTACGCATTGCTTTGACGGTCTCACGGGCAATAATTTTGCCACCGACTGCAGCCTGGATCGGAATCTCAAATAAATGCCGCGGTATTTCGTCCTTCAGTTTCTCGCACATCTTCCGGCCGCGTTCATAGGCTGATTCGGCATGAACAATAAAGGACAGGGCATCTACATCTTCTTTGTTGATCAGGATATCCAGCTTGACCAGCTCTGAGCGCTCATAGCCTTTAATATCATAATCGAATGAAGCATATCCCCGGGAACGGGACTTTAATGCATCGAAGAAATCGTAGATAATTTCATTCAGCGGCAGATCATACTTCAGCAGAGCCCTTGTTTCCTCCATATATTCCATTCCTTTATAGACCCCGCGGCGCTCCTGGCACAGCGTCATAATGGCACCGACAAATTCCGTGGTAACCATAATTTCAGCATTGACAATCGGCTCCTCCATATAATCGATCTCGGTCGGATCCGGCAGATTGGACGGATTCGTCAGTTCAATCATGCCGCCATTCTTCTTGTGGACACGGTAGATAACACTTGGTGCGGTCGTAACCAGATCCAGATTGTATTCCCGTTCCAGACGTTCCTGAATGATCTCCAGATGAAGCAGGCCCAGAAATCCGCATCGGAATCCAAATCCCAATGCAATTGAAGTCTCCGGCTCATAGTTCAGCGACGCATCGTTAAGCTGAAGCTTTTCCAGGGCTTCCCGTAAGTCATTATATTTGGCACCATCAGCCGGATAGAGACCACAGTATACCATTGATGTTACTTTCTTATATCCCGGCAGCGGTTCTGCACAGGGATTCTTGACATCGGTGATCGTATCACCAACGCTGGTGTCCTTGACATTCTTAATACTGGCGGTGATGTAGCCTACCATCCCGGCACTCAGCTCATCACAGGGAATAAACTGGCCGGCTCCGAAATAACCGACTTCCACAACTTCTTCCTCGGCACCTGTAGCCATCAAACGGATGCGGGTTCCCTTTTTGACGGTTCCCTCTTTGATCCGGCAGAAGACAATAACCCCCCGGTACTGATCGTAGAGCGAATCAAAAATCAGCGCCTGCAGCGGAGACGCAGAATCTCCCTGCGGAGCCGGGATCTTGTGTACAATAGCCTCCAGCACACCTTCAATATTCAGTCCTGTTTTTGCTGAAACCTGAGGAGCATCCCGCGCTTCTATCCCAATCACATCTTCAATTTCATTGATCACCCATTCCGGTCTGGCACTGGGCAGGTCGATCTTGTTGATAACCGGAAAAACGTCCAGATCATGATCCAGCGCCAGATAGACATTGGCCAGCGTCTGCGCCTCGATCCCCTGGGCAGCATCCACCACCAGGATTGCTCCGTCACAGGCGGCCAGGCTGCGGGACACTTCATAGTTGAAATCCACATGCCCTGGTGTATCAATCAGATTGAAAATATATTCTTCTCCGTCTTCTGCTTTATATACAGTACGGACAGCCTGGGACTTAATCGTAATGCCTCTTTCCCGTTCCAGATCCATATTGTCCAGCACCTGCGACTGCATCTCACGGCTGGTCAGCAGACCGGTCTTTTCAATAATCCGGTCGGCCAGCGTGGACTTGCCGTGGTCAATGTGGGCAATAATGCAGAAATTACGGATTTTGCTTTGGTTCGTTGTTGCCATATATGGTTTCCTCTCTATTAAAACAGCTTTTTAATCATAGTACCCTTAAATATATCATTTTTTCAATTTCCTTGCAACACCCTATCCAAAAGTTCTGACAGCGGTTCCATCGCATTCAGCGCTTCCTGATAAGTATTAGTCTGTGCTCCAACCTCGATCAGAGCCGACCTTGGCCGCACATGCAGGTTGTATCGGTAACCTTTCAGATAGATCTTTCGCATCAATCCCGGGTACCGATCAGCTGCATCCAGCTGCATCTGAAACGTGAAGGCCAGGTTATCTGACAGATAAGGATTGGGCAGATGTTCAATCGGCCCGTCCGGTGACTGACTCATTCCCTGAAAGAACATAATATTGGCAGTCTGCTTTCCGTTCACCTCTGATACCAGATGAACCCCTTCTTTTACACCATCCCGATGGACATCCAGCACCACCTGAATCCCCGGATTCTCCTGCAGGATTCCGGTGATCCCGTCCAGGGCGTAGTTGTACGCCCGGTTCCGGTCAAGCATTCCACTCTTAATATCATATGTTGAAGTATCATGGATCACATTCCATCCTTTTGCCTCAAGCAGCTGAGTCAGATAATTGCCGACCCCGACAATGGTTGCCTGCTTGTTGCCCGGACCGTAATCTGCAAACTCTTCCTGCGAGTGGGTATGGTATATCAGAATCTGAGGAGCTGATGAGTCCTGCTCAATGCTCAGGTCATTCTGCCAAAATGCTCCGGCATTCATCAGTTCCCGGCTGGCCGTTGTCGATGAATGGACGATATAGAGATTTTTCATCAGTACATCATAATCCGAAAGCCGTTCCAGCGAATATGCCGTCTCTTGTACTGCTGCGGATGTCGTTTCCCCCGGTGCAGTATCGGCCGGATTTCCATCATATTGTGTTTCCTCGGTCAAAAACAGGTATCCGTAATTTTCATACGCATACCTGTAATTTTCATAAATTTCCCAGGACGGATCATTGCCTGATATTGTAATTACTTCCGGATTGGACGCCGTGGGATACTGCAGCTGCAGCGTCCCGATCAGCAGCCAGGTGAGCCACATCGTGGGATCACTCAAACCTGACGATATCCTTTTTCAGCCGTTTCATAATCTTTTTCTCCAATCGTGAGATATAGGATTGAGAAATTCCAAGCAGATCCGCCACTTCTTTTTGAGTCATTTCGGTACCTTCTTCATTCTTCAGTCCATAGCGCAGTTCAACAATTCTGCGCTCGCGCGGATTCAGGCGCGAGATTGCGTTTTTCAGGAGATTCTTCTCGGTTTCATCTTCCAGACCGCGGTAAATGATATCCTCATCTGTCCCAAGAATATCAGAAAGCAGCAATTCATTCCCGTCCCAGTCCACATTCAGCGGCTCATCAATAGAAACCTCAAACCTGGTTTTATTATTCCTTCTCAGGTACATCAGAATCTCATTTTCAATACACCTGGATGCATAGGTTGCCAGCTTAATATTTTTCTCCGGGTTAAACGTATTAATTGCCTTGATTAGTCCAATTGTACCAATCGAAATCAGATCCTCCACCCCAACATTAGTATTGTCAAATTTCTTGGCTATGTAAACAACCAATCTGAGATTGTGTTCAATCAGGGTGGCACGCGCCTCTGTTTCATCTTCAGTTTTCAGCCGTCCAATCATTTCTGCCTCACTCTTGCTGTCCAAAGGCGGCGGCAGAATATCCGCACCTCCGATATAATGTACTTCTCCCTGCTTCTGCCACAGCATAGTCGTAAAAGACGGCATCGCTTTAAATTGAAATCGGTTCGGTATAGAAACCTTCACTATCATAAACTATATCCTCCATGTCTGTTGTTATTCTTCTCTATGCAGAAGCATCTCATATTGGTGCCTGGATGATAATGGTTCTTTACTGATGGCAAGCCATGGCTTTTGTATCACATCCACACTTTTACCATCCTGCCGAATATCCATTTCATCAATCTGTATCCCCGCCAGCATCCCACGTTTGGTCCCGACCGCCTGAAACGGTATATAGATGACCTGTGAAACACGGTCACACAACTGACTGCAGGCAGCATATGTAATCACATGCACCGGCTGATGCCCATATGGCTCAAACAGCTGGTTGCCGGTATCCAGCAGCGCTGTCACTGTTATGCTTTTCCCACGATAGGATAAGACCACCTCATAGTAATCCTTTTGTTTTTGCCGCTGTGCCCATATCATTCTGGCACCGGCACATATTCCATAATAAATGGCCGCCATTGTGCATAATAATGATAATGCGGACCATCTGCCCGGTATCAATCCGCCGTTCAGATACCACGTGCCCGGCATCGATCTGCCGACTCCTTCAAGAATTCCTCCGGCAGCCGCGCTAACCAGCCAAAGCACACCCGTTTTTTTTACAAGATCCGGAAATTCTGTTTTTCCAAAGGCAATCCATGCCATCAATGCCCCGATAAAAATCCAGGTAACCATTGCTTCTGACCAGGCCGGCAGAATCGGGTAAAGGACCAGAAAACATGCCCACAAAGCCCCGCAGGCCGCTGCTGTAAACAGCCGCCACTGCACAGTTGAAAGCTTCAGAATCTTTCTCACAAGGGAAAGCAACAGATAATTGACTGCAGAATTTACCAGAAAATAAATATCCAGATATAAGGTTACTGTCACGAATTCAGGCCTCACCTCCTTATTCTGATGCCTATCATTATATCGAATAGACCTTGAATAATTTGTCAAAAAAGATAAGGAAGGCCAATTTTTTTGGCGACAAAATCAGACAGGGAGCGCTCATGGTTTCCAGGAGAACATGGGGAGTTTGGACAGGAATTGGTACCGTTCTCTCGGTGAGATGGTTCTAAGGCGGCAGCAAGTGATTTTCAGCGGCACCGGGGCCAGTTGCGCCGAACTCTTGATGACTTCGCCGCGCCGGGCCCCTGGAATTATGCTTTTGAGAGCATAATTCCTCCGCTGAAAATCACTTGCTGCCGCCTAATATGGTCCGAAACCAATGGAAATACGGACTGCTACCGTTCCCGCCGCCTTTGGTTAGCGCGACCTCCCCCCACCAACTAAAAAAAGCAACCTGTCACCAAATAGAATTGGTAACAGATTGCATTTTTATAGCTCTACCTTTTATTCTTTAAAAAGTCCGGAATGTTGATCTGTACTTCTTTGTTCATCGGACGATACGCCGGTGCTGACTGAGCCTGCCCACTCTGCTGATTCGGCATTGACCGCGGTGTCTGCTGTGCTGCTGGTTTCGGAATCTGCAGTGATGGTTCTGCGGTTGCTGCGGTCGCCTGATGTCCCATATTCGGGGTATTTAAAGTAGACGGCATCTTCGGTTTGAATGTATTGAAACCGGTCATCGCCTTCGCTACCGGAGTATTCATCCCATGAGCATCTAATCCGGTCGCAATAACGGTAATGGATGCTTCATCCTGAGCAGTCTCATCATACATTGCACCAAAGATAATATTGGCATCATCGCCTGCCAGTTCCTGAACATAGCTTGCTGCCTCATTCGCCTCGATCAGGCTGATATCACCGGAAATATTGATAATAACATGGGTTGCACCTTCAATGGTAGTCTCAAGCAGAGGACTGGAAACAGCCTGCTTCACTGCCTCGACAGCCTTATCATCACCCTTGGCATGTCCGATACCGATATGAGCGATACCCTTATCCGTCATAACGGTCTGTACATCAGCAAAATCCAGGTTGATTAATCCTGGTACATTGATCAGATCGGTAATACCCTGAACCGCCTGCTGAAGTACTTCATCAGCTTTCTTCAGTGCATCCGGCATGGTGGTTCTGCGATCTACGATCTCCAGCAGCTTATCATTCGGAATCACAATCAGGGTATCTACGCTTTCCTTAAGCATATCAATTCCTGACAGAGCATTGGACATGCGGGCTTTTGCTTCAAAACGGAATGGCTTGGTAACGACGCCGACCGTCAGAATTCCCATATCTTTTGCGATCTTTGCAATAACAGGTGCTGCACCGGTACCGGTACCGCCACCCATACCACAGGTTACGAATACCATGTCGGCACCTTTGACTGTCTGCGCCAGTTCCTCTGAACTTTCTTCGGCTGCCTTCTGTCCTACTTCCGGTTTGGCACCGGCACCCAGACCTTTGGTTAACTTCTCGCCAATCTGCATAACGGTTGGTGCTTTACAAAACTGCAGAGCCTGCTTATCCGTGTTGATACCAATGAACTCTACTCCAACTATATTCTCATCTATCATTCGGTTCACTGCGTTATTACCTGCGCCACCAACACCTATCACTATGATTCTGGCAGAATTCTCTGAATCATTTATCTTAATCTCTAACAAGATATAATCCTCCTTCAATCGCTTACTTTCTCACTTTTGTAATAGTTTTGTAATATATTTCTCAAAACATATCTATCTAATACTATATTTGATTTTCGAAAAAATATCAACCTTTATTTTTCAGATTTCCTCAACTTTTTCGAGATTCATAACACTCAGGTTTTCGGCTTAAACACGGATATGGCGTTTGTATCATTTTCATCGTAATTATCAAGGTATAGCGTACCTTTTTTACCAATTAATTTCGGCAGCATGTCATTTAGCTTGCCAATTTTGCCGTTCAGGCTGTCATTATTTCCCAGAATTACCTCAATATCCTCCATATATAAAGTTGCTTCCATAAATGTATTATATTTGATCCTGTCCACTTTCAGCTCATAAATAGAAAGGATCTGGGTTAGATTCAGGATCTCATCAAATACGTCAATGCTCTCTACCGGAAGCTTTTGATAAAGGACGATATGACCGAACTTCAGTCCGGTAATCAAGGGAACACCGGACAGCTCCGTATTGGCACTTTCTACGATAATACCGTCCTTATCAAAATACATATAGCTGCTCATATAAGATACATAACCAACCACACTTTTTTCATAAATAATTACTTCAATCCGCCCGGGACTCTGAAAGACTATTTTATAGTCTTCTACAAAAGGGATCGTCTCATGCTGGCCGAAGCGTTCCTTCAGATAGCATAAGATACTGTTACGGCTTACCTTATCGGGAAACAGAGTATCGGTCATCTGTTCATCGGTGTAACGTTTGTTCCCGGTGTAGGTTATCTCACTGATATTAACCGACAGGAACAAAACCGCCAGAATAAGCCCTATCAGCAACGCTATAATGATACCTGTTTTTCTTGTCCCTTTCTGCATCTTTCCTGCTTCCTTTACCCTTTCGTTATAACAGCACCCACTCCGGCCAGATCACGGCAGATATCTTCATATCCTCGCCGGATATGTTCATAACCGGTAATCACCGTCTCACCTTCAGCCACCAGACCAGCTACTACCAGTGCCGCGCCACCGCGCAGATCAGTTGCCGCAACTTCTGCGCCATGCAGACGCCTCACTCCGGTTACCGTTGCCGTCTTATCCGTCACCTCAATAAGTGCCCCCATTTTCTGCAGTTCATCGGCTGTGGCAAAGCGCCCTTCAAAGACAGTTTCCTCAATAACAGAAACTCCGTCGGCAACAGCTGCCACTGCCAGCATAACTGATTGAAGATCAGTCGGAAATCCGGGATGAGGAGCCGTCTGAATATGTGCCGTCCGGGGCCGCTGCTCCATGACTGCCAGGAGCCCATCCGGCTGTTCTGCTATCACTGCTCCCATTTTCCTGGCCTGCCGAACCATTTGTTCCAGATGATGAACCGGTGCCTCTCTCAGAAATACCGATCCTCCGGCGGCCAGAAGTGCTCCGAGATAAGTTCCGGCCACAATCCGGTCACCGGCTACTCTGAAGGTAACATCATGCAGTGGCTGCCGGCCGCAAATAATCAGTGTATCGGTGCCAGCTCCTGATATCTCGGCCCCCATCTGCGTTAAAAAGCGGCACAGTTCCATAATCTCCGGTTCCTGAGCGGCACCGTAAATTCTGGTCGTCCCTTCCGCCGCCACGGCTGCCATCAGAGCATTCTCGGTCGCCCCCACACTGGGATAATCCAGGCGGATATCAGCACTCTGCAGCCGCTGTGCCGAAGCAATAATCCGCTCACCTTCAACTCGTATCTCGGCTCCCAGCTTGCGCAGTGCAAATATATGCAGATCCACCGGACGCTTGCCGATCGAACAGCCGCCGGGATGACAGGTAGCTGCTTCTCCCAGCCGTCCCAAGAGTGGCCCCAGCAGCATAATGGAAGACCGCATCTGCTTCACCTGCATATCCGGAATCCGGATCGAGGTCAGATCACGGGTATCAATGACCATGGTATGATCTTTAAAGCTTATCCTGCACCCAAGATATTCTAAAATCCCCTTCATACAGAACACATCCTGTATTTCGGGGACATTGGATATCACGGTAGTGCCTTTATGAAGAAGTGATGCTGCCATAACCGGCAGCACAGCATTCTTGGAACCTTGTATTGTTATCTCACCGTTCAGGGAATGTAAGCCGCATAATCGAATCGCAGACAAACAGATACCTCCTACGTCTTACTTATATTACATCTTATGTAGGTTTTGTGAGAATGGTTTTTATTTTTCTAACTTTATCTGGTTGGACACACTCAATACCATACCCATTTCTACCATCAGGAATAATACCGACGTCCCTCCATAACTGATAAACGGCAATGTAATACCGGTGTTGGGGATGGTATTGGTTACTACCGCAATATTCAGGATAACCTGAATAGCAATATGCCCCATGACTCCGACTACCAGCAATGCCCCGAACAAATCCGGTGCATTGTTTGCAATCAGCATAAACCGGTAGATCATAAACAGAAAGATCAAAATAACCGATGTCGCCCCAAACAGGCCAAGCTCTTCACAAATAATTGAAAAAATCATATCATTCTGTGCCTCCGGCACAAATCCCATCTTCTGAATACTTTCTCCCAGACCTTTTCCGAAGAGACCGCCCGAACCGATCGCATACAAGCCCTGGAGCACCTGATAGCCGCCATCCATCGGATATGCTTCCGGATCCAGCCAGACATAGATACGCTCCAGCTGATATGCCTGCAGCAGGCCAATCTTTTCAAGGGCAATGGCCAGCGGACCGGCAATCGCAATTGTGCCGACTCCCAGCACTCCGCACAGAAAAAACGGCCATTTTTTATCACAGGCAACAAACAGCATGACAAAGGCAATACCAACAATGATAATACCGGAGCTCAAGTTATTGGCGGCCACAATTGCAGCAATCGGTAATGATACCCCGATTACCATCGCCATGGCTTTCCATTGATTAATACTCTTACCCATCTGGGTAATCATTGCTGCCAGTAGTACGATCAGGGCAATTTTTACAAACTCAGTCGGTTGAAAGCTCAGACCCGGAGCCAGTTCCAGCCAGCGTTTCTTGCCATTTACTTCTTTTCCGAATATGGATACGGTAATCATAAGCACATAGGAAAGAATGTAGGCAAAAACAGCAAATCTTGCATACCAGTGATAATCCAGCTTGGAAATAAAAACCGCTGCCAACAAACCCGCTATTGCAATTCTCAGCTGACGTGTCATGAAATACGAAGCATTGCCATAATCCAACTGAGCTTTATAGGAACTGGCGCTGTATATCATGACCAATCCGAATGCCATTAAAAAAATAATACAGAACAACAGGCTGTAATCATAAAATCGCCTTACTTTGTTCTTTTTCGCCATAGCTGCCTCCTACAGATTTCTTACACACTCTTTAAATACATCGCCGCGCTGCTCATAATTGTCATACATGCCCCAACTGGCACAGGCCGGCGAAAGCAGTACATTGTCACCGGAATTAGCATAGGCAGCACAGACCCGGACCGCTTCCGCCATATCTTCCGCGTACATGATCTCCGCAAATCCGTGTGCCCTGGCACAGGCGGCAATCTTGTCTCGGGTCTGGCCCAGCAAAACCAGATATTTTACTTTTTCGCCAAATGTATCAATCCAGGCATCGTATTCACTGTCTTTGTCGTAACCTCCGGCAATCAGCAGGGTCGGTCCCGGCATTGCCTGAATCGCCTGGATCGCGGCATCCGGATTGGTGCCTTTGGAATCGTTATAGTATCTGACCCCGGACCGCTCCAGAACAAATTCAATCCGGTGCTCCACGGCCTGAAAAGCCCGGGCGGCACTGCTGATCGTTTCCATTGGGACATCCAGCTGCCGGGCAATGGCCGCCGCTGCCATAACATTTTCATAATTATGCCGTCCCAGCAAATGCAGATCACGAACATCAACGACTTCCGTATCAGTTCCGTTCTTACGGTAAATAATGCTGCTGTCACGCAGAAACAAACCCTCTTTTAATTCCGTTGAACTGGAAAAATAAACGACCTTGGCTTTTAATGAATCACTCTCGCCAAATTCACGCAGAATGGCATCATCATAATTGAGAATAATGCTGTCGTCTTCCGTCTGATTGGAAGCGATCCGTTCCTTTACTTCGATATAGTTCTCCATGGTTCCATGACGATTCAGATGATCCGGAGTGATATTCAGAATAGCACTGACATCCGGCCTGAAGTCCATAATAGTCTCCAGCTGGAAGCTGCTGATCTCCGCCACGGTTACTGATTCCTCAGTGGTCTTAAGCGCCGTCTCGGTATATGGAATACCGATATTGCCAACCACAAATACCCGGGGATCCTGGTCCTCTTCCGGATCCGCATCGGCAGAATCCTGCTGGAAATGAGCCTTCATGATCTCCCCTGCCAAAGCCGTGGTGGTAGTCTTTCCGTTGGTTCCTGTAATTGCTGCAAGCCTGCCTTTTGCTACGTGATAGGCCAGCTGTACCTCGCCCCAGATGGGAATCTTTGCTTCATCCAGAATCGGAACAAACGATGCTCCCAAAGGAATCCCCGGACTGATAATCGCAAGCTCCACCCCCAGCAGATCCGGGCGGGTCACATCTCCCAGTATCACCGTAAGACGGGATGCATCCCCAAACTGCGCTTTGACCGCATCCTTATCCAGACTGTCATTGCCATCATACAGGACAACCTCTCCGCCCATCTTCAGCAGGAGCTTTGCCGCGGCAATTCCGCTTTTTCCGATACCGGCTACTAAAACCTTCTGATCGTTCATGTTCGCTACCTCCTATAATCCTAAGTACGCTAAAAGACACAATATGGCCGTGGCTATGGAAAATACAGCGACTACCCTGGTCTCTGACCACCCACTCAGTTCAAAATGGTGATGAATCGGTGCCATCCGAAAGATCCGCTTGCCGCGCGTCAGTTTGAAATATCCTACCTGCATAATGACAGACAGGACTTCCACCAGATAAATCAGGCCGATAATCGGGATAAAAAACGGCATCTGCATCATAAATGCACTGGCCGCCACAAAACCACCGAGTGCCAGCGAGCCGGTATCACCCATAAAAACCTTGGCCGGGTATACGTTAAACAACAAAAAACCAAGCAGACTTCCCACCACCGCGCCGGTGATCGGACTGATACCGCTGTCCTCGCCGATGGTAATAATCGTCAGGAACGTAGCCACCAGAATTGTCACACTGGTACAGAGACCGTCCAGGCCATCCGTAAAATTGACCCCGTTGTCGGTTCCCAATACTACGAAGAAAACAAAAGGAATAAAGAAAATCCCCAGATTCAGGTAATATCCTTTGCCAAATCCGCCGGTAAAAGGAATTAACGCTTCGGTTCCTACTTCATTGGAATTCATCAGATAATAAATAAAGATGCCGGTAATCACAATCTGGCCTGCCAGCTTTTGTTTCGGATTCAGACCTTCTGAACGTTTCATCACAATTTTAATATAATCATCAAGGAAGCCAATAATGCCGAACCCGACTGTCATAAACAAAACCGGAATAATCTTTGGATAATCCCGAATATAAAACAGCGAGGTAATAATAATACTGGTCAGAATCACCAGTCCGCCCATCGTCGGCGTCCCCTGCTTTTTCAGGTGAGCCTGCGGTCCGTCATCACGCACCTGCTGTCCGAATTTTAATTTATGAAGAAACGGAATTACAATCGGACACAGAATCGCGCTGATTGCAAAAGCTATTATAATTGCCAAAATGGTTTCATTAATCATGCTGCACCTCTATTTGTTATGTATCGTTGGTGTTTTTACACATTCAATAGTATACGTCTTTTTAAGGGAATAATCAACCACTGATTGGAATCATGGAAACAGTTTCTTCCTTGTCTGCTTCTATTCCCAGATAAGGTAAAATATTCTTGAAAATATCGGAAATAACAGGCGCTGCGATCGTTCCGCCATAGTAAACTCCCTGCGGCTCATCAATCATAATCAGAGCAATTACCTGTGGGTCATCTGCCGGGGCAAAGCCGATAAAGGAAGAGATATAACGTTTCTGACTACGCGGCAGCTTCTCCGAAGTTGCTGTCTTTCCGCCGATCTGGTACCCTTCAATAGCGGCATTTTTACCACCGCCCTCAGCAACTACCTGCTCCAGAATATACCGCATGGTTTCACTGGTTTCTGCCGATACAATTTCGCTTTTAACCGGATATGTCAAACGTTGAACCGTATTCTGCTCCTCATTGACAACCTTTACCCCGAAATGAGGAGTAACCCGATTACCGCCATTCACAATCGAAGCAGCTGTGGTAAGAAGCTGGATCGGGGTGATCTGGAAGGACTGCCCGAATGATACCGTTGCCAGTTCTACCAGCCCCATATTATCCTTTTTATGCATAATGGTTGCGGCTTCACCCGGCAGGTCAATGCCCGTCTTATCTTTCAGCCCGAACTGTTCAAAGTATTTGTAATAATTATCCACACCGAGACGCTGCCCCACATCGATAAATACCGGATTACAGGAATTCATGGTGCCCTGGAGAAAGGTTTCGCCGCCATGGCCGCCCACTTTGTGACAACGTATTTTGCGATCCTCCACAATCCTGAAGCCCGGACAGGAAAAGGTATCATTTAAGTGAACCACACCTTCCTCAAGCCCGGCTGCAGCCGTAACAATTTTAAAGGTAGATCCCGGTTCATACGTATCATTGATACTGGGATTTCGCCACATCTGATTCAGCAGTTCCTGCTTTTCTGCCGCCGAGATCCCCGGATCCACTTCTACATTCAGTGTAAACGGTTCATTCAGATTAAATTCCGGTACGTTTGCCATAGCCATTATTTCACCATTTTGCGGATTCATAATAATAATGGAAACCCGTTTGGCCTGCTTTCGTTCCATCGTTTCATATGCCGCCTGCTGCACATACTGCTGGATGTTGACATCCAGGCTGATATGCAGATCACTTCCGGAAGTAGGCTCGATCCGGTCTTCAAACGCATTGTCGATTTCCACACCGGCTGCATCCGTCATGGTCAGAATGGTACCATTGATACCTTTCAAATATGGTTCATACTTGACCTCCAGACCGATAATTCCCTGATTGTCACCGCCGGTAAAGCCAAGTACCTTGGACGCCAGCGAATCAAATGGATAGTAGCGTTTGTAATCTTCGTCCACTTTTACTCCGGCCAGCTGATAGCCGCGGATCTTATCGCCCATTTCTTTATCAACGTTGGTCTGAATAATTTCTCTGGAGCTGCGTTTCTCTACCCGTTTACGGACGGTGGCCTCGTCAGCTCCCAGTTCCTGGCAGAGAATACGGATAACTTCTTCACGGTCCTTGACCTGATTGTAGATAACCGATATGGTACAAACCGTCCGGTTTGTTGCAATAACTACGCCGCTTGCATCGACAATATTGCCCCGGGCGGCTTTGATGGTTCTTTCCCGCTGATGCAGATCTTCAGCCATCTGACTGTAATGTTCGGAACGAATTGTCATAAGATAAACAAGCCGCCCCATAAGTCCTGCCATGCACAGGCAAAGCAGAAAGCATAAGACGGCTATTCTTTCCCGATGATGGGTCTGATTGGAACTCATAACCGGCTCCTTAAAAACTCATTGCTATAATATATGAGCCAGTCTGAAAATTATGTTTGTTATGATGGATTTGGATCTACAATCGGGACTTGCCCCGGCTGCCCGTCCTCCGGATCCTCATGCTGCGCTGGTTCTGCTGCTGCCTCTGCCGCAGCCGAAGTACCGGCAGTACCTTCCGACTCCGGCGGTGCCGATGATTCCGCCGGATAACTGCCGTCAGGATTTTCTTCCCCCGGCAGATCTCCCGGAATGCCAGTATTGCGCTCATCTTCCGGATCCACAAATTCATCGGTTTCATATACTTTGATCTCAGCTTCTGTCTCTGTCTCCAGACCACCATTATTGCCGCTGATTCCCTCCTGCTCAGGAAGCTGACCCTCCACCCCTTCCTGAGTATCTTCAAAATCTCCGCTCGGGAAGACATTCCAATACGGAAGGATATCACTCATAATCTGTTGAAATAATTTACTGGCATGGCTGCTGCTCGCCCGATTCTCCACCTGCGGAGTATCGATAATTACATATACCAGAACCTGTGGATTATGGACCGGGGCAAAACCACAGAAAGACAACAGATAATTTCCTTGTCCACGGGGGTATTTTTCAGCAGTGCCGGTCTTTCCGGCGATTTCATATCCTGCTATCGCCGCTGCAGTTCCAGTCCCCTCTTCAACAGTCCGAAACAACGCTTCTTTAATAAAATTACTGGTACTTTCAGAGACTGTCTCTCTGACAAGATTTGGTTCAACCCGCTTTACAATCGCATCTTGTTCATTCACAACCTGCTTTACAACATGGGGCTCATAATAAGATCCGCCGTTAATAATCGAACAATAGGCTGCTGCCATCTGAATCATCGTACAATTGTAGTTCTGACCAAAGGAATTGGTCGCCAGATCGGATGCCTTCATATTAGAAGCATCATAAACCAGAGTTCTGGTATCAGCCTCTCCCGGCAGATCAATGCCGGTCTTGCTGCCAAATCCAAACATCTGCATATATTTACTGAACGTCTCACGGCCTTCCATCGCCGCAATCTGCATCATACAGTCATTGCAGGACTGCATCAGGGATTCCGTCAGGGTCAGCATCCCATGACCGGTTCTCTTGACACATTTGATCAACCAGCCGCCAACCTCCTGTCCGCCATCACAGTAAAAAGATTCATTGCCGCTGAGAATCCCTTCTTCCAGCCCGGCCGCTACGGTAAATATCTTGGATGGTGAACCCGGTTCATACGTATCACTGACACAGAAGTTCCTCCAGATCTGATTCCAGGCTACCTGCTGTCCGAAAGACCGGATTTCCTCTTCGCTGTAATGATCGGTTGCTTCTTCTACTGTAATCGGCTTGCTCTCCTGGTTTTTCCGGTTATAGGTATCCCTTGCTTCCTTCAGTCCCAGTTCTCGTATCTCAGCTTCCGTATAACGCCCTTCCAGATCCCTGGGGTTGTTTAAGTCAAACAGTTTGTCGCTGGACATAGCAAGAATCTCTCCGTTATTAGGATCCATTACGACAACACCGACCCGCTCGGATCCCGCTTCCTGCTGCCATGCGGCAATATATTTATCGACAATATTCTGAATATTGACATCAATCGTAGATACGACAGTATTTCCGTTTGTCGCCGACTTAATTACCCGTTCCAGGTTGGAATCGTCATTGAGATAACCATATTCCCGCCCGTTAATTCCAATCAGCTGATCATTGTAGGACTGTTCGATCCCACCGGTCCCGCCATCCCCGCTGCTGGTAGCAAAACCAATCACATTGCAGGCCAGCGAATTGTATGGGTAGATCCGCTTATATTCATCTTCAAACCAGATCCCTTTTATTCTTGCTTTGGAATTATTTTTGCGGTTGGCCAGGTTGGTCTCCTCAGCCAGTATTTCAAACGCCTCTTTGTCTTCATAATTTAACTGTCTTGCATAACGGACATACTGTTTACCCGAATTCTCCGTAATCAATGTCCTGAGTTCCTGAGTATCATAGCCAAATTCTGCTGCCAGCGCCGCTATCGTTGCCTCCAGATAGTCCTCCTGGCTAGACATAATCTGCTTCGGATCGATAATCAGATTATAAACCTTTTCTGTCGTGGCCAGTAACGTACCGTTCCTGTCAACAATGTCTCCCCGGCGGTAAGGGATAATCCGGCTGTCATATTCCTGCTGGGATAAAACAATCTGATTATACCGGTCTTTATTCGTCTGGATAATATTATAAAGAATATAGACCAACGCAAACAAAGCCAGCGTTATTACGATAACCGTAATCGCCAGCTTCTCCTGCATGTACTTTGTAAAAATTCGTTCTTTGTTACGGGATGTCTTCATACTGTCTTACATACTCGCTTTCTGTTTTATCATACAGAAGGACTTGATTTCTGTTTGCATAAACCATACCGAGTTCCTCTGTCGCCACCTTGTACACATAATCCAGATCAATCGAAGTATTGATTCTTGAGGCCAGCGCGTCATTCTCCGATTTCTGCTGTTCCAGCTCCCTTTCCAGCTTTTCGATGTGATATATCCTGGCTGTTGTGGTAGACTGCATGTGTAAATAAGTGACACAGATATATAGTGCACACATGGCAGCTATAGTCAGCATAATTACATATGGAAGATCCATATATAGGGCTTTTTCCTGATTTCTTCTGACAGTATGGTTGATGCGCCTCTGCGGCTGCTCCTGAATCCTTCGCTGTGGCCGCTGCGCAGGCATGGTCTTGCGTACGGCATTACCGTATATATAGTCCTGTCTCTTTGGTTGTTTGTTTCTGGCTGCCATAATCCATACCTCCCCCTTCTATCTATTCTGTCTCCGGTTGTTACCGCAAATTACTATTTTTTCTCAAACACCCTCAGCTTGGAGCTTTTTGACCGCTTATTATCAGCAAGCTCTGCAGTTGTCGGAACAACCGGTTTCCTCGTAATATTTGTTCCTTTACTCTCCTTACCGCATACACACACCGGAAAACTGGGCGGACATATGCAGGGATTCTCGTTGTCACGGAATCTGTTCTTGACAATCCGGTCCTCAAGGGAATGGAAAGTAATAATACTGAGTCTCCCCTGTGGCTCCAACAGGTCAATCATGGTATCGATCGATCGCTTCAATACGTCCAGCTCATGGTTCAGCTCGATCCTGATCGCCTGGAATGTCTTCTTCGCCGGATGGCCGCCCTTCGCCCGTACCTTCATCGGAATCGCTGCCTTGATTACCTCTATCAGCTCTCCGGTAGTCTCGATGGGCTTGTCCTGCCTTGCTCTGACAATATGCTTGGCGATATTCTTCGCAAATTTGTCTTCGCCGTAATCACGGATCACCCGGTACAGATCCATTTCACTATAGGTATTTACAATGTCTGCTGCCGTCTGCGTATTGCGCTGATCCATCCGCATATCCAGCGGCGCATCATCCTCGCGGTAGGTAAATCCCCGGCTGGCAGTATCCAACTGATAGGACGATACTCCCAAATCCAGATAAATCCCATTCACCTTGTCAACAGCAAGATTCTTTAGAACTTCTTCGATATGCTCATAATTACTTCGAACAATAATTACTTTATCTCCATATGGTTCCAGTCTTCTGCCGGCAGCTGCGATAGCATCCTCATCCTGATCAATTCCGATCAGTCTGCCGCAGTCGCCAAGACGGCTGCATACTTCAAAAGCATGTCCGCCTCCGCCCAGTGTGCCATCTACATAGATGCCATCAGGCTTTACATTCAGACTGTCAACAGTCTCATTTAATAAAACAGATTTGTGATCAAATGTCATAAGCCAAGACCTTCCATATTTTCTGCAATTTCTTCCATGTCATCATAGGTATTGGACTCGTTCCAGCTTTCCCGGCTCCAGATCTCGATCCGGCTGCCGACACCTACCAGTACTGCCTCCTTGGTGATCTCTGCAAAATCGCGCAGAACTGCAGGAAGAAGGATTCTGCCCTGCTTGTCTACTTCACAAGTTGTGGCACCTGCCAGAAAAAAGCGGGAGAACTTTCTTGCATTGGCATTTGTAAGTGGTAATGAATGTAACTTTTCTTCAAGGATCTTCCATTCGGTATTTTCATAGACGAAAAGACAGCCATCCAGTCCCTTTGTTACAACGAACTCGTCACCCAGCTGTTCTCTGAATTTGGAAGGTACGATTAATCGACCTTTCGCATCTACTGTATGATTATATTCTCCCATGAACATAATAATCACCTGTACCTGATCTGGAAACCACCGGAGCTACTTAATCACCACCTGATTGCCATTTTCCACCACTTTGTTCCACTTTCCACCACTTGCTAAGTATATTTTAGTACATCCGTAAGAAAATAGCAAGGTTTTTTAACGAAAAAAAAAACCAATAAAAAGAAGCGGCTGCGTTATTTACGCAACCGCCTCTAGATATGCGATTCTTTAAAAACCATATACAATATATTGTTCAATCAAACGATCCAATGCTACACTTTTTTTATAAATTTCTTCGTAGTCTTCTTTGCCATCAATACTGTTATTCAGTTTTTCTCTTGCTTCTTCTATTGATATTACCAGTTCCTCTTTTGACATTTTCATTCGTTAGCGTCTCCCTTAGTAGTGTGCATTCTGTTCCTGCGGTTCATGATCCATGCAACCGCTGCAGACAGAACCAAAAGCAGTGACAACCCCTGGGATACCGGAATCCCGGTTTGAAACAGCTTCAACTGATCGGTTCGAAGTCCTTCAATCCAGAACCTCCCCAATCCGTATCCAAATAAATAGATCCAGAACATCTCTCCGTCAAAGCTTTTGCGTTTACGATACCAAAGCATAAATATAAGCAAACACAGATTCCATAAAGATTCATACAGAAACGTCGGGTGTACCTGAATGTACTCAATCCCACTTTCTACTATTATATGATCCAAAACATCCTGATTCAGCATATTGCTGCCAACCAGCGAACGCCTGATCCGCATCGCCAGTAAGCTGTCCGTAAACCCCCCGAATGCCTCACAGTTAAAAAAATTCCCCCATCTCCCGATTATCTGCCCGGTCACCAGACCGAGAACACCAGTATCCGCCATTGAGAAGAACGATATTTTCTTAACTCTGGTATAGACCACCAAAGTCACCGCCGATGCAATGACCCCGCCATAAATTGCAAGACCGCCGCCGCGCGTGTTAAACACCTGGATCAGATTGTCCTTGTAATCATCCCACGCAAACACAACGTAATAAACTCGGGCACCAATGATAGCAAAAACAATGGCAAACAGTGCAAAATCCAGATACATTTCGGGGTCTTGTCCCCTTCTCTTTGCATCTGACTGAGCCACCCAGATTCCGGCCAGCATTCCCACGCCAATGATAATCCCATAGTAGGTAATTAAAAAACCAAATACAGAGATACTGTTCCGTAAATTCTGTATCGCGATCCCCAGATATACGAAACTAATATCGGCTCCTTCCATTCTGTATGCTCCTTTCGAGGCTAATTTTATTGTATTATTGTACAAAATAAAAAGCAAATATTTTCGCTCTTCAAATATCGACATTGATCGACAGTTGGATTTATGCTTTTCTTTGCACAAATTCTATGCTACAATTAATCCGCATGAAAATCAAGTACAATTTTATCAGAATAACCATACAGGAAGGAATTCATCATGAAATTAGGTATTGTAGGACTGCCGAATGTCGGCAAAAGCACACTGTTCAACTCCCTGACAAAAGCAGGCGCGGAATCCGCCAACTATCCGTTCTGCACCATCGATCCAAATGTCGGCGTAGTGGCCGTACCGGATCACCGCCTCAAACTGCTGGGAGATCTGTATCATTCCAAAAAAGTCACTCCGGCAGTGATTGAATTTGTAGATATCGCCGGCCTTGTAAAAGGCGCATCCAAAGGCGAGGGCCTGGGCAACCAGTTCCTTGCAAATATCCGTGAGGTTGACGCTATCGTTCACGTAGTCCGCTGTTTCGAAGATACCAATGTCATTCATGTTGAAGGAAATGTCAATCCGCTGCGTGATATCGAGACCATCAATCTGGAACTGATATTCTCAGATATTGAGATTCTCGAACGCCGTATTGCCAAATCAACAAAAGCAGCTAACAATGATAAATCTCTGGCTAAAGAACTGGACATTTTAAAGGAACTGAAAGAAATTCTGGAAGACGGCAAGCTGGCCTGCGCTTACCAGAAGGAAGATGATGAGGTAATGTCTTTTGTCAATTCCTTAAATCTGTTAACCTGCAAACCAGTTATTTTTGCTGCTAATGTATCGGAAGATGATCTCGCCGACGATGGCAGTTCTAATGAATATGTGGCTGCTGTTCGTTCCTTTGCAGCTGATAATATTTCCGAGGTATTTGTCATCTGTGCACAGATCGAACAGGAAATAGCCGAGCTGGACGATGACGAGAAGAAAGAGTTTCTGGAAGAAATGGGCCTTACTGAGTCGGGACTGGACAAGTTGATCGCGGCCAGCTATCGTCTGCTGGGACTGATCAGCTATCTGACTTCAGGCGAAGATGAGAGCAGAGCCTGGACGATTACAGTTGGCACTAAAGCTCCGCAGGCGGCGGGAAAAATTCATACGGATTTTGAGCGTGGGTTTATCCGGGCTGAGGTTGTTAATTATCAGGATCTGCTGGAATGCGGGACTTATGCGAAGGCCAAGGAAAAGGGATTGGTTGGACTGGAGGGTAAGGAATATATTGTGAAAGATGGGGATGTTATTTTGTTCCGTTTTAATGTTTAGAGGGTAGTTTGGTTGCGAAGGGTCTGTCGTACTAAAAAAGCCTGTGGACGCTGGGGGCGGCTGTGCTGCCTGTCCGTATTTCCTGCGGTTTCGGGCCGCAAGAGTCTCTAAAAGCAGAGAACTGCCGCTAAGTGCAATGCCAGAAACGCCATAACTCGCTACGCTCAAACAATGGCCGTTTCTGGCATTAACGCGTCATTTCTCTGCTTTAAGAGACTCTAACGTCCCTGCAAATGCAGAAAATACGGACAGGCAGCACAGCCGCCCTCAGCGTCCACAGGCTTTTTTAGTACGACAGCCCCCTTCTACCTATTCGCTCCCATTAATGCCGGTTTAGTTATATTCGTCGTAAAAGCTAGTATTCTTGTCCGCTTTTGTTCTTTTATCTGATGGGAGGTGAATACGTAGCTGGGGGCAGTCGCGCTAAAAAAAGCATGCGGGTGCTGGCGGCGGTGGTGATACTGGTCCGTATTTTCTGCATTTGCAGGATGGTTACGATATCTTAAATAGGAAGCCTGTGACGTTATGGGATAAATCAGCAATTGTTTGAGCGGCTTTATCGCGAGTTATTGTGATTTATTCCATGCTTTTAGTCACAGGCTTCCTATTTTAGATATCGTTACCATCCGAAACGGCAGGAAATACGGACCAGTAT
>JBOFYZ010000001.1:0-40581 GCA_051654925.1 Lachnospiraceae bacterium | reverse complement strand
GGATATCAATATCTGCTTTATATGGATAGTTGAAATACTGATTCATGATCACCAGATAAGTACCTGTGGTTGTGATGGTATAAGAGCCAACCGTAACGTGCACACCATTCGCTGCTGCCATTGAAGTGAATGTTACCTTTGTGAATGATGGTAGTTCGTCAGTTGTCGCAAGTGTCGTTGTGGCATTGCCGTTATTGGTTGATCTAAGACGGCCATCAATATCTAACCAAAGTGTAATTGCATTGCATCCCATGTTCTCGAAGCCGATCTGTGCCCGATAGCCATTATTTGCTTGATAATTTGCTCTTAGCCAAACGGGACCACCTGCGTAGGAACCGCCAGCAATACCATTATTCTTTGTCAATTGTAGCTGTGAACCAACGGTATTGTCATTAGTCCGCGAAACATAATCACTATTTAATTGAGTATAGAGATCCATCAGTACTTTTCCCTGCCGGGCATCCAAATAGAGCCCGTCTGAAGTCGTTGTACAGTTATTCGCTGCTCTTCCCAAGTGGACCACAAACTGCATGCCGGCTTTGAAGTTCTTGTAAAAATCGAATATCCGCATCCTGCTCTTAACAGTTGATAGAAAAGCAGAAAACGATGTTATTCCAGACACAGAACCGCTATCGTCAAATGGAGGATAAGCCAAAGCTTTATCATTATTCAAAAGCTGTTTATTCCTTACATTCATCTCACTCTCATGAACCAATGTCTGCTCCGTTATAGCGTCCATATTCAAATCGAGGTTTGGACTTTCGTCAACCGGAATATATGCCATTACTCATCCCCCCCATCAAACATATCATCAATACTGAAAGCAACCCGCATATCAGCATCTTTGCCCTTTGCTAAAAATGTTTTAATTGCCACCAGATCTCCAACCGCATCCACCAAAGCAATTTCACTTATCTTTTTACCTGCCGCTTCAGCTTCCGCCAATGTTGTTGTATATTGACATACCAAATCAGATATAAATTCGTACCCATCAATATTCTTTCTAAACACCTCACTTTTCAACGCAGTGGCAGTTTTCAACGGAGCAATCACATTCCCTGAAGCATCTACTCCTCCGTCACCGAAAGCCATGCTCGTAATTTTCGGTAATGCCGCGACACCTGCTCTTGCTTTAAGCATCTTAGATCTCGCTTGATTTAATACAACTGAATTTGCCATTAGTATTCTTCCTCCTTATAATAAGCATCAAAACAACGGGCCCCATTAAATGTATATGTACCATCAAAAAAGCCCGGGTTACGGGAATAAACCACCTTATTCCCCTCAATCACGTCTGCATTTGATTCCATTTCCATCTTATAAGCAGTCTGAGCACTGCAATCCTCTGTAGTCTCCACCTCTCCCAAAAACATCTCAATATTTTCCATATCAATACTTTCTGTCATCGGGATAGTAACAACCGTTTGGAATCCAGAATCAATTATCTCAATATTTTGAATTTTCACCGCAGAATGAGCCATTGAAACAGGCAGATTATAGGTCCATCCGAAAAAAGTTTGCTCTCCATCAAACCGCAGTGTACCATCAAAAACATATGCCTTACTCCAAAACACTTTCATATACATATGCATTGCCGGTACCCGAATCGACTCAATCTTACTTTCATCAATGCTCGTAGAATAATCACTTGTAAAAGTCATTGCTACACCATCCGGTTTTAATACCAGAGCTCGGCCCATCCAGGGATCCCGGATATCCAGATCAAACAGAGGCATTGAAATAAAGATATGTGCTGGATGCTCCGGCAGCTCCCGGTAAATAATGTTATCGGTTTTCCAGAGAATCCGGATTGATTCCATTATCTCAGGATAGGTTCCAGTGAAATTATTCTTCAACTGTTTCCATTTCAAGCATTTCCTATATATTTCATCTGTCACCTCCACTGACTGAGAACGCCTAAGAATTATATATGCTTCCGATCTGCTTAAGTCCAGCCGTTCTCCAATGACATCCAGGTTCTTCCCGGCCATCTTATCAATGTCTCCCAAATCTCGAAGCTGTTGACTCTCTGCATATACGCTCTGCAGGGCATCTGCAATCGCCCGCTGTATCCCGTTTGTGACTGGCTGATTTCGAAACTGTGCCAAACTGGCTTTTTGAATTTCATCGTACACATTAAAGCTCATTGAAAACCACCTCAATCCTATCTACTCCAACAGAAATACGCTGCATCTTTGAGGCTACTATATTTTGTCTGTTATATTCTTTTGGGGGGATATCTTTGTTTGTAGATGTCCCCGCAGCTATGTCTATATACTCAACACCAGCAACACTGCTAAAAATATTCTGCATCAAGATCTGAAGAATCAACTTATCACCCATAACCAGAATATCGGTCTTCTCAAGAATTAGCTCCTTTGCCTTAACTTCATAAGCCGGATCTATCTCTCCTGCCACTCCTGAAATCTCCACCCGCAACCATGTGTATAAATATTCTGGCCGATTGAATCGAATATCAATAGGCTCATCGTTTTCACCGAGAACAGTCACTGAGATACTGCCATTCGTATTGATTCCACCTGTTTTTGTTGCAAGGATGCCTCTGGCGATCTCTTCATCATTACCACCCTCTACGACATACATGACTGAATGAGGTAGTAACCCATTGTGATCAACCTCATCTTCATCATTTTGATACCCCTTGGCCGCGGTAACACCATATACATTTTTCAGGAGATAGGAAACTGTTGACTCAGTCAATGAGCGTGAATTTGCATATTTCTGAGAAATAAAAGACTGACGAAGTTCCCAATCTTCTGCCAGTTCCCTGCCGGCGGTTCCAAGAAGCCTATTTTCCACCCACGAAAGACCTGTCGAAAGGTTTGTTATGATTTTTACAATAGAGCCTACTGGTAATATGGTGCTATTGTAATCCTTAGCCTGAAACTTAGCTAAACCGGTTATACTGTCTGTTGTAAGATTATCCGATAGGCTTAGTTCCGATACTCTGGAATTGTCGGTAGAACGAATAGCAAGAAGTTCTCCGGTTACCTCTACCCGAAATGCGTTATCATCAATTGCCAACTGAAGTCCTCGCAGTATATCTTCTGTCTTATCGGTGCTTGCAGTAAATATATACCGCTTTCCATCAATGGTAATTATATACTCTTTCCAGACCTCCGCCGTAATGACCCGAATATATGCTTCATTAAAAGCACTCCGGGCTATCAGCGTATTTTTTTCACATACAACCTCATACCTGGGATTGGTATCAGCTGCAACAGTGGTCCCTGATACAATAGTTGTTCCGTCCAAACAATTGCAGTGTATAATGTAAGATGTTTTTTTTGCCGCTGCCCGAATAATATTGGACGATTGGCAAACATTATCTAAGCTAACTCCAATCGCGGATGAAGGAGAGAAAGAATAGTATACATCCTGATTTTCCTCATGAAGTGACGCCACTACATCTGCAATTGGATAAACGAAAGCAAGATTCAGATACGCCTGCTCATTCGTTGTCAAATCAATCCCGGTATATTCTTTTATCTTTTCTCGCAATTGGTCCACACACTCATCAAATCGCTGCAACACAAATCCTTTTTCTGTTACTCCGTACTCCACATATTCACCTCACTTTCAATAACTCCCTGGGACGTTTTCGCTTTCCATGATATTACTGCTTTACGCTGCAGCTTATCAACTACAGTCAAAACAGTAACAACATTTTCTACTTCTGGAAAATCCATGAGAACAGCAGTGATCATAGACTCAATTTCTTCTTCATCCGGATTCTTTATAAAGACAGTGTCAAACCAGCCAACTCCTTTGGTATTATCAAACTTCCATTCCCCTAAAAACCATCGTAAAGCAATATTGATTATCTGACACAGGGAATCTGTTGGTATAGCATCCATGTTCTCACTTAACTTTAGATCGCCATCCTTTCCCAACAAAAAATCTGTTGAAACCATCTTTTTTCACCTCCTTATATATTGGGTGCTTGAATCGATCCAACAGATTCAATGCTGCCGGTAACATATAAATTCCCATCAATGACAGTACACCCTTTATCATTTGCCAGTTGCTGTGCCTTTGCCCCTACCTTTCGTAGATTCGGTATACATACTGCATTGGATAGCGAATGATGTAATGTTGCAACCTCGGTTTTCCCTGACAAAAATCCAGCTATAGACCCCTCACAGATAATAAGCAATACTGTATCACCAGCTTTGATCGGTGTTGCCAAGGCATCCGGTGAAACGATTGGAACACCCGTAATCTCCGGATAATCCATCGTTCCAGTTGTTGTTTTAATAGAGCCGGCTGGCTTGACAGTGCATAAGCCTTTCGCACTATCATAAGTCCTGATGGTACCTGGTAATGCTGTGTGAACATTATTAACTGCTGAATTAACCATATTCTTCATTGCTTGAGTGAACTCACTATTCATGCCGGTGCCTCCTTTACCTCTACGATCTGTGCAGTGCACATCCAACTTGAACCGTAATTATCACCGCTGATTTTAATACTCTTTATCCGAAAGAATCCGGATACTTTCTTGCTTACAAGCTGGATCATATCATTGATCCCAATTGCCCCATTAAGCAAATAGTTAATCTCAAAACCATGTATAGGCTCTTGGGTGGCTTCCTCATTTGTTGTCGTTTCTGCATTGATGGTTATACTTTTTGGTATATTCACTAATCCTGATGATTCATCCAAAACAAAGCACTGTGTTGTGATTGGATCCCCCGGATATAGCACCTGACCAACTCCATTCTGAATCGTCCAGTTCAAACCGCACATTGCTCCTAACTGAGTAAGGCAATCCGCTGCAGTGCCAACGAATGCAAATCCGTTTTCTAACTTAAAAGCACTCAACAGCTCCTGGGCCTTTGGAGAATAAACACAAGTAATTCCCATCTGCCCAATAATATCATTATAAATACTTTGTGCTAAAGTCTCTCCGGTGTATGACACTGAGATGAATGTGTCCCGGATTGCAACTCTACCGTCAACAGCTTGTATCTCCGTTTCTCTATCCGGATTATCATCTGAAGTAGATTCTGTTGTAATATTCCCTGAAAAAATAAGGGGCATATTAGCCCCATATCCAGCCTTGAGTGTAACCATGCAATCTTTTTCTTTTAACATTGCCACATGCTCATCATTCAAGTTGTATATTGTGATTGTTCCGGTATTACCAGATTCCACATCCGTCTTTTCAAGATCAAATACGATTCTCAATGCTCTGCCGGCAACTTCTTCACCTATCTCAAAACCAACAGTACCAGGTTTGCCAGCTGCAAAACGATATTGTCTATCCCAATTATCAGCCATATGGATCCCACCCTTCTAAATCAGTGTTTGGTATAAAGAAAAACTTTGCTGTCTTATCAACGAATGCCTGGCGGTTTATCTCCCCTTGCGACTCACAACCGAATTTTCCGGCCGGCAGCTCCTCATGGGTGTAATATTCCGTCAACGGAGAAAGTGGGACAATTCTTATCATCCCTAACAGCAAATTCTGGTTTGTATCATATAGGGAAAAACTCCAATATTCATGCAGAGCATTAAAGGTGAATCTGATGAAATACTCCCGACCGGCAAGTGTGATCCGGCTCATTGAGTCATTCATGTCTGGAACATCAATGTAAAATGTCATTTTTTTCCTCCCAATAGGCCTGATGAATTGGCCGCATTATATAAGATGGACCCTTTTTTCTCACTGGTTTCTTTTTCTGCTGCTTTGGATGATCCTCCATTGGTTTTACCCGTATTCGTTGCTGGTTTAGTAGATGATGTTCCCGCTGAGGCGGCAGTTGAGCCGCCCCTTACATAACTATCCGGAATGATCCCAGTCTTAGTCTGAGTTACTGTTACCTGTTTCAGATTGACTGTAATCTTTCTGGAATACCCCTCTTCTTCAGATTTCGAAATTGTGAGGGATTCCAAACACATATTGCTGTATGTTCGATCAGTAGTAGAATAAACCATCGGTTTCTTACTTAAGAAAGCTGCTTTCAGCTGCTCTTCAATCTGACGTACCCGGCTCCGGCCGCCTTGTCGCCGCGACCAGGTAATCGGAGTATTCGTCAGGTACAGTTCTGCAGATATGTAAAACGGTTTGATGATCACAGAATCATTGACCGACTTACCACTTTCCACTGGATAATCAGGGATTTCAGCCTCCCAACTATCATCCTGTTTTAGTAATGCATCAAATGCTATTCCGTCTAATTTACAAGGCCTTTTAGCTTTACCCATCCGTAATCACCTCCCATATGCCAAACCACGAGCAAGCTGCCGTGAGACATCATCAGTACTGTTTTTCATTGCCGTAGATGCTTTACCAGCCATAGAACGCTCAGAGACTTGAAATGTATTATCTATCTGCACATTCTGACTGACCATATTACCAGCTTTGTTTACACCCTGGGCATTTAAAGCCGTCTTGTACGTTGGCTTAATATTTAAAGCATCGGCGATTCCCAATGCAGCATCAGCCACCTTTCCTTTATTGGCTCTCAGTGTCTTGGCTAAGCCATCTGTAAAATCAGGCATCCAAGATTCATAATCTGTCAACGGGCCCTCATCCGGTACCGAGAAATGTAGGAAACTCTTTATTGTGTTTGCAACATCGGTTACAGCACCTTTGACTTTATCAATTCCACCTTTAATTCCACTTACCAATCCGTCTATAAAATCTTTCCCCCAGGTAATGGCACTATCTATGATCTGTCCAAAAATCAGCTTTATTGCATCTTTCAAGCCGGTGATAATATTCTTGACAAAATCAATAGCAGCCTTTACCATCGTCTTTATGCCCTCCCAGGCAGATTCCCAATTTCCAGTGAATACACCCGCCAAAAACTGAATTAGACCATCAAGGAAATCCAAAAAAGGTTGAATTAGAGATATCAGTGTTTCCCATAAAATTGAAAAGACACCAATTATAGTTGATCCCCATTCATCCCAGAAAGCAGACAGGCCATTGAACACGGCTATAGCAATTGTCGAAATAATCTCCCACAGGCCAGATAACAAAGTGAGTATATTCTCCCAGATACTGGACAACGTTGCCATGATCTCTGTGCCATTCTCTTCCCAAAAAGCTGACAGCTTACCACCTATGGACTTAGCCAAGTTAACAATAAAGGTCCAGGCACTCTTCAGAAATGATTTTACGGTCTCCCAAGCAGCCTTGATCTTATCCCGGACCTCATCAGCATTGATTCCCATAGATTCAAATATAGATCCCATCAGAGAATCATTGCCCTGCATAAAGTTGAAAAAGTCTTCTACCACCAGAACAATCAATGTGATAATGGCAATAATAAGTAGAAGCTTAGGATTTAACAGTTTGAATACGCCGAGAACCATCTTAATTCCAGCTACTATTTTTGTGAAATTCATAGCTAAGAAAAAGGCACCGGCCACAATCGCCAACAGCTTAAAGAGATTTTCCATCCCCCCAAGCTTATCTGCCACCTTACCAATAAACTCACCAGCCTTTGTAAATCCTGTTACAATCACTTTACCTACACGCAAAACTCCATCAATTATCTTTTCCAATATCGGCCGAACTGCATTCATGCCATTGCGAACAGTTTTCCAGCCTTCCAGCATCAACTTTGATACCCGGTCAGTCACTTTGACCGAATCATTCAAATCAGTAACAAAAGAGCCAAAATCATTACGAATAACTTTCAAGGCATCCGTAACATTCAGGCTCACGTCTTCAAAATTCTTATTTATAACATCGGCACTATTTATAAAAGCATCGGCCATCTGTTGTGCTGAGATCTTACCATTTTTACACATCTTTTCTAATGCTTCTTCTGACACCCCAAAAGATTCAGTTAGTATATTCACCGAATCTGGAGCCATAGAAACCATCTTCTCCAAGGTTTCCAACTGCATAGTTCCTGCTTCAAATGACTTATTCATTGAATCCTGTAGAGCAACGATCTCAGCTTCATTGGCTTTAGCTGACTTAAATGCTTTTGTTGTCAGGTTTACAAACGATGTGACTTGCTGATTATCTGAAAAGATATCCTTTGAAGCATCACGAACTGATGTAACGGCCGTGACCATATCTTGATAAGTCATATAGCAGTCATTTGCTGATTCTTTCATCAAATCAGCAGCCTCAATATTAGACATTAAGCCATCATTGATTTTCGATACCTGATTGTTTATCTCTCCAAACTCAGTCATCAAGGCACCGACTTTTACAATAGATACCCCAACGGCAAGGACACCTATGACTTTCTGGGCAAAATCCTTTATCCCCTGTATGTCTGCCTTAGCCTTGTCTTCCGAGCTTTTATCAGTCTTAAAACCGACCCCGAATATATACTCACCAATTGTCAACCGCTATCCCTCCTTTCTTCAATCTCAGCGGCCATAGCTTTCTCGCAATCTCGGTCCATACTATACAACGCATAGAGTTTTAAAAACTCATCCAGTGTATAGGATTCTTCCAATTCTGCTTTGCTGCATATACCCGCTTTAATCAAAGTGAAAGCCTGCAACTCTAAATTGGTAAAATACTCGGAATCTAATTTCCCGTACCGTTCGAGAGAGTCTTCATTGCTTTTTGAACCGTAGGGTGTCCAGATAGGCCGTTGAACCTGTCGAAAAAAGTCCCAAAATTTAGTTTTATCACCTCAAAAGCCAGCCTAAACAATCCAGTTACATCCTTGGCAAAAAGTGAATTCATAATATCCTCAGACAGAATAACTCCCTCTGGGTACTCTTCATTTTTAATAGCAATATTGCTCTTATCAATCAAAAGCAGCCGCATGGTCAGCTCCCATTCATCAGGATTGATACTCTCCATTGCTTTCGCAAATGCCGGCATGGCATCAGTGATATCCATATCCAAAATCGACTCAGATCCTGATTCTTCCGCCTTTCCACTGTCCCCACCAAATAAAGCTACTACACCACCCAATACTGGTGCCAGTGTCTTTGTCAGAGACGCGGATACTCTGACACTAACAAATGCTGGGAATGGAGCAATATAAAAATGACTTTGTCCGATCGTAACCTCTTTCTTTTCAAGCATTGCATTATACATGTGATTGATACTCCTTTCTATTCAAACTCTCCTACAGCACAAAGTTCCCATTCACGGCTGCCAATTGCTTTACCACGGACCCAGTCCGGTTTTTTTACTACCCATGCTTCATCCGCTGAAAACACATCTCCACCAGTAAGATCCTTAACCAAGATTGCAAAGGTTCCATTTCCCCCTGCTTTCATCTGCTGATATTTTCCAGTTAAGTACTTATGAGTCGGGCTGTTTTGCAGCACTGAAATCTTTACTGTGTGCCGCGGATCCGGAGATATACTGGCCGCAACCTCTCCATCACAACCACACACGGAAGTCACACCGTCCCCGGTTTCCGAAATGGTAAGAAAATTGTCTTCAGCATAACCACTGACAATATGGCTCCCCAGAGCCATTGTTACCTTTTTAGAACTATAGGTCTTTCCCATCTATGATTTCTCCTTTCCTTAATATCCTAAAGTGCCTTTAATTTCTGCGGCATGAATCGCACCAGCTAATCTCGCTGTAAATACACAGCCTGGTAACTTCCGGTTCTTCTTCTGTTCTTGGCTAAGACTGGCCGCCAGCGGCACCGAAGTAGTCCACCCCGATATTTTAGTTCCATTTCCATCAAAGGAATCTTCCGCAATTCCACCTAATGTCTGCCCCTGCCGCAAGGAAGCTTTCATTGCATTTTCAATCAGGCCTATCCCCTGATCGGTGTATGCGACCTTTGGCAACATAACAAACAAATTAAAAACTCTCATTTGCATATCATTTTTAAGCCAATCTCGGAAACGAATAACATCGATCCATTCTCCAGATAACATTGCTCCGCCCTGAGTAATCTTAGAACCGGCGATCTCTACAAAATAGTTCTCATGAGCCTTATCCATAGCAGCAACCTGGGAGTCCGTAAATATACCAGCGGTTATACCAGATAGTGATTTGAATGCCCACGTTTCCTCTCCTGGTGAATAGCTGAAGCACTTTGCTGTTTGTGCCACATGCTGAAACTTATCTGCTTCATCCGTCTGATCGGAAGCCAAGCGTTCAATAAACGTCCGATTATAGCTTTTCTTGATAAATGCCAGTTCCTCTCCGTGATCAAGAGTAAATACACATATCTTTTCTGTCGTTTCTATGTAATCAGCAATTGCCGCATACTTCTCATGGTCGATGCCGGCCGGCAATACTCCATACCATCCGGAATATATATGAGCCCGCTGAATAGCAACAACCGGTTCCTCATAGGTTCCGCCCTCCTCAGTTGTTGCCAGCGTTGTTGCCACATAAAGCTCTGTTGGCTGCGGATCCTGGCTAAACCAAACCATTGCTGCTTTATATACAGGATCAGTACTTGCATAGCCTGCTTCTGTAAGTCCTGATAAACTACTATATTTCTCAAATCCTTTAACCGTAGTACCTTTCTTTACCGGCGGCATCCCGACTATCAAGCCGCCAGAATAACTTGCACTGGAGACTGCGGGCGATTCCAGGCTGATACTCATATTGACAATTCCATCAATGCTATTTGCCATTTTTATTCCTCCTCATTTCTTTCTTCCAGTTCTATCATTTCGAACATTAACTGCGGAGCATTTGCCAAATCATAACTTCCGCCGCCGGTTGCTGTAGGTTTCCACTCCTCTTGTGGTACCGGAACCGGATCCACCCATGCTTCCGTTTCTGTATCAAATACTGGCACTGACGACGGATGCCCCAGGCTGTACATACCGCATATAGCCTGGGTAAAATCAATCTGAAATGTCGCCATTGCCCGGTATTCATAATCCGACGTACCAAGTAATTTCGGCACCCCCTGAATTGGCATAGATACAGAAAAAGATAGCCCGGCTTGGCAGAGTACATCCACCATCTCCGGGCTATCAATATAATTCCAGAATTCATTAAGATCTGCTACAGCTGTATTACTTGGACTTTCCAGTGTATCGCCAGCACCGATTATATAGGTATTCATAGTCAACATAATCGTACTGGGATAATACCGAATCACCTCATCCTCGCTATACTGCTCATCAATAGGGTGCGTTGATCGAGTTAGATTATTGAGCTCCAGCGTTATCTGCGGCGGCTTTTTCTTTGTACTAATTTCTTCAGCCCAGGTTATGATAGCGTGCTGAAAATAACTATGTACCAAGGTATAGGTATACTCTTTCAGATCCTCTAATCTCATACTCACCTATCCTTTCTTATCTGGGCTGACAGACGGCGGTATTTCCGCTTTCGGATCAGTCAAAGGAACCAAGTCAAACTCAGACACCCAATGTCCCAGAAACGTATTACCGGACCACACCGATGATATACATTGGAACCAACGTTCTTCATAAAATATCCAATCTCCCAGTTGCTCTTTCGCTTCATCCGTAGGAGTGATTTCCATGTCAGACCACATTTGAATCCGCTGGCCTAAGTTGGCACCCTCAACATCCATACTATTGTTTCGGGTTAAGGTTTGGATATCAGCCAAAATATGCTGTTCATCATAACTGTATTTCTCTCGACCTCTTACATTTTTAATCTCTCCAAAGTGCCTAAGAGCATATTCAGTCTGAAAAATAACCATAGTACTCACCTCTTCCTTACTTCAAAATTCACAGCATCGAGCATTTGGCCTGTGTCCACTAATGGCTTGGGTGACGCTCCTTTTTCAGCCTTACGAGCAGCAGTTATTGGAGAGTTTGGAGCATATATTCCATCCGTGATTTCTTCCATCACAATACCTTTAGCAAATGCTCCTAGACTTTCAATAGCTCCTTGTGCCGTCCCTCCACTCATGATGCCTTTGATAGCTTGTTGTGCAAATTTGTTATATTCGTCCTTATGTTTTTCGGCACTATTCCGAAGAAATGGCCGTGCCGGCGATCTGTTGGTACCCAAATCATTGTAGGCAGCATATTCAGCAATACTCGGATCTCCACCATCCGGAAATCCAACTGCGACCATAAGCTTTTCAAGCTCTTTCAATTCCTTTTGGATCCGCTGCCCCTCCGGAGTCATTTTAAATGAAACACTCATTATCTCACCCCCTCGATGGTGATAGTTGTAATGCACTGTTTCACAAGGTTGAGGTATTGCACTCCATACATTGTCCTGGAATATTCATCGCTCATGCTGTCTGCACCGGTTCCAGTAAATGAAACAGAGGTACCGCCCTCTGCAACACTTGCGAGCCCCTGAATTGAATTTACTTTAATGTTGGTGCCGGCAATGCCATCACCCAGGCCGTTCAGTTTCATCTTGTGGCAAGCTAAAAGGGCAACAGCATATTCGTATTGCCCTTTGAATTTCGCCTTGCTGGCCAAAGATCTCACCAGCTCTATGTATAATTCTTTTGTAGAATCATCCACAGTCTTGAACTCCGGCATAAGTGCGGCGATGATTTTCAGTGCTGACAAATCTTTCAATGCTGTTGCCATAGCTCCTCCTTATTTAATCGCTGCCTTGATCAAGTTGGTCAGCTCTTCCAGAGTAACATTCTCATCATGTGAAATTTCCAGTTCAGCTGCCAGCTGCTTGATCGCTTCAGGATCACCGGCTTTTAAAATATCATTGCGAACTTTCTTCAGCGCCTTGGCGGCCTTGGCTTCAGCCGCTTTTTGTTTAGCAGTTTCGGCCTTGGCTTCAGCTTCGGGATCTGCAGTCTCCGCCGCAGTATCAGAAACAACTACCAGTTTATTACGGCCCAGGTAATTTTTTACCCAGGCCTCATTACCAACAACATCCATCTCAACACCTGGGAGCAGCTGGAATTTTTCATTACCAATTACCTTCTTTGATATGTTCTTAATTCTCATACGATAAATCCTCCTTCTTTAAACTCCGACAGCAAGTGACATAGACAATGGGTAGTAAATCATCAGGCCGGCACAACGTGACTCGCAGGGAACCACTGTCTCGAGGTTCTTGATCTGAACCGGATACTGCTTAAATGGCATCGGGATTTCAAGAGAAAACTTCTCGGGATCCTTCGTGTATAGAAACATGACATTCTCTCCTGTCGGATTGAACATATCGGAATCATCAGAGAATTCGTTCCAAGATTCCCAGTTCTCGATGTACGGTGCATGCTCCTTCAGGAAGGAGAGGATCGTCGTCTGAGTATCCGGAATCCGGCGGGTAGATAAGTCCATGTAAATGTGAGACGGTAATGCCAGGGTATCCGGCCGCTCGACTGATTTTGTCAGCTTGTCAATATACTTCTGCATGCCATTGATATCAAACAGGATCTGGTCCGGTGTTTTATGAGCAAAATCAGTATATATCACACCATCAACTTCTACTTCGGACAAGGCATACTCCGGAATGCCGGCATCATCAGAAAAAATGCCAACCAGCTTAGTTTTCTTATCTCCCAGAAAAGCAATCTGATTAACCTTAAGGTCATGAGCTCTTTTAGCAGCAGTACCTTTCCGGGCATCCAACTGCTTACCGGTATACACGCTTGCACGCATTTCCTGTGCATTATAGCCATAAGAATCACCAACACTTACGATATGTACGGTTGTCGATTCACCTTTGACATCAGCACGAGGCAGGTCTTCTGCATAGTTGTTAATGATCTCGGCCAGACCGGTAACTTCATAACCATACCAGGTGGCAGTCTCTGCACCTTCACTTACCTCGTTGGTAACCGGCAGATACTCCATGGCGGACAGTTCCGGATACTGTTTGTCATATGCCTTACTCTTTACATGGTCAAGTTCACGAGCAAAAAAGGCCGCGGCACCACCGACTCCATCATAGCGTTTTCTTCCATCCATGCTTCTCGCATCCTTTAAGTCCTGGATGACTGCACTTCCCTTTAAGTTTCCATAATCTTTCTCATCATAATGCTTCATACTTTGTCATCCTCCTTATTTCAGTTCAATCGCAGCAATGCCAGAAGCCTTATCCGCTTTGCCAGTAAACTGAGCTTCGATAGTTATTTTAGTTGCCTCGGCAGTATCGTCCTCATCCGTAAACATTCCAGCATTATCGCCGTCAGTGATTAAGGCCACTTTCTTTTTGTAAGTAGTCGTTACAGTATCAACAACCTGCACCCAGATTTTGCCGTGCTGCATAAGACCCAGAGCATTCGCCCCTATGGCGGCAACCACCCCATTCTGGTCATTCTCTAAGTTCTTGGAGCCATTTACAAAGACTCCCTCAAAGGTATCTGCGGTTGCCGCCGATGTGGGATTCGCAACCGTTTCCCCTGGCCGACTTCCTTTTACCAGTCCCAGTCCAGGAGCCGTTACCATTCCATCATCCAAAATCCGTGTCTCAATCTTCTTATCAGATAAATCAAAAAGACCGCCGGGAACTCCCGCCGGAATGGTGTAACCATAATTTGTCTGTCTCATATTATTTGCTTCCTCCCTTTTTCTTCATATTTGCAATCATCCGTTCTCTCGCTGTTTCTGAGCTGGATTTACCACTGGAATCTCTATGGACCTGAGTACCAAAAGCTTTCCGCCGCTGCTGATCAGTGTTGATCCGCTTCATAGCCTGACCACATGCAACCTCATATGCACCACTGATATACGATTTAGATTTTCCGTCCAACCGGAGTTTCGGATTCAGTGCTCTAATGATCTTCTTCTTACCGTCCATAACACTCTTCGGATTGAAACCATCCAAATTCAGTTTGGTAGCCATCTGACTGATAGCAAACATTTCAGCAAATGTTCGCTCTGCGGAGTCCATGGTCAAAACCTTTTCTTCTTTCGGATCCTGGGTTTCATCACCATCGTTATTCTGTTCATCGTCCGAATCAGTGTTTTCTTCATCGTCCGAATCGGCATTCTGTTCATCATCTGAATCCGTGTTTTCTTCATCATCACTATCCTGATTTGGATCATCTTCAGAATCCTGAGTCATATCCTTTTCAGCCTGAAGTTCGTCAACCCGTTCCAGCAGAGTTTTGATTTCTTCCTGCATAACAGGAATTTCTTCTGGAGATATAGCAGCCATATCAGAATCCCGGCGGTCCACATTCTGGCGAATCTCCTCAATCGGATCCGTGTCTTCATCCTGATTCGGATCCTCTTCATCCCCGACAATATCGCCAGGTAATACACTCTGTGCTGCCAGATACATTGCAACTGCTTCCCGCATCTGATCCGGTGTCAAACCCGTCTCAGAGTCAAATCTACTGCCCTTGGTGTTAGTCTTCTTTGTTCCTTTACTCACTTGTTTTCCTCCTTTTAAAATAGGTCTATTTGACTTGCCATCAATGTTCAGCCGAGCCGTACTACCAGCCCGTGCTTCATCAACCAAGGCAAGGTGGTTGATCCGTATGTTTCGTTGACGGGCATCGTAGTGCTGCCCTTCATATGTTCCGGGCTCCTCCTCTAAATCCAAGTCGTAACCCAGCGAGAGTTCTCGAAGTCCTGTAGACTTCAGAACATCAGTATTATGGATAATAATATCGGCCCGAACATTCTCACCGTCTTTAATACCGGTACTGAGAATTGTTCCGACCTGCTCATCCTGGACATTATTCTTATTTATCTCCCCTGCATCATGGGTTACTATAATTGGCTTCCCCCGATAACTTTCAAGGCTGGCCGGCTCAAATACATCTTCCGGAAGCCGGAGCTCTCTCCGGATCGATCCATCATCCAGTACATATTCAAAAATACCGCATGTGGTAACAATCGGTTTATCTCTTAGATATCCTTCTTCAGTAAAATACGTTGCATCCAAAGGAATACTATCTAAACGACGAACCTGCTTTAACTTCATATAATATAATCCCTCCTTTGCTAAGCAACTGCTCCAATGTTCAGATTATCCAAATCAAATACCGGGATAGCAACACACCGGCACTGATAATCTTCCCCTGGATGTGCTTTTCTTCCACTCTTCCTGTCTACAATTGGCGGAGAATCCCAATCACAAATTACATTGTGTAGATCTCTGTGGCCCTTTCTTACACGCTTGCCATCATTAGCCGTCTTCCATTTATACTGCTTACACCCGACATTCTGCTGCTGATGCTTTGTAATTTGGGCATTAAGCTTGCCCAGCTGATCCCGGGCCAGCATTCTAGATTTTGATTTCGATACCCCATACCTTTCACGGACCTGCTTTGACAAATCTGTAATGGTATTACCCGAAACATATCCCTGATATATCGTATTTTTGAACTCATCCAGAAACTCTTTTGGAAAGCTTTCAATCAGATCAACATTTGACTGTATCCATTCGGCCAGAGCTGTTTTATAAAAATCTCCTTGGTAATAATCATCAAGGATATTCACTCCCAGGGTTTTGTTTACAACCTTTTTCCATTCGTGCTTTCCGAATCGCTCTGTTGCTTCAGCAATGGTATTTAACTGCTTAGACAAATTGAACAAACCATATGCGGAATTGATTTCCTGTTCTATTTCATCAAAGATTATCTTGAACCGTACCACGGTGTTATCCAGCTGCTCAAAACGCTGTAGCTTACGGCTTGCTTGATTTTCTTTTTGTTTTGAACTGGCGGCGTCATGTCGCTGGACTCCATCTACTTCAGAAATAACCGTGGTAATCTCCGGAAGGTGTTTCTTCAAACTCTCCATTACAACCGAACGCATAAACTGGGATAATACCTTCTGATACGTCCTTTCAACAGAAACAGGAAACTTAGGTGTGTACTTGGCCTCAATAATCGTCTTCCCATGGAACCGTCGCTTCCAATCCTCCTGCATTGATCTGTCCATTTTAACCACCTCGCAATACTTCAGCCAGCAACTCCAATGAATCTTCAAATGCGGGGAATAGTTCCATATTCATCAACTGCGGGAAACTCCGCCACTGTAGATGCTCCATTTCCACATTGTCACAACAAGGCGGACCACCATACTTATCACATAAGAAAATCTTGGCCGGTAGAACCCCTTCCTGACCGCCGGCCGTATTGCCTATGTGAACCAACGTCTGCGGCCAGATATTAAACTCCTCATGGGCCTCCCGAGCTGCAGCTTCTTCCGCTGTCTCCCCGTCTTCTACATGACCACCGGGACCGCAAATACCGGTACCATCCTTCCTGGCACCGCAAAGTATCTTTCCGTCTTCCACAATAATCACCCCAACACCATAATCAGCCTGGTCCTGATTTAGCCGATTCAACGTATCATCTTTAGGCTGCTCTGATTCTTCGGTTATACCTGTATTCGATGTTTCGTAGGATTCTGTTTCTGGAGGTTCATTGTCGCCGGCAGAACCGGCTCCCATAAGCTGTGCCAACATATCCAGTTCCTGTGCATCTTCTTCCGATAAAACATCCGATATCTCAAACGTATCATTCTTCGCAAGGGTTTTTCTTATCTCGCTTGAATCTACAGCCTGCATATCAACGTAGATCTGTGTTGTTTGTGCCTTTGCCAACTCAGTTGCTGCATTCTGCTGATCCACATTAGCTTGCTCCTGTTTACTGAGATTCCACAACGGCTTAAACTCGACCTCGTAATCTGGTATTTCCTCAATGTCACCTTTCGCCTCTCCAGCTGCAAGAATGATATCAACCACAGTTATCAAATTATCTTTTACTCCGATTCTCTGTGTTTGGGCAATATCATCGTAGTAATTTGAGAGATCTGACTCGCCGGTTGCGTTTTCTCCGGCCGGAGAACGTCCAAACAAAATCGTCTGTGGTATTCCAGTAACGGCACTCAGCAGCTGACAGCTTTCGTCTATGATGTCTTTTACTCCACTGAGCTGAAATGTCTGAAATGTATAATCTTCACCATCTGCATCTATCAACATAGTATTAAGCAAACTTCTTGCCATATCGATGACATGCATTCTATTTACAAGTTCATCCTCCCCTTCAGCAGTAGCAAGTTGAACTGCCAAGTTCTTTACTTTATAAACCGCTTGCACGCATCTTTCCAATAGCCGGTAACCATTCCCATGTGTGGTGACGGTATCCCGAAGTTCCCGTTTTATTCGGTTATATTCTGGGGCGCCAAAGAACATGTAGTCTGAATTGGATGTACTTGTTCTGGGCAGTTCCCCGTTTTTGAATATCAAAAGCCGGCTTTCGTGAACCCGGAACTGCTGGCCTCCATATATTGGATTCAGCATATAATGCTCCGGCTGGCCAAACTTCTCCATAGACAGATTATCCGGACTGTATGTATAGATCGAATTATAATCCGCCTGAATCTCCGGCCGCTCAAATACAATCAACTGATCAATACCTTCAATGTTATCCCAATCCAAGGGCTCATCAAGATCTCGGCCATCATTAACTGCCATCAAAAGTGCACCGCCACCAAACAACCTGGACCACTTTAAGGCAGTCACTGCCTTTTCATCAAATTTCAGCTTTTCCAGCGTTGACATTATATATTTCTCAGTCTCCGGATTACTAATCTTCAAATCATATCCATACTTAAATGCAGCTTCGGCCGGTTTATTGATGATCTTGGCAAACAGACCATTTGAAGCATATAGTTCCGCCAATTCAACATCCGGTGTCGGTGGCTCATACATGTATGAATAAGACTCCAACGGGTCTTTTTCTGTCCCCACACGATTCAGCATATTGACATACCGGCCATCGGCTCTAATTTCTTTCTCCATTCTTTCTCACCTCCCTCTATAGTAAGCTGCCAACCCTGAATGACAATCCCAAGGTAAGTTCATTGAATGACGATGAAGAACCATCAACCATATCTTTGAATTTACTCTCTGGAAATGCTTCAAGTTGATTAAAATACATTTCATTCCATGGACCCTCCATTACATCAAAGTATCCATTCTGCCATTGTGCGGCCATCGGCTCGGCTCTGGACTCTTTACTTCCGGATTCCAGTTTAACGACAACATCATAACCGGCCAGCATCTGTATGTAACTTTGTGCCTGTTCTTTACCAGCCTGCCCGGGATCTTGTGGAAGCCGCTGACGAACCCAGCCATATTTCGCCTTGTCAGCTGCGGATGTGGTCATAATCAGCTTTCTAACCTCGCCAGCCTTCAGTTGCTGGTTAATAACATCAAGAACAACGAAACGTCCATTGCTCCGCTTCGCCATTAGGACACCGGCCGTAAACGCTGCATCCTTATTTTCATCTTGATCAGTTGCTGCCAAATCCCAACCGCGACAAATGGCAATAATATCTGTTGGCATTTCGGTTAATATTTTGCCGATCTGGACACGCTTGAAGTACATTCCGGCGGCCGACTTGATTTTCCAGTTGCCATGAAGCAGCCGTTCTCTTTCCACGAGGGATAGAGCTTCCAAGTTCGCCATATAACCCGGATCGGATTCCATCAGAATTTTATTGTCTTCTAATGTAGCACAGATAAATGTAACTGTTTTGATATTTTTTAACTTTGCTCCTTGCCTGACAACATCCTCTTTGGTATCCCCCCAAATAATTACTTCATCAATCCTTGCCATATAGCGGATTACTCCGCTTCGTTCCATTATTGGATATCCGGTTTCCTGATCAATCCACCATGAAATGAAAGAAGCCACCCAACTATCCGCATCCGGATTACAGGTAGCTCTTATATATGGTTTTACTCCACATGTAGTACGGTTTCTGGATAGCATATAAAAGAATTGCTTTTCTGTAAAATGTGTAAGTTCGTCAAACCCGATTAACGCTATCTCGGAGCCTTGCCATTGTCTAAGATTATCATCTCTCTCTATATGAGCAAAAGAAACCCTGCTCTTGCCATTAAATATCCAACTATATCGGGGAGAGAGCTTTGGCTGTGCCCCCTTAACACGACTATACAGCTTTTGGCTGGCATCCCAGAGACCACCTTCGATAGAGATTTGGATTGCATTCTTACGAAATATAACTGCACCAAAATCTTTTACATTCTTATGGCGTAGGCATTCCAACAATAAAGCAAATGTCTTTCCACCTCCAGCTGCGCCCCCATATATGCAAATATCTGCACTGGTGGACATGAACACTTCCTGCGGTCCCTTTTGTGGAGAAAGATATGTTACACTCATACTTACCTCCCATTATCCGGTATGTACAATACCACATCATCTGTATTAGCATCTTCAGGTTTGCCATATCGCTTCCATTCCATCCGATAGTGAATAAGGCTATCAATACATTTATTCTTGGCTCGCTGGAGCTTCGTCAACTCGGCTTCCAGTGCAAGCAATGTTTTTAATCCTGATTCTGTATCAGTATTGGTGACATCCTTTGAACTGAGAACCTTTTTTTCGCTCTTACCACTTTTGTCGCCCTTACCACTGTCACCACCCTCATATTCAACAGTCTTCGAATTGGTTACTTTACTCAGTAACAGACCTTTGGTCTTTTCCATCTGATTCTTAATATCCTGAATACTAATCATCAATCTACGTTCCCGGATGGTATAGAGCTTCAATTGATCAACCAATTGGATTTCTGCCGAGTTATCAATATCCTCGATCATACTCTGTTCTGTGTCTGAGATTGAATCCCAGTAGACAGATGCATATGCTCCATGCTTCAGAGCGTTTTGATTGCCTTCAGGTGCACCATGCCCCTCAGCATTTGTATTGCCAACGGGTGCACCCTTTTTCTTTTTTGCGGGTGCACCCGGTTTCTTGGGAGGTGCATCCGGTTCAGCCATAACCCTTTTCGCTTTATTACGACTAATCCAGGACTTAATAGTATTAATCGAAAGATTGTATTTTTCTGCTAACTGCTTAGGTTTAATACCATTTGTGTAATCTTCCAAAGCCTGTTGTTTTAATTCCTCATTTGTCGGTGCCCTTGCCTCATTCAATATCACCACCTCGCAATTTGTTTGATTCTGATTTTTTGTGAGGGGCGATGGGTGCACCCTCTGCTTTCCTTAAATCTTTGTTATGAATTCCGCTTTGCTGTATTCATGATATCCTTTGGTCATCATCTTCAAAAAATCTTCTTTCGTAAAATCAGAAAGCCGGAAAATTTCCTCCGGCTTCATTCCCAACTGTTTTCCGATTTCCTGAACCGTCTTACCCTCATTCATCAATTCCCGAACAATAGCTTTCATCGGTTCAAGCAAATGTGTACCCCTTGCCCGATTATGGGTAACAGTACCATAGATATTCCCAGCTTTATCCTGATGTTCGACAATAACTATTGGTACCTGACCTCTTAATAATGAAAATAAGGGATCCTGGCCGGCAACAGTCCACCGGTGAAACCCATCAATAATTGTATAGTCTGGCCGGACCACGATCGGCAATGTCCATCCATTTGTTAAAATCGATCTTGACAATAACTCAAGGTTTTGCTTGGAAACTTTATTTGGGTTATAATCGTTCGGTTTGACGATCTTTCGGTCGATCCACTGCAGCGTAGATAGAGGTGCTTTAACATCCATGCTTTTTCACCTCTTCCCGCTTTGCATTATCAATGTACTTTCCGTATACACGCTGATATAATGCTCGATACGTTCGGAGCTTCGGATCACCCGATATTAGACCCTCATAGATCGCTTTATAGTCCTTTTCATCCGCAATAGCCGATGAACTCATAAAAAAATTACGGTATTTCTCCGCAACTTTCCGTTTATGGTGGGTAGTGAAATAAAGGTCCATGTTACCAAACATCTTTAGTAGTTCTGCCTTATAATCTTTCGGCGGGACATTGCCTTCAGTTTCTCTGCGTTTTTTGGTACTTCGGCCAAACATTTCAGAATCCCAGTATAATGCTGCGATATAAGCATTAGGTTCCCGGTTCATAACCCGCTCCATCAGTTCTGGGTAGTATTCATCCATTTTAACGAGAGATTTGGCCGTATCAATTGAAAAGAACTGCGATACTCTCAGTTGGTTCCGGCCAGTACCTGATTGCCATAAGTACAAATAGATATCTGGAATATCAACCTGCTCCCGAAGCAAATACAGCCAAACGTCTTTATCGGACCAATCATATATAGGAAACACTTGGTGCTTATTAGTCATGGTCTTACCAGCTTTTGTCATTGTTGCAATGTTTTGTAATCGCTGTACTGATTCTGCTGTCCTTATACCAGTAAGGGTTATTCCACTCACACAGGTTCTTGGCAAGAAATCCTGATATGCATCTATCCTGGGACGTAGCAACGGATGATTCCTAATTGCAAATGCCGGAGGCTGCCGCACCCATACAGCTGTCTTGGTACTATCCCAACATATAAAGGTTTCGTCATTTGATAATTCATTGAAACAGTTAAAATGCTTAACCTCACAGCAGTACCATTCAAATTTAGCCCCAAGCAATAAGAACCGCTTCCGCCATTCCATCACTTTCTTTTCAATACAGGGGAAAATGGCTTCTTCGTCAATAAACTGCACAACCAGCTGAGCCGGATTTATCTCTCCGCATTGTGCCAGGTTAAATATTAGTTGTGCCATACATAAGCTGTCTTTCCCACCACTAAAAGACATAAATACCGATAATCCGTTTCGAAATACATTCTTAATCCGGATTTCGGCCGCATGGACAACATCAATACTGGATTTGCACCTTTTTACAGCCATATCTTTTCCCCACAGCCGGAGCAAATCACATATCTCTGTATATCGGCAGCCTCTTGATGATCTGGTGGTACTCCTGCCGGTTCCTGGTTATCCGTTTCTGATGATGTATCAACAGTGAATGCTGCCGGTGCGGCTTGACGCTGTTCCCGCTTTTCATTGTTCTCCTGAATGCTGCGTATTTCGTCTGCATCCAGAGTTCCATACTCTGAGATCTTCTCAGTTACTTCTTCAGCATCTGAAACCATCTGCCGAAGTATCTCTTCATCAAACCCGGGAACGTCCAGATCCCCCTGAAGATCTTCCAGGAATGTATTGAGTGTTTCCAGATTATCAATGCCAAGCGAAAAAATCTTATTATCCGCTATCATAAGTTTCTTTTTCTGATTTGCGGTGAGATCTGCATACTGATAGCACTCTGCTTTTTCCCATCCCATACGACTAAGAGTTTCATACAGTCCGTTGCCGGCCAGAATCATATTATCTTCATCTATGACGATCGGTCGCATCTGTCCAAACATCCGGACACTTCTTTCAAATTCTTGTAACTGCTTTTCCGTATGGATCCGGACATTCTTCTCTGGCCGGTGGATCTGTGACAGTTTCATGGTTACTTTCTTCATGCTGTCACCCCACTTTCAAGGCTGAGGAATTCCTTGGCAGCCGGAATAACCGCTGCCGCTTCCCGGACAATATCAGGATCGATATCAAGAACCTCTTTCCAACCGTTTTCGGTCCATTGGCGGGCCGGCCATGGATGGGTACCGCACTTATAACCATTCTGCCATCCATATATAGGCGGCAGGGCAATTTTATTGTAGTGGATATATGCAAGTAGGTATTCATGTTCCCAGGCTGCGAGAGGACTATATCTGGTAACGCCCTTAGAAGTATAGATATTATCTCCCCGGCCAACAAAGTTTCCATCAGCCCGGCGGCGGCCTAAAAGAATCATATCCAGTTGCAGATCTTTATAATACTTTGCCTGAGCCCGATGCTGGACAATAGCAAACCATCTGGCAGCCTTCGTGCTTTCCTTTGGAAAAACCATATCCGGATGTTTGGCAAGCCATTCCAGATCCTGACCAGTGTTTATTACCTGGCATCCGACCGGCTTATTATCTTCAATCCATTGCATAAATACCGGATATTCCAGATTACAGACGCCTATCATACACTCCTCAATACCCGCCTGCCGGCAAATGTCTCCCAATACAAGGGAATCCTTTCCGGCACTCCAAGCATATGCAGCTTTCTTCCCGGCCGTCTTCAGCTTGATTTCTTCCACTGTAGCATCGACCAGAGTCTGTAATTCTTCCCGGCTCACCAGCTGTTCTATGTCTTTCATGGCCTTGATCCAGTCCGCATTTTCAATGGACTGCTTTCTTCCTAATACCACTTTCATGCTTCAGCCCTCCTTCCAATTTTGGAAATAATCACTGCCAAAATACCCGAGGAGAGAACCGTTACCAAGCTACCTATAGTTTTATATACGGATAGGTTGTAAAGGTTGCCGAAGGCGAAAATAGGAAGCCCTATGACCAGGGAAACCATTACTCCAATAATGATCCCGCTTGCAGAAAGCCGTACTTTGCTTAATGTCAGGATCGTGGGGAGCATGGTACTTGCCCGGAGAGTGCCATAGAAAAGAAACAGATGTGTTACTGTAAGCCCTGGAATATTTGCAATGGCAATTGCCACCACCAATAACGTAAACATGGCGGTGCGTGAAAGATCAAGGCTGCTTTCTTTAAAAATATCCGTTGTCAGTGAAGATATTGCACAAAGATTACTGTCCACTGTTGATAATAGCCCGGATATCACCATAAATAAAAAAGGTACCATCACCCATCCCGGGAAATGATACGAAATAAACTCCATATTAACTGTGCCTGTGTCTGCAGGGGAAAAACCGCTACCGGCGGCAATGAAACCAAGTATCCCCATACACAACGGTACAATACCGAATAATATTGCTCCCAATCCAAATGCCCGGCCTATCTTATCTTCCCGGATACTAAATGCCCGCTGCCAAAAACACTGATCTCCAAACGGACCAGACAACAGGCCGATAGCAGTTGGAAGACCAAAGCTGAAAAAGACCATCTTTCCATTATCAGAAAAGAGGTCCCTAAACTCTCCACTGAATCCTCCCAGGCCGGTCATGATATCCTGTCCATGACCGCCGATCAGCAGCCATGCAATCAAGCCAATACCGGTTAACAGGATAAATACCATCTGGACCGCATCAGTAGTCACCGATGCTTTTATCCCGGAGAACTGGGAATAAGAATATGCTATTGCGGCCAGAACCACGACCATAATCGGAAAAGAAATTCCAGTCATAATGCTAAGCATCTTCCCACCGGCCAGCAGCTGCACACCTGTAGAAAGCACGGATAAACTAATCAACTGAAATAAGTAGACCCGCTTCACACCGGCCGACTGGTATTTCTGCTGCATATATCCGGATAATGTTATTCCCTGCGGCAGCTCCTTCCGGATCCGCTTGGCAAATGGGATAAAAAGAAACAAACACAGTACATTCGGTACCAGAAACCAGAATAATCCGATCACACCTTGAGTAAATGCCTTTTCCGTGGATGTGAAAAGAGCCGGAGCCCAGATCCACGTTGCCGCAATGCTCAGGGCAGATATGCCGGTTCCCATCTTGCGATCTCCGACAAAAAAGCTGTCAACCTGGTCATTCCTTTTTGTGAACACCAGTGTGACGCCGATCATTAGTATCGCATAAATAAACAAAACCACTAATCCATTCATATTTATTCTCCTTCATTTTTCTAAAGGAGCTATGGTTGCCTGATTAACCTCCTCTCTCGGCCGGATTTCCACAAAGAAATAGGGCTGCCAGTACCACCTGACAGTCCCTTTTTCGAATATGATTAAAATTTTACTTCTACATTTTACCACAGGACACATTAAAGTGTCATTAAGGATTTTTTCCAGATTGTAAGCTACTTTAATTTGAGTCCATCAATACCAAAAATAAGTGCTGTAAGCCGCTCCTCTGCTGCTTTTAGGTCATCATAGACTGTCTGCACAGATTGATTTATTTTTAAAGAAATTTCCTTTACCGATAGCATTTTTCCAGATATATAATAATTAAAAATGACATCATAACGTCTCCGGTCAATTTCTCTCTGTGACTTATTACAGTATGCTTCATACAGACCCAGCATTGTATCAATATGTGTAACGATGATTGCAGTTCTGGCAGAACTCCGTTTAATCGAATCAATAATGACTTCATCATCATACAGATTCATCATGCCATTTAGTATATCAACTGCACTTTCCCGCATCTGACTCTTGCTATAAACAGAACACTTCATATTCAGTTTCAGCATGTGGTAATTCTTCAAAAGTAACTTCGTGTTATGGAGCCGCTTATCCACAACCTTTTTGTGATGTGCCTTTCTTTCGTCACTGGCCTTTTGCATCGCGGCATTGGCACCGGCCTCCCCAGCTGCTTTCATCAATTCTTCCAATCTATCTTCAGTAAGTGTAATCAGTTGTACAGGTGCTTTCTTTTCCATGCTTTCATCCTCCTGCTTGATATTAACCATCTTAAAAGGTATAATAGTAGTGTCTGTAGGGGGAGTTGCGAAAGCACTCCTTCTTTTTATATCATTCCAATATACTGTACTCCTGTACCTTTGCAGCAAACACACGTACCTTTTACCTCAGTTATGCCACAATCAAAAATACCACTGCCATCGCATTCAAAACATACTGTTTGCATAAAAGACTCTTTTACCAGTAGTGGTTTCACCTTTATAACTGTCAGTCTAAAAAAACCACAAAACACATCAATTTCATTCATCCTTATGCACCTGTCATTTAATTTCTTGCTCAAACTGCATTTCCTTAACCTCTACCGAAACCAACTCATAGTATTTCAAATTCACATGCCTGCTTGCCAGTGCCGTATCCACCAGACTTTGTATCTGACCATCATAATCCGATAGAATCAACGGCGGTAGACACGGATTACAAATCTGTCGAGGTGGATTATACCTATAATCCGTTCCAGTCACAAATTGTTTGCCACCACGTTTTCGCTTAATTGCATAGAACATCATGCAATCCCCTTTCCTGTTATTCTGGTTAAAGTTCATTTTATAGACTCGTATTCATCAGAATAAGCCCGGCTACAATGAGAGCACTCCACCCGCTCCCCTACATCAGTTGATTCCCATTTGCATCCCTCACACTGATGCAAATTCAGATCAACGCTTGGCTGCATATCTACTACATTCATGATTGCCACCGCTCTGTCAGCGGCCACACTTGATCCATTCAGCATTGCGGCGGCAGCTACTTTCCGCTTAAAATCATCTGCATCTATCAACCACATATTACACCTCTCGCTGTATGTACTTGCTAACTGTTGATACACTGATTCCCATATCATCTGCGATCCATTTCACGCTTTTTCCGGACTTGTGTAATGCCTGTATCTTCCCAGTATCAATGGGCTTGGGGCCTGGCTTCCCTTTCCCCTTTGGTAAGTTGGCTTCAGTCATATCTTGAGTAGCTTCGTCGAAATCAGGATTCGTCGTTGCCGGCACATCTACCAACAGACGACATCCCTTAAGCCAGTCCGCCAGATCACTAAACAAATAGTTTTCATCCTTTGGGTCATCAGTCGCTGGCTGCAACACTTTTACTTTCCTGCCAGCTGCAAAAGCCTTTAATGCTTTGTTTAATTCCATTTCCTGTAACATACCTCTCCTCCTCCTAACCTACTTTAATTTTTCAGTTTATTACGTTCTTGAAGCTGCCTTTTTCTCTCCTCTATAAAATCACTCAAATCTGCTTCCTCCAGGGCCCAATTAACACCATGAGGAGAATCCGGGCGGCGGTTCGGGAAAATGCGGACCTCTTTCCCCCCTTTCCCCCTCGCCCAATCCTCAACTTCTACGGGATGTTGCTTTTTGCATAATTCCGCTTTACTCAAAGTGTTATGAGGCCGTTTGCAGGTTGGACAGCGATACCATTGCCTTATGTATGCCATTACCATTCCCTTTCAAATATACTTAATCGCCAATCAACATCTTGATATTGTCCTTTCTCACCACCCCATCTTCAACTAAAATAAACGGCTCATTGACTTTCAATGGATATGTATAAATACCAGCATTCAATATGGCTGGCAATGTTATTTGTCTAAAATAATTAGCAAACACAGTGTTATCCATCGCTTTCGCATTTGTCAATTTAGTTCTCCCACCGTCTTTATATTCCAGTCTTAATTGCTTTTTCATGACAATCTCACTCCTTTATTTTTTAGTAAATAACCTTAAATCCCTTTTCCCGATCTTCTTCTGTCCATTTCTCAAAATCCTCTTGAATATACAATGGTATTCCGTTATACCCAAAGTTCGATGTAATATCTGGCCGGCCATATCGTATCTCATCCATCTTTTGCTGCCGCTTTATAGTGTTGTACACATCCGAAGTCACTTCGATGCGTTTCGGCAACGGCGGCCGGGATGACAACATCTCCTGGGGTTTTCTCATATCATCCAAAAAAGTGTCAACATCAATCTGGCGGTTGATCCATGTACTCATATTTTCACCTCTTATTCTTCATAATGCATACAATCACCTGAACAGACTTCACTCCCAACTGGGCATTCATCGATTTCCAATGGACATCTTTTTTCATCATCGGCAGTGCAGTGTGCTGAATCCGGTAAACAGTAAATAGTTACCCCATCATGTATCATATCCATCAGTTACACCCTCTTAGATACTTCCTGATTTCCGGCTGCACGCATTTCACAAATAGTTCAGAAAAAACTTTGGCCGATTGTGGGTAATCACTTTCAATACATTCCCACAAATCCGAATACTCATCCATGCCGGCAATTTCTTCAACTTCGCGTATAAACTCATGAGCAGAATTGGTCCGAATTTCATTTATTTCTGCAATCATCCTTTCTGAATCACCATCTTCAGCAACCCACATAATTAGATTTCCTTTACTTGCTTCTTCATCAAATCTGGTACGATCTGCGACTTTGCCCAGCAAATATTGTCCGTCTATCTGTTGCATCAATTGCAAAAAGGTACGATTTATCTCCGGACTCCATGAGTAAGAATAGTCTCCGCAATCTGATTGAGCCATCATCGACCAATTTATATTATCAAATGTTACTCTTGCCCACATACATCTACCATATAGCTCATCTTCTTTATCCATCCAGATGCAGAATTGAACTGTATCTGGCTTTTTTATCTCTACACGCATAACATCCTCCGTCAAATCTTATTTAAGGTTTTCTAAAGTGAATATTGCCCATCTTAACGCTGCTACAGACTCTGTGTCATTTTCTTTATTGGCTCTTTCCAATAATATGTATAGTTTTTCAATTTTCTGTTCATCCATGACTAATGCTCCTTTTCAAATTTAATCTTCCCCTGGGAATCGCTCATCTGACTCTGCACTCAAACGCTTACAATTTCCAAATATATCACAACAAAAACAGTTCCCAGTACAGCATATTTCATGCTCAATTTTCAGCAACTCGTATTCTTCATCACTCATAGCATATCCGTTCCAGTGCTCTACATAGTCGCAATAATCCGTTCCATGTTCGGCAACCTTATGGTGCATGCAATTAATACACTTCTTTGGCACATCCATCTCCGCACCTCCAAATTTAATTTTGTTTAATTTTGTGTTACAACCAATTTGCCAGGGTCGGCAAAATGGTCCACCACTGTCAAAAATTAATTATGTTGCTTGAAATCTTCATGGAATAATTCAAACATTACGCCATCATGCCACTTACCATCCTGCAACCTTGCAGTGCGCTTATATTCACCAATTTCTCGACCGCCATATTTAACAATAAACTTTCGATAAGTTTTGATTGCCGGATTGTCGGCATAGGCAAAAAATTCAATCTTTGAAAAACCGAATTTTATAAAAATATCAGTTATTGCCTGTTTTATATCAGCGGCAAATATCATGGGATTACGATTAAAGCTTATAATGCCGAATCCGCTAGTCTTGTTCGCCGCTCGGTCTACCTCATAGGTAATGTAGCCCTGAAGGTTTCCTTTATTATCAACACTTACAAATTGATGACTGTAATAATTGTCATCTGATAACGAGATAATCGAGTCATATGATGAACAATTCCAATACATAGTTTTTTCGCCATACCAGGTGCTTACTATTTCCTTTAGTAAATCGTCTTTGCGTGACTGTGCTGGTTTTAACACAACTTTCACCTCCTCTAAATCTTAATTTAACTGCTCATAGAACCACTCACTAATAATCTGCCATCGCCCAATTGAGTGGTCGGAATACACATTCTTTGTAAATTTTCTTATTGAATCCCAGAAATTTTCCTTTGTTATTTTTCCTGCTTCAATTCCGTCAGCTATCTTATCTATCTTTTTCCTATCCGCACTTTCGCGGATTAACTGATAGGCTTTTTGTCTCATGATATATTCTCTTACCTCCTAAAAGTTTAATTTAATCAATCATGCACTCACATGGCAAAAATGACATTTGCTCTGGGAGTGTGTTATTTACTTTCGCCCAAAATGACTGTGAATTTATTTTGTCATTCGGACAAATCCCCTTCGTTTGCATTTCTTGGTATTTTGGGATCAATTCTTCTAAATAGACATCATTGATAATACTATAGCCAATCTCTGCCTCAGCTTTGATTGCCTCTGTAAAAATATCTGGCCGCAAACAATAAACCACATACCAATGCTGCATACCTGCTTTTAAACAACCGAAACAGTTTGCGTGCTTAAAGATATTGTACGTCACAGGACGCTTAATCCCTATATCCTCTGTCTTGTCAACTGTTCGATCCCAGTAAGCAAGAGGATAATCAGTCTTATATCCTTTAGCTGCCATGACACCAACTCGTCTTTGGATTCTTCCTGGCTCATTTTTGTCAAATCCATATAGTACTTTTGCATTGTCACAGACATCCCCCTTAGCAACTGGGTATGTTTCGTCTAGCCATTTGTAAAATGGTTCCGTTTTTAATTTGCTAGTGCACAATGCTCTACCAGCATCTACCTGAAAAGCTTTTGCCTTCATAGCTACCTTTAGCGGTGTCATGGTTTCAAAACCTTTCATATTGGCTGGAGTAATTGGGACATCCAGATAATCAGCAATTTCTTGCTTAAATCTCTTGATGTCTTTATGCTCCACGATTGAACTTATATCATGATTCAATAATATTACATTATTTTTGCCATACTTTCTTACTGCCTCTATTGCTACTAGTGCGGATGAATGACCTCCGCTATAGCATATTATTTGCTTCATAACACCACGAACAAATCACTCTGTATCGTGGATAAGACTTCTGGCTTCCCATGCTAGTTATATACAGTTTTCACATAGTTGTTCCCTCTGTATATCCTTCACGCTATTGATCAGTCCTTTTGTTCTCTGTGTTTAGCACCCTCACAGATCAACCCGGTTTACCGGGACTCGTTATTACTCCTTTCGCTTATCTCTTTTCATTTGATTTTTTCTCCATCAAAATTTAATTTAATCAACCGTTATTGTATATATATCCACTACCGTATATTCTGGGCTTTCCCGGCTGCTGCCGATTAACCATTATATGTAGCACATGTATTCATATTGTTGCAGCGTTCACAACAGTTAAAAACCTCGCATCCATCTTCACTATGTGGACATTCCTCACCAAAATTTTCCGACTTGCCATTGTCGCAATCTGCGAAATCCGAATATATGCAGCTAAAATTGTCGCAACCATGTTCTTTGTACACTTCCCTTTACCTCCTTTGCTAAATTTTAATTTACTTCACAATCGTCAGACCATCAGCAGCATAACCGCCACTGTAATCTTCCAGCATTACACACTCCGTTCCGCAAATATCAAAAGGCTCACTTCTTACTACAAATACTTTGCCTTTGTTCTGCTCTGCAACCCTGTATGTATCGTTCATTACAACCTTATCTCCTACCTCTAACATATCCAATCTTCCTTTCTCTGCCAAATATATTTACATTTCCATCAATTCCGACGTCTCATATATGTTACCGACAACCATTGCATAATCATCTAACGGGCCAATTGGCATCATCGGATAACCTGGAGTCTCTACATAAAAGCCAACACTGTCCATATAACATTCATCCGCCGGACAGTAAGCCGGATACGTTCCGTAACAAATCTTCATCTTGATGCCAAAATGGTTTTCAATTATGTCTCCCTCATAAATTTCTCTACCAGATCGATCCCTCTTCTCAGTAAAACGCATCACATTAAAAGCTCTTTGTTCCGGTGTTCCGGGGAAAATCTCCCAAGCTGGCAAATTCATAACGTTTCCCCACTCCAACATTTTTTTGCTAAGAATATCCCATACCCTGAATTTGAATGATGAAACATTGGGGACAGGAGCCATACGAGCAGCTGTTATGGCTTCCCACATACCACAAGCTGGGCAGATGTCGGTTTTATTATCTTTCCGGGACAGAGCTGGTCTTTCGCTGTATCCCTTTCCACACTTCGGACATATATTACTCATAGTTGTTTACCTCCTTCTGGTAAAATCTCTGGATAATCATCTAAAATGGATCTCTGGCCAGGCACCTTATAATCTGCCCAAATATCCGTGTTAACTTCTGAAGAACGAGAATACCGGCCGGCCGCCTTTCCCCAGCAAACCGGTCCATACCCTCTTTCAACACTCTTTGTATCTTTCAGCTTCCTACCACAACTCTGACAAATAATCGCTGCCGCCCTCTTTCCTTATGTATTCATTCCAGCTTTCAGAGCACACATGGTACAAGCTGCCTTAGTTCCGCCGGCAATTACTTCCCGAGCCAGATCCGATTCCCAGCACGCTGCCCCACAACATTTACATTCAACCTGTTTCCAGTCTTTTGCTCTCGGAGCAGGTACATTTCTTACCAGCGGCAAACATGCAATACCACCCTTTTCATCCGCTCTTCTTGGCTCAATCTTGACATTCATACTTTCTTCTCCTTCCGAACCACAAACCCCTTAGACAAAGATTTGAGGTGGTATTAGTAACTTCTGGTCAATCGGTTTCCATAAATGCAAACAGGTTTTACTTAAATTAACATAGTCAGATGAAGCTGGGTGATACTGAATAACCGTTTCATCTTCATGCCAAAACATGTTTTTCACTTTACACATTTCATCCCATGTAGGAGTTCTACCAGTGGGAGCAATTGAAACATGCTCCCATCCACCACCATAAGACCAAATTACTGTACAATTTTTTAGGCTGCCATAATGAACATACCCATGACCACCATCACTACCAATTTGACAAATCAGCAAATTAGACGTGTTTTTTAATTCTTCTACTGTCTTCATCAGCTCATCTCCTTATTCAATATCCTCACACATATCACAGCCTTTGCAGTCTCCATCACAGCCACACATCTCTTTATCTTCCGGATCCATATCAGAACACCAGCAATTCATTCCATTACACCAGAGCATTAGATTTCTCCCCTGTATTGTATTTTTTTGAAACTTTGTCGTTCAGCGAGCGCAAATCAAAATCTTTTGGTTTTACTGGAACACCCAGCTTATGTTTGTTCAAGCCTAATTTCGCACCAGCTCTATTTGTTCGGTTTGTACGTCTACCCATCTAACCCCACTCCTTCCAGAATTAAAACAATCCCGTTCTTTTCGTCAAGGCGATACCATTCCAGTTCCTCCAGTGTCATGTATTTTCGTCCGAATTGACTTTTCATATTGCCAAATACAGACCATGGCACCCGATGAAATATATCGAATCCCATTGAAACCATGACAAAGCACTGTGCCCCCATCCGCTGGAAATCATCAAGATTCTGCCGCTGCGTCATCGTAATGGCTGACTCTTGAATCCGATCCTTGTCAGTATGCTTAGCTTCAAAGATGATAGCCTGGCCGTCACATAGCACCCCTTTATAATCCGGCTGAGCCTGTTTCACAAAGCAAGCCACATACTGTCCCATCCGGCGGTTGCCATACGGTTTTATGGGCCGCATCGGCTCCGGAGTTTTTTCCACTATCGCCATGCCTTTTTCACGATAATACTGGCAAGCTGCAGATAATATATTCTCAAATCTATCTCCGGAAGCTTTTGACCGCCGCCCTTGTATTACACGACTTACATCACTCAAAAGAATCCCCCCTCCATAGCTGCCTGTTTAAGCTTATTAATAGTTACTTTTCCGACTCCTGGAAGTTCAACCTGATCAAGGAACTCTGCCACTCTGGAGATTGGCTCTAATGCTTCAGATGCTGCCTTACCGCCGGCCAAATACCCAACATCATATCCAATTCTCTTCCCTTGATTTAAGCCCTCACTCCGGGCTTTTTCAACACGATCATGTATGTAATCAACTAATTGCTGGTCCGTCATTTTCCGTACTTTCACAGCCTTATCATGAATTGCTGCTTCACTCCGGTCCCGTCGGCCGCCTCTTTTCTTTGTCATTCTTCCACCTCACAATCTCCAACTTCGACAATTCTGGCCGCCCACATATCAGCCCAATGAATTATGAGACTCAATGCGGTTTCTTTTCCAGAATAAGCGTACTTTAAATTACTGTACATGCCATTATGGTTGAGAATTGCATAGCTTTCATCCTCGGTCAGTTCAATGTACTGCGATGCAATCTGAATGCTCCGAATCTCATGATCCACATACAGCAACTCCGGATTAGTAGTGAATGGTTTTTTAGGAGATTGGTACGGCTCTGGATGCGGATCAGCTTTCGTCGCCCGGCCTTTCAGCATATTGGGGATATAATTCGGCTTTCCAAATTGTCCTTCCTTCCCCAAATCATGAAGAATGGCTGCAATAATTACTGAATTCCGCCAGTATTCAATATACGGTTGCTCGTAAAACGTATGTAATAGCTGCATTGCCAGGTTGCACACATTCAAACTGTGTTCGGCCAAACCACCTTCATAAGCCAAATGATAATTGCCACTGCAGGGAGCTGTGAAAAATCCGCTTTCATCCATATGAGCAATCAATTTATCAATGTTCTCTCTCTCGGTGCTCTGTAACAATTCAATAATTCTTTCTCTGATTTCCATTTTGTTTTCCTCCGATACTATCTTTCAAAATCAGGATTCATATTCAGCTCTTTGCAAAAATTCGTATAACACGCTTTGCACAGGAACCCGATCTGCTTCGCCTGCACCCCGCGTTTTTCCCGGGCACTTAGTGCAATCATCCTGTTTTTTCTTTCGTTTATACCGCATTTAGCACAATTGCCAAATAACCGTTCTTTTTGTTTACTGGTAATATGATTGTCTTGCAAATAAGTTTCCATTGCAGCCGGATACTCCCGCCGCATATTTTCCTCACCAACAATATCCTTCAGACTGTCTTTCATAAACACTGGTATCTGAAACTTGTCGCAATGAAGTAAGATTTTATCTATCCATTCTTTTTCAGGAACAACCTTATCTTTGCGGCGACCAGTTTCAGCACCAATAATTACCCACTCTGCAGCTGGACACATACAGTTAATACTAAACAGGCCTGTACTCAGATCCTCTAATAACGGTTCGACCGATACAAAACTATGCTTGTTACTGAACTTGCTACCCCAGGAACTATTTCCACTTCTGGTGTAGGAATATCCGTACCAATTATTATCAGCTACCGGCAGAACTCCCTTGTCCTCTAGTTCCCAGTATCTCTCCGGGTTCTTCGTCAGGAACATATACACATGCTGCGGATGTGACTGGCAAACAGAGAAAATCTCTGTAAGCCATTCATCCTTTACCCATCTGCCAAATATATCCGTCATTGCCCCGACAAAAATCCGATTACCTACCTTTAACTTATCCAGCATCGAAAGGCGGTACCGGTGGTATGTTGGTTCAAATCCAAAAGGATAAACCACTGACTGGCCATGATTGGATACGAAAATATCATCCAGAATATAAACACCATCTTCAATCCGATACTGATCTTCAGATGCCTTATTCATTCTCACATCCAGCGAGAACCGGCCGGCCATCCGTCTGGCATAACAGTATTCACAACCGTGGTTGCATCCGGTTAAAGGATTCCATGTGTGATCACACCACTCAATTTTGCTTAGATTCATTCTTTTCCTCCCAAAATTCCACGATATATTCTTTAGGGGCATTCGACTTATTTTCTTGGCCAGGGACTACTCTATGAGATATCTGTGCAGCATACCCACACTTGATCAGCAGTGTGGCCAACTTCAGGCGATCATCTTCGTTCCACTGGGCCGAACCTTTGCGGATACTTCTAATCATTTGTTTATGCATATCCCCATTTACCTTTCTGAAATTGCATACAACTCATGCGTCCCATCAAGCAGCTGCTCATCGTCCTCCCGAGCAAACGACCAACCATAAGGTTCCAGCACCTCATAAGCATGGATCAGTGCTTTACCTGTTTCTGATTTATATTTTCCTTGCCAATCATAGATATCCCCGATATCCGCAATAGCATGATGCATCATGACCAGCATGGAATGAGTAAAACTCAAGCTATCAACCTGACTCTGCGCTGCAGTCCTTTCCTCTTCCGTACAGCTATAATTGTCTTTAGCAGTGAAGAACCGTCTCATACTCGACGGCCACAGGCCGGCTTGTGCTTCAAACAAAACCTTCCAGATCTTTTCCCTTACATCATTCTCTTTTTTTACGGGATCTATCTTGCCAGTGATAATATTCTGGATAAACTCTTTCCGATCCGCATCCATCGCCTTAAGTTGAGCTTTAATTTTCCGCTTATCCCGATCTCGCTGTTTCTGCTGAGCCTCATACGGGGTTTCGACTTTCTTACCTTTTTTGTATTTTTTTATTACCCGAAGCGATCGGTACCATTGCAGATAATACAATGTATCCGAATCTTTCAACTTGATCTGTTTCGGCACATCTTTGTCTAGGTCAAAATCCTTGACGGTTTCCCACTTGCCATGATACTGCTCATTCTTGGCATTTTCCGGCGCTTTTTCCACTCCCAGCGGCTTAAGCATCTTGATAATCTGCTTAGCTCTTTTATCTCGCTTCGCTTCAGCTGCGGCAAACACTGCCCTCGAAGCAATATCCTGAGAGCTTCTGGCCTCCTTCAGGATCTTATTCCTGGTCTTCACATCCTCCACCTGCTCCAGGGCATACAGATCCTTGAGCGTCAGCTGAAAACTATCATCCTGTTCTTTCTTCTGCAACTCTTTTGGGTTCAGCTTTGCGATATTAATCCTGTGCCGAATCGTGGTTTTGCTGAAGCCAGTCTTCTCAGCAATCGTTGCCTCAGTCTCACCGAGATCCAGCATCAGCTGAAACCCCTGGGCCTGCTCATAGATCGTCAGGTCATTGCGCTGCATGTTCTCTTCCAGCATCGTAGAGACCTGCTCCTTCTGGCTCAGCCCTTCTACAATCCGGCAGGGCAACTCCGTAATGCCAGCAAGTTGAGCTGCAGCGTGGCGCCGGTGCCCGATGATCAATGTGTACCCTTCATCGTTCCATCGACTATTCATTTTCTGCCGCGTCTCCTCATCCGGAGCAGACTTATATTTCTCGACAAGTTCAAGCCATTCCTCATTTATGAGGGCATGCCCTGGAATGACCGTCAGATTCTGCATGACACCATTCTTTTTGATTGATTCTACCAACTCCGAAACATCCCCGATATTTTTTCTAGGATTATCTGGATGGGGATGAATATGATCTACACCAATATTTAAAATTTCTTTAACTACCATTTGTATTCTCCTCTCAACAAATATCACCCCAATTATCAAACAGTGAAATCTGTCCGTTCATTTCATTTCTCGCCTGTTTAGATTTTTGGGTTCTACTAATAATTTGATTTGAAACAGCTTTTTGCTCAGTTTCTTTTTCTAATTTCTGCTCTAGCTGATTACGAAAAAGAGCATCCATTGTGCGGAATGTTCTCCTCCAATGCCACACCTGGTTGAAATAAAGCGGAGTATACCAAAACTCCTGCCCTTTCTGCTCCGTCGGCATAAGCGGATCCCCGATCAACGGATTTGTAATCGTATTAGCAATTACTATGTATCCCGGACACCCCAGCAAGGATATCTGGATATATGCCATCATACCGACTATCCGGTCAATATCCTGACCGACAAAAAGCACATGGTTTTGATAATTTATATCTTGCCGACGTAATGTATTGGCGGCTGCCACCAGCATTGCACCACCACCGACGCATGAATCACATACAGATATCCAACCATCTTGCTCTATCTGCCGCCGACAATCTCCCATCGTCAATTCAGCCATTGCCCGAGATACACAATAGGGTGTAAAGAACTGCCCTTTCCAATGATTCCCCAGCTCCAGCTGCATATATAATGCACCCAGAAAATCCTGATCCGAATTGCTCTCCAAAGCCTCAACAACTATAGCAAACAAATGGCTTGGCTTTTCAACACCTCCCAGTCGTTCAATGCAAGCCTGATATTCTTTCTCTCTACTTTCAAATCGTGTAGGGGCTCTGTCGGCGACATTCGCTAAACTACAAGCCATAACTGTCATTAAGTCACTCCAAACTTGCCAATATTGTCGGTTATAACAGAGTTCATTGAAGATTTTCATGAAATTCTTTTCATCCGTCCCTCTGGATCGGCACTTCACTCTACTCATACCGGTTTACCATCATCCTGAGTGATCCAGTTTTTGACATCCGCCATAACAAGGCTGTCATAATTCGTATCTCTCTGATTAAAATTGTGAAAACTATTACCACTCTTCTGGCTATTACTACCAGGAACATAGTTATTATCCAAATAATCAATATATCCAGAATTAAAGAACGTGCTCCCATTCTGTATTTTTCTCCAACTATCTTTCTTCAGCTCTTTTTGATACCGCTCAAGAGCCCTTAACATCTCTTCTTCGCCAACCTCAGCAATCGCAAGCTTTTTCGTTTCACTGACCTGTCCTTTACCCTTTTTCTCAGGATATAATTTCCATAGACGTTCAAACAGTGCTAAGGCTTCGGCTTTGCACATATTGTTTTTTGGATTCGGATTGGATTCGGATTGGATTGGATTACGGGAACATTTGCTTTCATCTGCATTCATTTGCATGCAAGTGCTATCAAATGCCGGGTATTTACTCTTTTTTGCCCTGATAGATTGATGGTTCTCCCAAGTTATCAGTTCCAGAACGGATCGTCCCTGTGTGCTATACACTCGGATCAGTCCTAATGCGGATAACCTCTTAAGAGCTTTTTCAACATCCGATTCCCTAATGTCTTTCAAAGGGAAGCAAACATTTTTTATAATTTTTAGTCTGCCATCAAATCTTCCGTAATCATCACAATTCACAATAAGTCTGTAAAACAGTACTTCCTCAAACCAGGATAAGGCGTCAATTTCTTCCGATCGACAAACTGACTCTTTTAATATCCTGTTTGGCATCGTATCGCCTCCTAACTCCTTGGGAGCAAGGCCATTTAATAAATGACCTTACTTCCATTTTCTGTTTTAACTACATCCAAGCTTTGAGGGAACCGGCTCTTCATGGTCGGATCATGGGTAATCGCCATGACTTTCATATTCGGGTACCGCTCCCGGATGATTTCCAAAGCGTCACAGTATGCTTGTATCCCATCAGCATCTAAGAACGGTGGTTCATCAATGAACAACATACCGAATTGGATACCGGCGGTCGATGCTTTCATTTCAGCCAGAGCCAAAACTACCGATAAAGAAGCCTTTACTTTCTCACCACCAGATTTAGAAAGGTAAGGTAAGCTACTCCGGCCGTACTCTTCAATGAAGATATCCAAAGTCACGACCTCTTTTTTATTGGTCTGGACCTTTTCTGTGACGAAATCAACTCCCAGCTGGCCGCCAGTCATTTGACCAAGTATATTATTCGCTGTGGCCGATAGCTTAGGAATTACTGTCCGAATGATCTGATGCGGAATACCATCCTGACCAAATGATAGCTTCAGGAGGTCATAATCTGCTGCATCTTCTGACATTTCCGTAATTTCCAGTTGAATTGCTGCAATAGCTTTCTTCATCCGGTTTACTTCTTCTACTTTCTGTTTCAATCCGCCGATTTTGATCTGATTGGCTCTGGACTCTCTGGTAATTTGATCCGCATCATATTGCAGTTGTTGAACCTGGGTTTCCAATTCTTCAATACCTTCAGATGCAGCCTTTTCAACTTGAGCCAGATCCTGATTCTTCCAGATTTCATTATCCGAACTGATAATTTCGTTTCCAAGCTCAACAAACCGCTGCTCTGCATTTTCTCTACGCTCCCTGGCAACCGGCAGCTGCTTTTCTTTTTCCAACCATGGCTTTAATGATTCAATTTCCCGTAGGAGCTGCTCATGCTCATTGTGATTATCCTGATATTTAAGCCGTTCTTTTTCTATACTCTCGGCTCGCATTTTGAGCGTAGCAAGCCTTTCTTCTACCTTGGATATATTTAACTGCGTGTTGGCGGCAGATGCTTTAATTAAGGCAATACGACTCTCCGCCTCCTGTAATGACTTCAACTGCTTATCAAAACACTGCAGCTGATTACATTCCTGTTGCAGTTCAGCTATAGTTTCCGGAGCATAACCAAGATTCTCACGTTCTTTCTCAGCATCGGCCAACTCTTTCTCCAACGCATCAAGGGCTTTATCCCGCTCTTTTCCCAGAGCAAAGAATTTGCTTGGATAATCTAACAAAAGGCTCTTAGCTTCCACCGCATCAGCTAAGAAATGGCATCTTGCATTATCAAGATCGATACATCCTGAATCAGCCAATAGTGCTGCTTTTCTCTCCAAAGCTTCTTGCTCACTGTTTAAGATCCGTTCTTTTTCATCATAAGCGGCTTGCTTACTGCTTAATTCAAATGCTTTTTTATCTCTAAATTCTGTCAGCCGAGTGAACTCCGGAGCCAGAGCATACAACTCTTCAAGTCGCTTTTTCTTCAGAACGAATTCAGCTGCCTTAGTCTCTATATCCTCCCGTTCCTCTGGAGACATAGAGCCTTCCATCTGCTTGTTCAGTTCGTCCAATTCAAGAAGATAACCATCCAGTTCTTTCTTTACTGTGGTA